>NZ_PUJU01000013.1:0-35434 GCF_011189505.1 Photorhabdus tasmaniensis
TTGATGGTTGTCTGACTACATGATTGTTGCCAATCTCACTTAACCAGCATAAACCAGATTAAAGATACAAGATGGCCGGAATACGGTTGATGGTTCTACATTAGCTATAGCAGCATAAACACCAATGCAGTGCCCCACACCATTTCATGCTCTCTAATATAGAATGTTATTTTTCCTGCTTCACCACCACCATAACACCACGGGCAGCCGTCGGAGTATAACGCCACTCATACAGTAAGTTTTGTAATATCATCCCTGTCCGCTCCCAGCGAGGGATCACCACGTTAACCTTCCGGTAACGCCATGTCGGGTAACGTGCCAGAACCGAGCAGGCCAGTTGTATCTGAGCAGGCCGCATCAAATGAGAACGAAACAGAATATCCCGGTCTGCCCGCAAAAGCGCCCCCTCAAGTTCGCGAACAAATGCCGCATGAAAACACCGGGTTCGGCTCCGTGTCAGACGCCCTATCCTGTCAGTCGGGGAAAGATGAATGACATAATACCGTTTTTTCCTGTGTCGGAAACCCGTACAGATGAATCCTCGCCAAGGCGTTAATCTGCTCACCAGCGCAAAGCAAGGACAACACGACACCACCAAAATAAAAATCAAACATATGAACATGTTACGTTTTCAGGCTATTTACAACAGGTAATGACATAAGCTGATTCTTTTCTTTGGTGTCCCACGAATTTCAGTCCCGCCGCATAATATCCGGGCTGACATCGGTGTTCAGCGAAATCACGTCCACCCCAGTTTCCATCCTGATAGCATTGATTTTGCTGCAAGGTGGCTTCTGCTTTTGTCCACAGACCCGACTGGCAGGACAGTATGGCACCTTTGCTGTCGCGGCTAACCAATCCGTTGGGTAAACAGACCGTACCCGCCACAGCCACTTTATCAAGTTGTAAAAACTCCCCTGCTGACAGACGACCATCAGCCCGGAGGGTACCGCCTTTGATTTGCCCCTGCGTATAAATGCTTTTATTATTGACGCTGCGAAGCCAGTTGCTGTCTGACATCATCCAACCACCACCATAGGTTTCATTTAACCAGCCTTTATTCTTTGTCGTCACAATCCAGCCATCGTGGCTACGAATATCTCCCTGAAACTGGCCGGCATTCGCCCGGATATCGCCACTGAAATGTCCAGCCTGTGCATTCACGGTAGCCGTATTGTTCAGGTTGTTGCCTCCCATGTTAATGTCAGTATGCATTTTGTTCAGTTCCGGACGACCGGGGACCGCAAAACGGTACAATCTGTCGCTCTCCTCACGGGCAGTAGATAACTCATCTGCGCTCAATAACACGGCCAGGTGACCTTCACCACTGTTTATCCCAAAATCCTTTAAAGGCACTGTCCATGTGCTCATTGCGCCGGTAGCCGTCTTGCCATCCCGAATATATCCCCCCAATCCGGTAGAGATATCCATTGATATCAGGCGCAGGGCTTTATAAGGTAATGGCCCCCCTTCTTGTGTCACTACCATGGCCTGCAATAGCGCCGGATCCTGGGTATTGCGCACTACAGCGGTCTGATAGCGCTGTCCTGAACTGTTGGTGTCTTTGAATCCGGATGGCAGCAGCCCGGTTTTTCTCAACATATCCGGGGTGATCATCACCGGTTGGGTTGTCGTTGCTGAATTCCGCAATCTATTATAATAACGGCCAATATAAGCTTTCGACGCTGCACTGAAACGACTGCTTTGCGCTGCCAGGACTTCTCTGTCAGATAATCGTTGTAAATGCGAGTGCCCAACGCCGCCAGTACCAGCAATATCATAAGTCCGGCAGCTGTGCCCAGCATCATATATCCCCGGTCGGGTACACTGCCGCTGCAATCCTTTTTTTCTGTCACTATTCCATTCATTTAGCTTACCCATATTGGCTGATATAATCGGTCCAGCAACATGACCATGCCCCCCAGACTGAGCCAAGGCCCCAGCGGCCCGCCTTTCGTACGACAATGAGGCCATTGAGCCAGATGCCACAACACAAAGCCGGATAGACCAATCAAGCAACCTATCAGGGCCGGTAACCTGTCTCTTAATCACATCTCCAGATCAACTGACTTGGCAAGCAAGTAACCGTCCATCCGCGTTTGTAGCAGGAACCCGCCTTCCCAGAGTGTTTTCCAGCCTACCCGCCAAGTACGTTTAGAATCAGACCAACCGGCCAATTTACCCAAACTGATATACGCCCAATGCAGACTCGGCTCTTTCTTTGGCAGACGCCGTTTCTCCTGCTTTGACCACAAGAGCTTCCAGGCCAGTGGGCTGAGTATCTCTTCACAACTTTGCTTTTCTGCCTCTTCTTTGTTCAGACCCTTAAAACGAAGCTGATGTATCCGCACCGCAATAAAGGCCAGGATCAGAATTATGCGTTCCAGATTGTCTTTGCTTTGCATCCGCAGGGCTTCAACCTGCGTACCTCCACTTTTCCAGGTCTTGTGAAATTCTTCTATCAACCAACGCCGTTCATAATAACCGAATATTCGATGGGCATCGGCTTCACTGTTAACCGGCTCTGAGGTGAGAAGATGCCAGCTTAGCCCGTTTTCTGTGCCTTTTTCATGGCAACCCACGTAAAACACGCGAATGTTCTCCCCTTGTTTTCCTTTCGGCACTTTCAGACTCACTTCCGTATAGCAAACCTTACAGTGCGCCCCGCGGGCCTGGCGTTCACCTTTCTGCCTGACCTGAACCCGCCGCTCTCCGGCCCTTTTTAATGTCTCAATAAAATCATAAAGTTTATCCTGGCTCTCCTCTATACGCCGACTTTGCATTGAACGGACGACAAAACGGTGATTTTCGGCCATCTTATAGGTCAGATACTCAATGAGGTCAGCTTCACGGTCACAAACCGAAATAATTTTCGGCATTTGCCCGCCCAGTCGGTTTGCCATTGCCCGTGACGCCTGTTCCCATTTATAGCTTTCTTTTTCTTCATAAGGACGCGTGTCACTTTGCCGGCTTTTGCCATACGTCTGAACATCGCGTGTCCAGCGATGCTGTTCAACCAGCCCGACCACCTGATGTTCCTGGGGCGCAAACAGCAAAATCGAATGGGCAAAGAGTCCCCGGGATTTCGGGTTTGAGGTGGTGTGACCCCGTTCATCCACCACGGTGTGATGGGAAAACGACAGGGAAGTGGTGTCTTCTAAGGCCAGCAGGCAATCATAGGCATTGGCGTGTGCCACGGTGGCCGCGAAACCCGCTTCAGCAATGGCCTGAGGGGAAACAGACTGATTACGGGTGAAACGGTAAGCCGCTTCAATATCGGCAGGGGAATGTAAGGATTGCACGAGGGATTGTCCTGTCTGGTTGGCGAGTGAACCGGTGAGCTGAACCAGGCGCTTTGTGCGTCGTTTATCGCCTAATTCAGCGTGTTGAAAAGTGTCTTTTGCCCATTGCTCGGTGTTGGCTGAAAACATATCGGTTAGCTTATCTGTGGTTTTTTGTTGAGATCGATGACTGGAACAAGAGTTCAACAAGAATGCAGGAAAATATCAAAATATTTGTGTAGAAGAGACAGGGTAACCGACGGGTTTACTCACCTCAGACCCCTTACCCCGAGCTGAGAGGTTCACGTCCAGTTCCGTGAGCACTTGAGGGGGAGGTTCTTTCGGGTGACTCGACGTAACATCCATGTGAGCAGGCGAAAAGCAGGCGGAAACTTACTCAAAGATATCAGTGAGTTCCTGAGTGACACACTGAAACTAAATATGAATGATAAGAAAAGCACGGTAACGTGCCCCTAGGAACGAAAGTTCTTAGGATACAGTGTGACTCGGTATAAGGGGTAGACCCAACAGTCGTGTCACCAGCCGCCATTTCGATCATGGCTGCCCAAGCCATCACTCTTTAAGCCGGTCAGCCAGTCGTGTCATCAGGTCCATGCGTTCATGGAAAATAGCCACGATCAGAGCAGGCGCTCCCTCACGCGGTAGACAGAAGACGTAATGATGTTCGTACCGCCCCATCCGTAGACCCGGAAAAAGCGCACTCATGTCTTTGAACACACCCCGGCCATCGGCGAGGCTGGCGATACCCTGTTCCAACATAGCAATGTAGCGGCGCACCTGAGCATCGCCCCATTGCTTGCGGGTGTAGCGGACGATGCCGCGCAGGTCGGATTCTGCCGCCGCAGTGAGAACGTAGCCGGTCAAACCCGGCCCTCGGTCAGTTCTTCATCGAGAATTTCGCTAATGCTCTTGGTAGACACATTGCCAGCAAGTCCCTTGTGGATGCGGGTGCCGAGCAGGGTTTTCAGCTCCTTCCATGCCTGATTGGCATCAACATCGCCGGGAAACAGCCTTTCCAGCGCGTATTGCTTGATGGTCTTGCCCTGCAAGGCAGCCAGCGCTTTCAGGCTTTGGCGCTGCTGGTCTGTTATGTCGATGGTTAGGCGACTCATGGGATAATCTCCAAAATTACATATTCCCACACTAGCACATATGTGCTAATGGGGCAAACAGTTGTACATGGAGACTGTAATGAACGCATCCCAACCACTGAGCCTTTGGCATTGTGCTGGAATTGAGAGATGAAGTGTGGTCCTCGCAAATTTCCGGCCTTATAGTGCCTAACAGCGGGAGACTGCTGCTCCTTGATGACTGGAGGATCCACCCATGAAATTTACTCCTTTTGGTGTCGATATTGCAAAACATTTGATGCAAATTCATTTTGTTGATGAATACACTGGTGAACTCATTGATAAACCTCTGCGGCGGCAGGATTTTTTAACATTTTTCAGTAACCGAGAACCTTGTCTGATTGGCATAGAAGCGTGTGGTGGCGCTCACTATTGGGCACGGGAACTGAGAAAGCTGGGGCATGAAGTGCGTTTGCTTCAGGCTAAATTTGTCAAAGCTTTTCGGATGGGAAACAAAAATGATGTTCAGGATGCCCGGGCCATTTGGCTAGCGGTTCAGCAGCCCAGTAAATCGGCCGCCGTCAAAAACGAAGAACAGCAGGCCATTTTGTCATTACACCGGATGCACTATCAGTGAGTGAAATTCAGAACCGCACAAATCAATGCACTGCATGGTTTACTGCTGGAATTTGGTGAAACCGTACATAAAGGCAGAGCTTCACTGGATAAAGCGATGCCGGAGGTGCTTGAGCGGCTAAGGGAAAAGCGGGCTCCGTTCCTGCTTGAGTTGCTTGAGGAGCAATACCCCCGTTTGAACGAAATCGATGAACAAATTGAACAGGTGGAAAAACAACTAACGGCGTGGGCAAAACAGAATGCCGATTGTCAGCGGATTATGAAAATTCTCGGTATCGGTGCCCTGATTGCGACCGCCGCCATTGCGACAATGGACGATCCCAGTGCATTTCGGTCGGGTAGGGAATTTTCGGCCTATCTGGGCCTGGTGCCGAAACAAACGGGAACGGGAGGCCGGGTCAAATTACTGGGTATCAGTAAACGGGGAGATACCTACCTGAGAACCCTGTTTATTCACGGTGCAAGAGTGGCCACCTTACTGACGAAAGCCCCGCTGCCGTGGGTGACGGAGCTGAAAAAACGACGCCCGGTCTGTGTGGCGATTGTGGGGATGGCCAATAAGCAGGCTCGCACCGTTTGGGCATTGGTCGCCGATCAGCAAGAATATCAAAAAGATTACGTCAGTGTCAGACCTTACTGAGGTGTTTCACTGAGTCAACTTTCACTTTTAACTACATGGATGAATGCAGAAAGATTGCTAAGGCAATGATAATGATGACAAAGACAGGTAAGACCGTGACTTGCTAAACCTGATTTATGCTCTGAGCTTAAAGCTCGTTAGGAGAGTGAGGAGCCAGTCAGCGGATTACATAGAGGCCCGCAGCTCTGGCTGCAATAAGGCTGATGTTATGAACTCCCGCTCCTCACGGAGTAAGATGGGAATTCATCAATAAAATCTAGCCAGTTTTGGGAGGAGATTATGCCTAATCTCATCATCGGTCTTGATATTGCTAAAAATATTTTTCAAGTTTATGGGACCAACCACCGTGGCGTAGCCATTATTAAACGGAAGTTACGTCGAAATAGTGTGTTGAAGTTTTTTACGACTCTGGAGCCAGCACTGATTGGGATCGAAGCCTGCCATAGTGCACATTATTGGGCACGGGAATTGACAAAGTTGGGGCACACGGTTCATTTGTTGCCAACCCAATACGTTAAACCTTATTGTTGTCGGCGGAAAAAATGATGCTAATGATGCTGCTGCGATCGGTATGGCAGTCACAAGACGGGATATTCACTGTGTCCCCATAAAAAGTGCAGAGCAGCAATCATTACAATCATTACAATCATTGCACCGAATACGGGAAGGGGCTATTCAGGAAAGAACGGCTAAATCAAATCAGATCCGTAGTCTGTTTTCAGAAGAAGGCATCATATTTCCGATCGGGCTGTCTTCGCTAAAAAAAGGTCTCCTTGAGATTATAGAGGATGGTGAGTCAGTGATAACTCCTATCCTGAGAAAGCTGGGCAGGATGTATCTTGAACAATTATCCTGTTTACAGGCGTGGATCGGTGAGCTTAACGAAATGATTGACAGATATTTCAAAGAGAACGATGTCTGTCAACGGTTAGCCACCATTCCCGGTGTTGGGCCAGTGATCGCCACAGCCATTGTCAGTCGCGTTGGCGATCCTCGTCTGTTTAAAAATGGCCGACACTTTGCTGCCTGGCTGGGGTTAACCCCCAGACAATATTCCAGTGGTGGAAAAACCAGACTCGCTGGAATAACGAAACGGGGTGATGGTTATATACGAAAGTTGTTGGTTCAGGGTGCCAGAGCCGTGATTTACCATATAAACCGAAGGCATGATAACTATGGCGATTGGATAAAAAAACTGATGCAGCGTCGTCCGGTAAATATTGTGGCTATCGCGCTGGCAAATAAGATCGCCAGAATATCATGGGTGATATTAACGGGTGAAGAAAAGTTCAGAGTGACATCGTAATCACAGAGGAATGAAATTTATTTTAGCTGTATTGATCTTGCTAATTGCGCAGGAAAAGTGAGATGGGAGATCGGTCAAACCGACACCTGCAAAACCTGATATATCCGACGACCAAGAATGAATAAAGGTCTGAAGGCCGATAAGGAGCAGGTGTGCATATATCCATCATGGCTCAGCAGAAAATAACCTGCAAACACAGAAGCCGAATGTACGAACGCAGTTATGACCGTCATTCAACGAACTTATCTTGCACATAAGCGGGAGTTCATGTACGGATATAGAGCTGCAGCCTACCATCGATGTCAGAGTAATTTTTGTCTTGCAAACGGGATACGTTCATATAGAGCATAAAAATCCGCAGAGCAATCCTTTAAGCTCTCCGCATCAGAATTAATGAGCTAGCCGGAGTACGGTTGATGGTTCTACATTGGCTATAGCAGCATAAACACCAATGTAGTGCCCCACACAATTTCATGCCCTCCAGTATAAAATGTTATTTTTCCTGCTTCACCACCACCATAACACCACTCATACAGTAAGTTTTGTAATGTAATGCCCAACAGCGGGCTTACTACGCTGGCAACGTTTAATCATCAACAGAACTAAACAATTAATCCAACGAGAGAGCGGAGAATGATCAACGGCAATCCCACGCTCCGCCATCATTTCTTCCAGATTACGCAGGCTCAGCGCATAGGCCAGATACCAACGAACACACTGAACGATGATATCAACAGGATAGTGCCAGCGTTTGAACGCTTCCCGAGTCAGGGACATCCTCAGTACAACCAATAAAAAAATGCAATATTATCCAAACAGCGCTTAATGCGACAGAACCCACAGAAATGCGACTTATTCAAGTCGTGATTAGAGTCTAATCATATGATTACCTGATACCGGGAAGCATGCGGCGCAAAACCAGAGAGGATGACGATAAAAAATTCAACATGCAAAATTGAGTTACCCTGGGCATCAAATTCAAATGCAGTGCCTGTAGGCATATGAGTAACCCGATAACCCCATTATTCGTACCGAAAGATGCTACATTGACAGATTCGTAGCTTTAAAGATACAATAATTTATATGAACACGATCAAACATTATCTCACCTCCGATAACCGTGACTTGTATATGGAGTTCCTGAAAGGTATTCGTGACCCTATAGCGAAATCGAAAATCTCGTCACGGGTTAACCGAATGGCTACCGGAAATTTTGGTGATCATAAACCTTGTCGAGAGGGTGTCTGGGAGCTTCGCATAGATCAGGGGCCAGGCTACAGAGTGTATTATAGCTTAGTTGGTCGTGAAGTGGTGTTATTGTTAGTTGGGGGCGATAAACGAACCCAAGGCACCGATATAGATCAGGCGATTGAATGTCTGAAGGACTATTTGAAGAGGTGATTATGGCCAAAGCACGTTTACATGATGATGCAATGGTGCAGCTTCTCCGTGAAGATCCTGAGTTTGCTCAGCATTATCTGCATCAGGCATTTGTTGATATGGATGAAGAAGGCGGGCAGGAAGCATTTCTTATGGCATTACGCCATGTTGTAGAAGCGCGAGGAGGAATGGCACAGATTGCAGATAAGGCCGGTGTTTCACGCGAGACTCTGTACCGAACGCTGTCGCCTAAAGGCAATCCGACTTTGAAAACTTTGCGTAACGTCGTTGCAGCAACAGGATTTCAATTCTCTCATATCGCATTAATGGCTTAATTCTGCCAGATAATTATAACCGTCAAGCCTGTGATTAACGACGGTTTTCAATCCACATTAGCCTTATATTAGGCCGAATGGGAAAAACTGTTAGTCAATGCCGTGCAAAAGCGCAGTTATGTTTATACGATTAGTTTAAACAATAAATTAGCTTCTTAACGTGGTTTCTGAGACGCTCCCAAACAGAAACATATACCCCAACCGAGAGCATAAAAATCCGTGGGGCAATCGTTTAAATGCTCTCTGCATCAGAATGAATGAGCTAGCCGGAATACGGTTGATAGTTCTGCATTAGCTATGGCAGCATAAACACCAATGTAGTGCCCCACACCATTTCATGCTCTCTAATATAGAATGTTATTTTTCCTGCTTCACCACCACCATAACACCACAGGCAGCCGTCGGAGTATAACGCCACTCATACAGTAAGTTTTGTAATATCATCCCTGTCCGCTCCCAGCGAGGGATCACCACGTTAACCTTCCGGTAACGCCATGTCGGGTAACGTGCCAGAACCGAGCAGGCCAGCTGTATCTGAGCAGGCCGCATCAAATGAGAACGAAACAGAATATCCCGGTCTGCCCGCAAAAGCGCCCCCTCAAGTTCGCGAACAAATGCCGCATGAAAACACCGGGTTCGGCTCCGTGTCAGACGCCCTATCCTGTCAGTCGGGGAAAGATGAATGACATAATACCGTTTTTTCCTGTGTCGGAAACCCGTACAGATGAATCCTCGCCAAGGCGTTAATCTGCTCACCAGCGCAAAGCAAGGACAACACGACACCACCAAAATAAAAATCAAACATATGAACATGTTACGTTTTCAGGCTATTTACAACAGGTAATGACATAAGCTGATTCTTTTCTTTGGTGTCCCACGAATTTCAGTCCCGCCGCATAATATCCGGGCTGACATCGGTGTTCAGCGAAATCACGTCCACCCCAGTTTCCATCCTGATAGCATTGATTTTGCTGCAAGGTGGCTTCTGCTTTTGTCCACAGACCCGACTGGCAGGACAGTATGGCACCTTTGCTGTCGCGGCTAACCAATCCGTTGGGTAAACAGACCGTACCCGCCACAGCCACTTTATCAAGTTGTAAAAACTCCCCTGCTGACAGACGACCATCAGCCCGGAGGGTACCGCCTTTGATTTGCCCCTGCGTATAAATGCTTTTATTATTGACGCTGCGAAGCCAGTTGCTGTCTGACATCATCCAACCACCACCATAGGTTTCATTTAACCAGCCTTTATTCTTTGTCGTCACAATCCAGCCATCGTGGCTACGAATATCTCCCTGAAACTGGCCGGCATTCGCCCGGATATCGCCACTGAAATGTCCAGCCTGTGCATTCACGGTAGCCGTATTGTTCAGGTTGTTGCCTCCCATGTTAATGTCAGTATGCATTTTGTTCAGCTCCGGCCGACCGGGGACCGCAAAACGGTATAACCGGTCGCTCTCCTCACGGGCAGTAGATAACTCATCTGCGCTCAATAACACGGCCAGGTGACCTTCACCACTGTTTATCCCAAAATCCTTTAAAGGCACTGTCCATGTGCTCATTGCGCCGGTAGCCGTCTTGCCATCCCGAATATATCCCCCCAATCCGGTAGAGATATCCATTGATATCAGGCGCAGGGCTTTATAAGGTAATGGCCCCCCTTCTTGTGTCACTACCATGGCCTGCAATAGCGCCGGATCCTGGGTATTGCGCACTACAGCGGTCTGATAGCGCTGTCCTGAACTGTTGGTGTCTTTGAATCCGGATGGCAGCAGCCCGGTTTTTCTCAACATATCCGGGGTGATCATCACCGGTTGGGTTGTCGTTGCTGAATTCCGCAATCTATTATAATAACGGCCAATATAAGCTTTCGACGCTGCACTGAAACGACTGCTTTGCGCCGCCATGACCTGCCAGGACTTCTCTGTCAGATAATCGTTGTAAATGCGGGTGCCCAACGCCGCCAGTACCAGCAATATCATGAGTCCGGCAGCTGTGCCCAGCATCATATATCCCCGGTCGGGTACACTGCCGCTGCAATCCTTTTTTTCTGTCACTATTCCATTCATTTAGCTTACCCATATTGGCTGATATAATCGGTCCAACAACATGACCATGCCCCCCAGACTGAGCCAAGGCCCCAGCGGCCCGCCTTTCGTACGACAATGAGGCCATTGAGCCAAATGCCACAACACAAAGCCGGATAGACCAATCAGGCAACCTATCAACGCAGGTAACCCTGTCAGCCAGGCACACAGAGCCCCCATTAGCCAGACATCCCCCATTCCCAGCGCTTCACATTGAGAGTGCCAATTCATCAGCTTGCGTAAAGTACTCACCCCAGCAAGCATGATCACTATGACGACAAAAAAGGTTATTGATACCGACTGCAACAAAATACTGACCAGTACACCGGACACCAGGCAAGCCAGTGTAAACTGACGAGGAAGCCAGCCACTCAAAACGTCTATAACCGATAATTGCAGCAAAAAACTCAACAGCAACAGTGCGGCTATCCGCTCCATCAGCGGCGCTGGTGATAACAACATCAATGTGCCCGACACCACGTACAAACAGATAGCCATTCGCGGTACCGGATGCACTGAACACATCAACAGACCGTATTCCTGCAAAAATTGACTCACCGGACGAAGCAGCACGCATCCGATGACAAATAATGTCATCATAACCAGAGGGGTATATTCTGTAGGAAAGCTAACCGCAATCAGTGTCTTCATTTTTCCCGTTCATTGTTACGCTGTGCCTGATAGATCCGCCATATCCGGTCAGCATAATGTTCCCGGATTTCGTGACGCTCCATACCAAATCCCGCATTATACGAACCCAGGCAGTTCCAGTTTACTCCGCAGGTCTGAAAATGTTTCGCCAGTATCCAGGCACCAATCTGGACATTGAGGCAAGGTTTCATCAATAGGTCATCTTTGCCAAGAATAACGCCCTGTGCTTTCAGTCTCGGAATATGCCGTGAATTAATCTGCATCAACCCATAATCAGTACTTTTCGGCTTACCTGCCTTATCCTTATTAATATGCATTGCCCGGGGATTTAGACCACTCTCACCTTTGGCCATAGCACGGAGTAACTGCGGATCAATTTGATACCTGGCACCTGCGGTCTGAAAACAAAACGCCTGTACCTCCTCACACTCCAGCAGGCTCAGGGGCAACAGGAAAAGCATTAACACTCTCGCCAGGTTACCGCCCAATCCTTTAACCATTAATCGTAAAGACCAGTTTATTGGTCCCGGTACGACCGTTGTTCTTTGTGCATTCTGTACTGGCACTTTCCAGTGTCACCTTGCCATCAGCGTGATGAGTATTATTAATCGTGATCTCTGACGCACTTCCTCCCCGGCTCATCCCAGTCGCCAATGAAACACAGGCAGACTGAGGGACTCTCTCGTAAGTTACCGTGAATCCATTATTAAATCCCCCCGAGCTGATCGGTCCGACCTTAACCTGACCACCCCAGGTATTCCACAGCGTGGCATTACCGACGGTCGTATCTCCGCGAACCGTCATACTCTTCGGTACACCCCCCAACTGAATCAAGACACCGGTCATCTTGTCTGCGTGACTAAATTCATATCCACCACTGCCTTTCATTAACCCCTGCGTACTGGCGATGATAGTTTGCAGGTTAGTGGTTTCCACAACCGCATCCTTGCGGTCATACAACATATAAATTCCCCCCAAAACGACAGTAATCACGGCAATCACAACCAGAGCAACCGCACCATTTTCTAAAATAGCCCAACCCCGTTCAGGGGGACGGACCATGCTGTCTTGTTTCTGTATCATCATGTACTGCATTGGTTTATTCCTTATATAAAGGGTTCTTCGTGGAGAAAATCGTTAAAAAGGAGGTTTAATTTAAGGGCATTACGGCATGATGTTAGCCATGTTCTGTATTTCCATGACGGCTAGCAAAATCAACATAAATGCCCCGACAACCAGCAACAGGGAACACAACATGACCAAATTGGCCCGCCTGTTCACCCGTACGATGGTTTGGTCCAGCCAGCGCTCACCATAGCGTCCAATCATGTCAGGAGTACCATCACCTTCCGTCAGCAATGACAAAAAATTCACCGCTTCCTTTGACGGAAAGTCATAGCCACAGTGATGCAGTGCCCGGCCAAAGTGATCCCCTTCACGGACACAATCAGCAATAGACTCCAGACGAATCTGTAACCAGGGAGATGCAAAGCGTTGCAGGATAATTAACGCATCCAGCGTCTGAACATGGGCACGCAAAAGGGAAGCCATGTTCAGTAAAAAAATGGCACCCTGAATATCACTGTAGACCGACCAGGGGATAAGATGATCCGCGATGCGACGCAGACGGTTGACCCACCGCGGTAGCGAATACACCACGCCCACAATAAAAGAGAGCAGTAAGACACCACACAACAGGAACGCCTCATTAAAAAATGTCGCCATCCCGTTTAGCCATGCCAGCACACCCTGCCAGTTTTGCGGATCTACAATGTTTCTCAGGGTCGGTACCAGTTCTGTTGCGGTGATAACCAGCAATCCGGTCATCAGTAACACCAACAGCAAGGGATAAATCATCATTCTGAGCGACACCATCAAAATACGCTGACGGCAACCTATCAGTGTAATGGCCTGACTCAGCGCTTCAGGCAAATGACCGCTGCGCATACCCACACTAATTAACGCCGCCTCTTCTACCGGTCCCCAAACCGCCAGCACATGTTCCAAGGTATTCGTTTGACTGTTATCAGTGAGCGCCGAGATGCAATCGTCAATGAGTTCAGCAAACGGATGCCAGTGGGTATTGAAATGGGTATACACATCACGTATCTGCCGCAACGCCTTCAATAACGGTATCTGGTTCTCCAGTAGAAAACGCAACGCCTCATAGAAAATGATGCGATAACTGGGTAAGAAAGTGTGGCGAACTAACACATAGCGCAGACGGCAGATCCATGACATTTCACGCATCACCCTGCTCCATCAGCAAATAATCATCCTCATCCAGCGGACACACTAAGTCGGCCTCCAATGGATCAATCAGCCCGGCATTCAGCTTATTCAGCAGATGCTGGCGACGAGTCATTCCGCCTAAGTTCGCTACCCAGTGTTGTCTCGCGGCCTCTTTGCCCTCAGTCATCAACAAGGTAAAAAATCGCGCATCGGGCCTAATGACTTCGGCCACCACGCTACGACCGGTCACTCCCCGGCTAACAATCCGTCCGCTCAAGGTAATCGTCTGGCAACAATGTTCACATCCTTCAGGGTGGCGAAAATATAAATTCTCTACGCAACAGGTACCGGGAGCATGGCAATAACGCATCAGATAAGCCCGTTGTTCCTCATCCAGTACCGCCTGTTTCTGTGCCCAAGGTACCCGACAGTGTGGGCATAATGTCTGTACCAAACGCTGACTAATCAACGCAATCAAAAGCTGTGCATCGGCAATCAGCCCCGCATTCACCCCCATGGTTATCATGCGCTCAGGAATACCGACTGCGCTATTGGTATGCAGCGTCGTCATGACACTGTGTCCCGTTTGCGCAGCATAAATTGCCGTTAGCATGGAAGTCAGGTCTCGCATTTCCCCTGGCATAACGGCATCAGGATCAAGGCGCAGCGCAGAGGTGAGCGCCCGGTGCCAGGCAAGCCTGACCGCCTCTTCATCACTTTTGTCACACACGATGGGCGTTTGAATCGCACCGGCAATCCTCCCCTCCGGAGGGTCTTCAACGGTCAATAACCGCTTTTTACCGCCAGTCCGGTCAAGATACTGGCGACAAAAAGTGCGTAATGTCGTGGACTTCCCAGAACCGGTTGGCCCCGATAACACCATCAGGCCCTCCGGCAGTTGCAAAATACGGGAAACCCGTTTGATTTGTTGCGGCAAAAACCCTAATTGTGTCAGTGTAGGCACTTTGTCACCATCATCAGCAATCACACGCATCACAACATACAAACCATCTGCGGTTGGCGTATGACTATACCGGGCACCATACACATGTACCCGACGCAGAAAATCCGCTTTAATCCTCCCGTCCTGCTGACGGCCGGGGAAAAATTGCGTTTCAGTGACATCGCACATCGACAGAATGATCGTGGATGCCAGTGCCATTCCCTCCTCTTCCGACAGTTCATTGACGACTTCCAGCTCACCGTGAATACGCATTTCAATTCGGGTCAATCCCGGACTGATAGTCAGGTGAATATCTGATGCATTCAGCTTTTTTGCCAGTTCAAAACAGGTCAGTACCTGCTTCTGACGTTCACTCACATCAGTTAAGTCCGACAGACACACGCCCTGTTCATTCGTCCGCTGATTCTGTTTCTGGCGGTTCGCCTGCAATTCTGACAAATTGACAAAGCGAATTTCGGCCTCTGGCGTGGCTTCAAGTAATTGCATGACCCGAGTCTGGACCTGTGGGTCGCCCCGACGATGGTTGTCAATTAATACCGTAGCCTGTTGTTCTTCACATAACAGCAACACAGCATCATTAACCTGGATGTTTTCTTTCATTCCCTGTCTTCTCTCAGAACGTGAGTACCGAACCATCACTTAGCGTGACCGCAGAAAGCGTGATCCCCTTAACTTTGAATTGAGTACCAGGCACTGCGTCACCGACAGCGAATTCCATCACACCGCGGCCCGGCAGGCTTACGCTCGCCCGCAATGCATGCCCCCGACCATAAATCTCCTGAACCACCGGACGGGTCACAGGTTGTCCCGCCGTTATCACCGGTGATACGGTCATCGGCAAATCAATGTCATTACTGCCCGTTAACCCCAAAGGCTGACTTTCTGTCAGTTGGCGTTGTAACTTAGCCCGCTGCAATTCCGCTTCCAGCAGTAGATTTTTCGCGTGTAAATGCTCTAACTGTCCCACCGTCACACCCACAGATGCTTCAGCAATACTCGTTACCGAAAGAATTCCCTCCTCTGTTGACCATACGGGTGAACTGATAAAAATTAGCCCACTTAACACACTGATACACAAGGCAGTATTATTTCCGGGCATAAATGTATCCCTCTGTCTGATAGGTTAACTGTCCCTGTGAGGTCAGGGTAAACGTGAGGCTGTTCAGTCGCAGCCCTGTATCATCCAGTTCAGCAAATAGCCATGCTGGCATCACCCGACTACTGAAGCTGAACAGGTATTCTCGCCAATCCTGGGAAGGTATAGATTGCCCGCCTCCCGGTAATGCCGATGCAGGAGTGAGTTCATTTAACGTCAGGGGGATCTGCCATTGCTGGAAATTCGACACCATCTTCATCAACTGTACTGAAACAGCAGGCACCGCTTCATTGCGAACCGGCAAAGGTTTCCACGGCAGGAATACCCGGCCTTCTTTTGCGCCCTGAACCAGGTCAAAAACCGGTGACTGTTTAAATACACTCTGTACACGCTGAACAAAATGCGCTGCTGTACCGCCAGGCATAATCTCGTAGTGAAGGCGGACGCCATCTTTTCGGCATGAACCTGCCGTCAAGCGCCACCCCGCCAATAACACCGGAATTGTCCGACTGGTCATAACACAACGTGCCAAAAATGCGGGTAACAACGGCTTATCGGCCCACGGATGCGGTAAGTCAACAGGTTTTGGCGTTTCTTCAAACAATCGTGATGCCCTAACCTGAACGGTTTCAGTCATCGGTAACATTTCATCGGGAGATTTTCCTGACTGTAATAATACCCACACGACCATCAACAAAGAGATGAAAACGGTCATCAACAATAATGGTGATCTCCACCGCCGTTGCAGGCGACACATCCGATACTGATGAGCTGGCAAAGCAGAAATTATTGAGCGCCAGTGGGCCGGATTATCAGGGTCAGATACCACCCGCCAGCTTTTATCTGGAGCCGGGTTAAACGTTAAAAAACGGGACAGTGCTGCGTTGACATTCTCGCGGGTTCCGACAATATCGGCCATCACGGACGGCAAACCATTCTGCGTTGCCAAAAATAACCATTGCCCTTCGCCCAAATCATAGATCCCGTACCCGTTTGGGCCGGAATGCGATAAAAAAGCAATGGCTAAAGAATACGGTGTGTGACGACAATATAATTTCCTGATTATTCCCGCCCCCATCATACGTGTAGTCTGCTGACGTCTCCCCGAGTGATTGCCCACGACCAGATGCACATTGGTGTATTGAGGACGAGCACGTTGCCCTCTACGGTGCCCCCGTTTTACCTTCACGTACGGTGACCAACGCAGACCACTGATCCAACAATGGCGACCGGCCTTTACAACCGTGACTTCGGGTGTCTCACCGGATATTTCTAAATCAATGCTGTTCATTGATTCATGCCTCCTTTCATTCCTCAATCCAGTAACACGGGGGTGATCA
This sequence comes from Photorhabdus tasmaniensis, assembly GCF_011189505.1. Lineage (GTDB taxonomy): Bacteria > Pseudomonadota > Gammaproteobacteria > Enterobacterales > Enterobacteriaceae > Photorhabdus > Photorhabdus tasmaniensis. The sequence continues at coordinate 17,040 of NZ_PUJU01000013.1, forward strand.
AAATAACCAATGTGCTACGCTTATTCTCTCCGGACTGTCCTCCCCCAAGCAGGAAATTACCCGGTGTAAAGGTTCCTGCCTTAGTGGTCCGAGTATCAGCCTGTTCAAATCCGGTGAGCACCAGAGCCTGCCCGGCACGCAGATTCACTTTCTGGCTCAGTGAACGTAGCCGGGTATATGGCATCTCAATATAAGAATTGCCTTCTTTAGATGTGAATGAACGGATAGTCGGCGGATCAGACAGGTTGAAAGCCACTTGTAGCTGAACATCCCCATTGCGCTGTATCAACGGCAACAAAGTCATATTAAACCCGGTAGTGATCATCCCAGGCATCAGAGCCGTGGTGGCTCCCACATCTGTGGCAGTCGTTGTACTGCTTTGAGCCACATACACTGTCTGATCAGCCATCTGTATCGGAATGGGGGTCAAATTAGTGGTCGCACTTCCTTGAGAGGTCACCACGCTGACATTACCTTGTTCGCTCAATGCTTTTATTAACAGGTTAGAACCCGAGAGTTTTGCCGCCTTCCCTGTGGCACTTTCCAGAATACTGACCCCCGCAGACGTTGCCCCACTGCCCATACCGCTAAAACTGCCAGATAACGTAGCCCCCAAATTATGCAATGAGTTATAAACTAATCCCCAGTCCAGTCCCATTTGCTCTTTACGGGTAGTGCTGACACTCAGCACCTGAACATTCAACAAAACCTGACGGTTGAGAACAGTATTTTGTTCTTCCACATAACGGGATACCGAATCCAATACCGCTGGGGTATCTGTTACCATCAGTGTTCCGCTGGAGCTTGACAACCAGAACCGACCCCGCTCGGGCGTCAACATATTCTCGACTGTCTTACGGATGTCTTCGTATAAATCACTGTTCAGATCAACCGTCGTTTTCTGTGAAGAACTGGCCTCCCCAGAGACAGAATTGTTGACATTACCACTGCCCCCGGATGTCCCCATACTGCTGGTTGACCCTGAGGCAACACTGGCATTACTGCTGGTACGGGTGTTGAGAACATTCAACTGAAATGTCCGGGTTTCGAACCGATAAAACACGACGGCCCTGTTATCCATCTTCCATGCAATCCCTAACCGGCTGGCAATATTGTCTAAAAGCCCCGTCAGCTCCCCTTGCCAATTGAGACCCGTGAGGACTTCTGGCTCTCGACGCTCATCAGCATTAACTGAGTGTATATCTCGATCATCCAACCAATCCAATGGCATGCGCCCCTTATCATCAGGTGTCGGTAATGCCCCATTCATCTGGCGTGTCAACCCACCCACAGTGGTTGATGTTCGTGATAAAACGTCGGGTGTTACCGTGACCCGAACACCACAAAGTTGGGTAATGCGTTGTCCCAACTCCGGTAATGTCAACCCGAATTTACTGTTAATCGTTATCTGACAGGATGGCAACGTTACCGATGCGACAGGCTGAACTGCCGGTTTCAGATTTACCCAAGGCTTATCTACCCAGATTACCCCCGGTTGTTTCAGGTTATGCTGTTGGTGTAAATGCTGTTGTGCGACTCGACTTTGCATACTGGCCTCACGCGCCATATTATCCACTGCCTGCAAGGTGCAACCGGACATCAGCGCCATCTCTGTTACCACTACCAGTGGTGCAAGGCAAGTACAAAGCCTGAGTGAACACCGTTTATTTTTCATCACATCCTGTCCGTTTTTTCAGTTGAAATACACCACATCACCATCGCTGATCCCGTCAGGAAGAGTGCATCCTATTTCTTGGCCAGATAAGCCATACAACCGCCCCTGCCGGACTTCACCAATCAACATGGACCCCTTAGTGCGTTCGCGCAGAGCGGTGACAAGACCGGGTATTTCCGGCATCCACACCCAGAGCCGACCTTGACTGATAACATGTCGGATACGGGCATCTGGCTGAAAAGGCAGAATGAGCTTACGGAGATCCACCGTGCCATTTTTAGATGTATAGCCCCCACGCCAGTGATTAATGGCACTGGCTAACAGCAATATTTGGTCTGCCAGTATTCGAGCCCTTGCGTTGTCATGATCGACATACAGTTGTTCTGCCTGTCGCAACTGTATACCCCCGGCAATCAGCAGAAAAACCAAGGCAAACGCACTGATGACGTACCCCATCACGGCTTACCGGGTTACGGGTTTATCACTGACTGAAATCAGGCACTGAAAGCGACTGACTTCGGTAAACAGCGGCTTCTCGGCCTGTCGGTAAAGATCAAACAGTTGTACCAACAAGGACTCAAAGTTGCCTTTGAACGTCAACGGCGCATCAATGCGGTAATCCGTCGGTGACGACCACACCACTACCCAATGTCCCCCTACCGGGCAATTCGTTGCATTAGCCCACCGTTCCAACGTTCCACGCAAAGTGGTTCCTGTTTCCGCACGCCAGATGTTGCCTACCGGTTCCGTTGTCACGGGTGTACTGCCGCTCAGCAGGGATTTAACAGGCTGAGTGGGTGATACAGAGGAAATGATTGTGGGTTTTCCTCCTGTCACAGGAGATTGAAGGGTATCTGTTTTTGGTCTTTCAGCTATTGGTGGCTTCACCGGTAACGGAGCGGCTAATTTGCTGTTGGACAATGTAGATGCCGATAACGCCGGTGAAGAAGATCTCTGCAACGGTACCTGCATTTTGGGTGGTGTTATCCGATCAACCGTTGTCTTGGAAAATTGACGATATTCATCACGTAAAACAAAACACACTTCACGATTCACCTCATCTACCCAGATACGCCATGCTGGCCCGACAACAATCTGCAACGCTTCACTGAGCCGTATCGGCCCAATTTTGCGTTGAATAGCCGGTAATGGCCTGCCTATCAATTTAACGAAATGGGTTGCGGCGGTATCACACAACGAATAACCGGTTCCAAATAGCAGATAGCGCAATCCATCACCAATGCGTTGTACCAACGGGACTGGCATGGTGATATTGATGATTTGATTGAGGGGTTCACGCTGCGCAGCCTGGCTGCCTACACTTACCAAGGTATAGCGATCATAGCGCGTAACTTCCGGTGTCAGAGAATAGATATCGGATACGGCGGGACGTGCCTGATGAGAACGGTGAACACTTACACCGGATGCAGTAGCCTCCTGAGTTTGTCCGGTACACCCAGCCAATACCATGACGGGCAGCCAACTGAGTGAGAAAAAAACAGGGTTTTTCATGCGCATTCCCGTGCAGGTGATCCTAAATGCGACTTACTGTGCGGGGATCCGGGACTGAGCTCAATACAGAACTCTTTTTGCAAAATCAAAAAAAACGCACCAATCGAAGTCAGTGCGTCAGATGAGTCAATTTGTCAGAGTGAAAAGTTAATGCCAGAACGGATCTGCCCGCCAGTTATGGGCAAACCCAGCGCTACGCAGGTAAGGTCGAATCGCCGGATATCGCTGGATCAGATCATCAATCGTGTCAAAAAAGTCCAGGCTGGTAATACCAAGCGTTTTGATCATCTGATTCATATCTTTTGGTGCAGACAGGTTGACGTTCCAAAGGCGGCTATGGTGGGCAAACTTGTTGCGAACATCATGCAACACGGTGACCCAGTTAGACAAAGTTGAAAATTTTCGCGCACCAAATTCAGCCGCTAATTTTTGCAGCGTGCTACTGGCCGGATTGAGGAACAGATGCAGGTAAATTTTGAAGTGGTGATAGCTTATCTGACTAAGCATTCGTTCTGCATCGGCAGTATTCTGAAGCTAAAGATGCTTAACCTGTAAATCAACAACAAGCTCCCCGGTGAGCGATACGGCTTTGGATAGAGGGTATAAGGCATGATTAGCCGTCATTCCTGAAGAAGAAAAAGAGGCAAAAAAAGCCCGCTAACATCCCCTAGGGAACATTGCGAGCGTTGTTAAGGCTAATATTACGCCCGATGTAGATTTTGTCAACGCATTTTGACACTTTTGTCAGATTCACATAGGGTTATTCTCGGTATCTATCAGTAACCGGGCTTTTGAAGTGTCCTGGAAATTAAACCACAACACAGTGCGGTGGAGACAAAAACAGCCAATCCCTTGATATTGAATTGGCAAAAGCCATTGCCACGCCATGAAGGAGTAACCAATGAAAAACCAAGAAGTAAAATTCAGCCGCTACGATACCGCTGATTACCTCCAAACAGAGGAAAATATTACGGCGTATCTGGAGGCCGTGGTGGAAGATGGTGATCCTTCCCTTATTGCGGCTGCTTTGGGTGACATAGCACGAGCCCGTAACATCAGCCAATTAGCAAGAGATGTTGGAATGAGCCGAGAAGGGCTTTACAAGGCCCTTTCTGGCGAAGGAAACCCTACATTTACGACAATCACAAAGGTTGCTAACGCCTTAGGACTACGTTTTGCTATACAACCCATTAGTACACCGACAACGCACACTCGATAGGATGAAACTTTATTTTCCTCCAACAATTGGACCAAGTCTTGATGGAAGTAGATAGATGAAAACGACAGGACATAAAGCCTGTCTCTTCTACACAAATTCCCTGTTGCAAAATAGGGAATATTTTTTACATTTATTGTCTGAAGTAAACTCTAAAAAGGGATCGAATCGTCAAAATCGATTGGTGGTTCACTTCCACGGGGCGGTACTGACGAAGAGGGTTGCGATTGTCCCCGACTACTTGAACGGGAAGGCTCACTTTGACTGCGCCCCCCTAACATCTGCATCGTACCCTGCTGATTGATCACGACCTCCGTGCTGTATCGGTCCTGCCCGCTGGTCTTATCAAGCCATTTACGGGTACGCAACTGACCTTCAAGATACACCTGGCTGCCTTTTCTCAGATATTCACCAGCAATTTCAGCCAGTTTGCCGAAAATGACCACCCGATGCCATTCGGTACGCTCTTTCTGCTCTCCGGTTTGTTTATCCCGCCAGGTTTCCGCGGTTGCCAGTGACAATACCGCCACTGCATCACCCTCTGGCCGATAACGCACTTCTGGTTCTTGTCCCAATCGTCCAATAAGTATCACTTTATTCACGCCGCGTGAAGCCATGTAACTTCCCTTTCAAAATGTAGATGAAAAAAATTCCCCGAAAAAATGCACTCCGGAGAGACTTCAGGGGCAGTCAAAATGAATTCTCTGCATAATGCTTTTGCGAAGACTTATTCTGTGCAGGCGGCACGGATTCAGGCTTTTCAGCTTTATAAACCATCTCCTGCCCGATTTTTATCCAGTCAATTCTAATCAACCGCGCTCTTAAACTGACACGCTGTTCACCGGCATGCTCACCCTTGTTCAACGTAAAAATCCCGGTAGACGGCTGACTTAATGTGAAACCCAGTAAGACTTTTTTGTCCTCATCAACTGCTTTCTGACAGCGGCTGATTAAATCACTGTTTTCCTTACCAGCAACCGTGACATCAAAGCGAACGTAAGACGGATTTTCTGTTGGTCCACTCAATGCATTGATGACCGCACTGAAAAAACTGCCATTCTGACCATTCACCTTGCGGACATTACTGAGATACCCCAATCCATTGATATTCAGGTTGAAATATTTATTTTCAGTGGTAGTTGCAGACATGATGTTCTCTCCATGAAGTGAAAAAAGAAACGACGGAGAACACATCACCCAAGGCGGGAAGTGATGTTTCCCGCCGGGAAGCCAGTGTCAGACACCGGCTATCTGATAAGTTAAAAATACACCTTCATCACTGTTATCAGTGATACCCGTTTCCAAAGGATAAACGGGTTTACCGCCCGCAGGCACCATCTCTCAGGCTACAATGGCTTTATGACAGGTCACACGAAAGCGTCAGTCTCAGACCTTTCTGACATTAAGAGCAGTCACCCAAAGGCATTCCTTTCAGACTGCGGGAATATTGGCGATTGTCCGAAGACAACAAGTTATCCCACGCATTTTTGAATCAGGAAGCCAGACTGTCAACGAGGAAAATGATTTTTGGGAAGCAATAAAAAACAGCGCCGCCCAAAGGACGACGCAGGGTGTGCACTGGCATCGGAGGTACAAGATGGAGGCTAAACAATCTCAACAAACTCCAGGGACATTCAACTACCCCGGAACCCTTCAAAGGAGGCCGTTTACCGGACTGATAGCAGAGAAAATCTCTGCACGACTTGCCTGTCAAACCGCAGTCGTGGGGTGCAATGTACCAAAGCCAGTTTACCTTCCCAGCCCTCTAGCTTAGGTACACAACAAAAAATCAACTCACCCCGTCATTGCCGGTTTTTTCGGTACGTTCTTACGCCGGGCAGATCTGGTTTTTCTTTTTCCACCGACTGTTCTGACTACCCCACTGCATTCCGGGTATTTTATACACCCCCAGAAAACACCGTTTTTCCCCTGACGTTGATGTGTTACTCCTCCACACACCGGACAAGGCAATGAGGGCGGCGGCGTGATCACGACCTTCTGTGCCTGAACCTGCTCCACCAAGTATTGGGTCCATTGGACCTGACGGCCCATAAAATCCGACAGCGTTGCCTGTCCCTGAGCAATATCATCCAGCGCCTGTTCCCACAAGGCAGTCAATCCAGGATTGGTCAACGCGGTAGGCAACGCGGCTATCAATTCGCTGGCAATCTGCGTAGCGTGGATATACTTGCCCTTTTTCATCAGATAACCCCGTTTAAACAACGTATCCAGTATTCCTGCCCGGGTAGCTTCCGTTCCCAGCCCGGCATTGTCCTTCAATACCTTCTTAAGTTGTGGGTCACTGACAAAAGCAGCGGCATTTTTCATCGCTGCAATCAATGTGCCCTCTGTGAAGCGAGCGGGTGGCTGAGTTTGCAACATGCGTAAAGTAGCCTCATTAACCTGACATTGACTGCCTTTGACCATCGACGGCAAACTTTCTCCCAAAGAATCGTCTTTCCCGATGGATGCCGATTCATCTTTACCCGCTGAAAACAATATCTTCCAGCCAGGAACAATCACTACATTGCCCCGGGTACGAAACAATTGTCCACCGATATCAAAAGTCACTTCAGTTATATCCATTTCATGCAGAGGAAGGAACTGTACCAAATAATGCTGACGGATAAGCTGATACACTTTACGCTCATCATCCGTCATCTTCTTCATATCACAGGGCTGTTTTGTCGGAATGATACCGTGGTGCGCCGTAATTTTTTTGTCATTCCAGATACGCGAAATCAATGTCCTGTCCAGACTATCCACCACAATCCGCATAGCCGGATCACTGTTAACCACAGCATCCAATACTTGCGGGATTTCCACCTGCATAACCGTAGGCAAATAGCCACAATCTGTACGGGGATAAGTGATAGCCTTATACGTCTCATACAAGTTTTGAGCAATATTCAGTACTTGCTGAGCTCCCATACCCCATTTTTTTGAACACATCTGCTGCAAGCCACCTAAATCAAATGCCAGCGGAGCCGCATACTTTTCCCGTTTAGTATTGATTCCCAGGACCGTAGCCGTACCAGCTTGTTGGCATAACTTAACCACTGTCTGGGCCACATTCTGATGAATACAACGTTTTTCGTCATCACAATAGGTCGCAGCGGGTACCCAATCTGCCCGGAAAATTCGTCCGTCAAACTGAAGGTCAGCCACCACCTGCCAATAAGGTTTAGCCGTAAAAGCGATAATCGCCTGATCTCGAAAGACAACCAGTGCCAAAGTGGGTGTCTGAACACGTCCAATAGATAAAATGTCACTATATCCGCATTCACGGGCTTTCACGGTATAGAGTCGGGTAAAATTCATGCCGATGAGCCAATCCGCTCTGGCTCGTCCCAGTCCCGCCAAATACAACGATGCCGTTTGTTCACCGGGCAAAATATTAGCAAGCGCCGCCCGGATACTCACCTCATCCAGAGCAGATAACCACAAACGGGATATTTTTCCCTGAAACTGGCAATAATCCAGTAATTCCCGGGCAATCACTTCTCCCTCCCTATCAGCATCAGTGGCAATCACCACTTCGTCTGCCTGTTTCAACAGACGACTGATAATGGCAAACTGGTCAGCTGTCTCCTTTTTGACTACCATTTGCCAGGACATCGGCAATATCGGCAATACCGATGCCCGCCAGGGAGCGCCATATTGTTCACCATAAATTTCTGGACTGGCCGTTTCCAGTAAGTGCCCAATGGCCCAGGTCACAGTTACCCCCGGCCCGGTTAAATATCCCTGTCCGCGCTTTGTTGCACCTAATACCGCCGCAATATCCCGCCCCTGAGACGGTTTTTCACACAGAAACAGTTTCATCGCTTATTTCTGCTTCTCTGTACCTTTTAATGCAGGAGAAAAAACGGAACGTTTTTCGCCCCGCATAACGGCCTCATCCGGCAGCCCCAAACGGGTAATAGCGTCCCTGCCGGCAGGGGTTTGGGAAAGGATATCGTCACGAGTAACAGCAAAACTACGGTACGGCTGGACAGCGCCGTAGATTTGGCGTACCCAGTGTCCCCCTTTTTTTAAAAACCCGTCACACTGTTGACGGGAAATCAGCGCATAATGGTGCGCCTGCAAGGCTTTCATCACCAGTTGATCGTAACCCACTAATAGCCAGACACAGCGGTAACCCAACGGAGTGCGACTGTAGACACCAATATTGAGCGGGGCGACAGAGGCAATCTCAGATAAATGGATCTGAGCAGGTACCCCCGAGAGTGTAGCCGCCAGTTCCGCTAACGCTGCCTGCATCTGGTCATGAGCCGAAGCGAGCTTAGTTTCCAGTGCCAACATCGCCATATCGGCATACGGATTATCCACCAGGGAATCCTGATTGATCCGACTCGCCAGTGAGAAAAATCGCGGCATGCTAATAATCACCGGTTTATCCTTTTTCCGTCGCTCATCCCGCCGACCATGCCACAAATTGACAGCATAATGTGTGTGGAGTTCAATCGTAAGCGAGGAATGCAGTGCGCCTGAGCGAACAGCATGTGTCTCTTTAGTTTCAGTCATGGTACATTCTCTCTGTGACATAAGGATACCACTGAGATAGTTGCGTTATCAGGCTGTGACCACAATTCAAAACTCTTTTTTGCTCACCCCAAAAACCTGATTGGTATCTAATAGCCATATGATTAGACTCTAATCACTGTATATTTTTCGAACTATGATTAGACTCTAATCATTGTATGTCTTTTGGCCCATGATTAGACTCTAATCACGACCGGGATAACCCGCCATTTCTGCGTCCATCGTTTTGTCAAACAATCCGATAATATTGGAAAGTATGCCCAGCACAGTGCTCAACAACACAAAAAAATTATCCCTTTGAAATTCATTCATATTTATTGGCTGGATCATAATTTGAGAAATCGCTATCCCTTTACTGCATGACTGTCGTGGCATATTCATAGCGATATGGCTGATATCACATCCGCTTATTTATTCTTCATAAAATTCTGCCGGATTTCAGCAATCACTTTTTTCATCACGGCAGGATTGGCTTTTCTTTGCGCCTCTGGCAAAGCAGGTTTGTCTTTCTGACGACTGACAGGCACAGGCTTTTTCATGCCAGAGTTCCCCCCTTGATTTGCTGTACCAGGGCTTCTCAACTCTCCCTGTCTGGCACGTTTCATCAGCGTCAGTAGGTAACCCACCGGATTTTTTAACGAGCCATTTTCTAATGGGGCTCGCAGACTCTCCAACACCAGATGCCTCTGATCAGGCGGAAGTGCCTGGAGCTGTTCTGTCAGCATGCTGATATCGTCATCAGAGAGTTGCTTGCTTAGCCTCGTGGGCAACAGAGGTTTATCCATCGGGTCATCACCCTCCCCATCCGATGGGGCTACGTATGTATTTTTATTCACACTCTGTGTGAAATGACGTACGTAGCCGTTCGGTTGCCGAACTCTGTTGTAACTCTTTGATTTCAGACTGAGTTCGGTTTCCGAATTCGGGTTATCACCGCCTGTTCTTGTACTGAATTCGGATCCCGAACCCGGTCTGTTCCGACCTTTTTGCTTAAGTTCGGTTTCCGAACCCGGTAAACATGCGGCCTGTAGCGCCGCCATTTGTTGCGGCGTTTGGACCTGTCCTAACCGATTTTCCAGTAACGCAATGCGGGAACGGCGATGGCGCATCATCGGGTCATCTTTAATTTCCATCAATACCGCCCAGGCAGTCTGACTAATGGCCCGATTCTTGTGACGACATGCCTCACCCACCGTGTCCAGCCAACTCGGATCGAGTGCTTCAGCATCATGAAATGTCAGTGGCTCATCATGCTGGGCGTAGATGTTTCCTTTCACACGCCCCTTTTCATCCCTGACGCGTTTGCACAGACTTAGCCAGCCGGTTATTCGTAACATTAACAATACCCGGCTGACGGTTTCCCGGGAGGCTTTACCACTGTGTGGAGAGGCCAGTTGTAATTGCAGTTCATCATAGGTAGGGAAGACCGCCCCCGCATTTTGTTGTGCGTACAGCCGTATCATTATCCAGGCCATCTTATCGAGCGGAGACAAGCGGGTATCCAGAATTAACTGACGGGGCATAGCATCATGCACATTCCCCAGATACAACAGCCCACTGCGCAACTGTCTTTTCTCATCCCCCTCAGTTTGAGCTGCCAGTCGTATATTCATTTGCTCTAACGTAAAAGCAATCAGGCTATCGGGGGACAAAGGGGCTTTCCGTGCGTTATTTCCAGATTTCATTGTTGTACCGTTCATGTGTCATCATTTCCCAATCTTGTCCCCCATTGCGACTCAGCAGTCGCCAAAACCGACCAATGTCAATTTTTAAATGATTGGCATCCCTGCCTTTGCCTTTCGCTCTGATCCGGGTGTAATTTTTCCTGCCCTGCCGGTAACATTCCAATTGCTCCACGGCTTTCCTTTTATAAACGGGAGGTACAAAACAGGGCGCAAATAAACCCCGGGTGATTTCTGTCGTTTTCATTTACCGACCACAACCCCCGGGTTTCACCGGGTTCTCTTCTTCAATCCAACTGCGTACAGCATTCCAGACCGCCGTCAGTGAGACATCCAGCTGTTCAGCCGCCTGCATCATCACCTCAAGTCCCTCCGCACTATCCGGATCAGTGACATCCGCCTGCCACAACTGCCAGACCTCAGCGCTGTCTTTATCTGTCAGCATGAGACAACGCCCCTGGCGGGCTTCAATGCCTAACATGCGACGACGGGAGCTGACTTCAACCGAAGTCAGCCCAAAGTAGTGCTGCATCAATTCAATTGAGCCGCCCAACATCAGTGCACGGTCAAGACGTTGCAGACGTTTTTGTTCTCGTCGGGCTTGTTGCAGCATTAACGCGAAATTTTCATGATGGATACGAAGCGTGAGCACTGACACCGGGCTGTTCATCAGATAATGTAAGTCTTCCACGGTCAGATTGTGTAGCATCCGCATTTCTTCCGTCATCAGACCCAGCGATTCACAGCGACGGAGGCAACCCGATTTCAACTCCATCACCAATTGGGTTAATAAGGCATTAGTTACCTGGGATATCTGACTCATAAGACACCTCTTTCAATATAATGCGACACATCTGAATGACACCGGCACACACAAGATCCGGACACATGGGGAAGAAAGAACCTCCGGCAAGGTACACAGTCAAACAACGTATTCTTACCGGCCATCACGTCCTCCGGTAACATGACCAACACGTGTCTGATGTTCAGCAATTTCCTGACACCCAACACACAACCGTACCCCAGCCAAAACCTGACGACGTCGTTCATCAATCTCATCACCACATTCTTCACAACATATCCGTGACACCCTATCGGTCTGCAATTCCCTCCGGGCGGCAGCGATCTGCCCCTCTAACCACATCGCTGTGACAGCCTGAGCCACATCAATATCATCAGACATGCTGCTCCCTCTCTTCTGAACCCACTGGCAGATCACGCTGCAATTCGCGCAGCCGGCGCAACACCCGAATAAGACGCATAAATTTCACTATCGCGACATCCGGCAGAACCGGTATTTCCTCGGGTCTGCCGGTTCCCACAAGCCAAACACCCAACATATCGGTATGGACGGGGGCACCGTTACTGCCATTGTTACCGGCCAGCGACAACAGAACCTGGACAAATTCAGACGCAGTGTGGGAGTGCGTCAGTCGATAACCTGCGTCATAAGCCGTATCCTTAGCTTCTTCAAGCTCGTCTGCGCCCCCCATTTCTTCGGCTAACTCGAACGCCAACCGGAATGCCATAGCCTGTAGATGTTCAATATCGTCCTGGACAGGTGAGATAGACCAGATGTCATTGACTGGCTCCAGTCCGGTTCGTGCAAAGCTCAATACATCAGACGGGCAAGATAAAGCAGTGGATAATGCTTCAGGAAGGCAGTGATGAGATTCGTTCAGAGCAGACGGGGAAATCTGCAATGCAGACACAGACATTAAAGGTTCAATATCTTCCTTATCCAAATCCGATACTGTCGATAACGTCGACAATGTTGGCTGTGCCCCATGCATACCGGGTTGAGTTTCAATTTTAGAAGGCAAAGCGGCCTCTTCATCTTCCTGATTGTCGATAACGGCCACAGGCGATTGCGTTTCTAATACAGAAACCTGACCAGAACTTTTGGTGACAGACGGTACTAAACCTTCGGAGACTAACGCGGCTTGCATATCTGCCTGCCGCAAATGGTCAGCAACAGGCGGGGGATCACCAAATAACTGGCGGCGGTTCCGTTCTTTCGGATCGAGCTCCAACAGCCATCGGTCATAATTAAGTGCAGGATGCGGCAGGGCTTTCAGCAATTCGCCGATCAGTTCATCCCGTAATATTTCAAAAGAGTAGGCTTCCGGATCATCAAGACGCTGACAGGCTTCACTAAAAACAGCATCGAAATTCTTTTCACACGACAACTCGGCAGAGAAAGTATTCCAGATTTTTTGGGCATCGGTTCGCAAAGCCAGGATATTTGTCGCCTGTGGACGCCCCATTCCAGATATCAACAAAGTGGGTATACAAGGATACAAATACTGCACGGTGTTATCCATCTGACTGATACTTGTTTGTGAGATTGGAAGCCCACCCTGTTTCAACAACCCCATCAGCTCTCTTTGCGTTACACGCCTTCCTAAGTGTTCTTCGTGAATAGCGCGTGCATTACGAACACCAAACGCTTTTTCAATAAACATTAAATCACCCCGAACCTCGTTTTCTGCCAGATGCCCGATAATACAATGCAATCGTCCAGGCCAGGGTTTAAGCAGACAAGGAATGCGGTAAAAACGTTCTTCTTCTGTTTCCTGCCATAACTCACTCAGGATCTGATAACGGGTATTACCGCCATCACTGAAAATGTAAATATTTTCGTTTCCACTATTAGGATCACGTGTGACCTTGGGTACGCTGTCCAGTCCTCTGGCCCGAATTGAAGCTTTAATATCATCAAAACGGGGGTTACGACTGATACGGGGGTTATCAGGATTAGGACGTAGCTCATCCAGCGTCAGCACCATCGGTATCTCAGCGACAGGTAAAACGACAGGGCTGGCTGGTAATTGCGGTGTTTTGCCTTGTTGCAGTAATGCATCACCTAAAGAAAGATTATTCTTGCCAGGTTTGCTCATGCATACCCCCTGCCGAAATCACCACGCTCTACCGGAAAATCACTAAATCGGGTACAGGTACCCTCAAACTGAACGCTGACTGTTCCAATCGGCCCCTGGCGCTGTTTACCAATAATGATTTCTGCCACCCCAATATCCGGTGTATTGGCCTCATACACTTCATCCCGGTAAACAAACAGAGTCAGGTCAGCATCCTGTTCCAGTGCACCCGAATCACGCAAATCTCCGTTGTTGGGGCGTTTGTCTGCGCGTTGTTCCAGTTGACGATTAAGTTGTGAGAGCGCAAGTACCGGGCAACCCAGCTCTTTGCCTAACGCTTTCAGACTACGGGATATTTCTGCAATTTCCTGCGTCCGGTTTTCCTGCCCTGGACTGCGCATAAGTTGCAAATAATCGACGATAATCAATGACGGCTTACCGTATTTTCGAACATTCCGGCGGGCACGGGCACGCAATAAAGCCGGCGTTTGGTAACTGCTGTCATCAATTATCAGCCGGTTTTCCCACTGAATTAACGTCTCCATCGCTCTGCTGACCCGCGCCCAGTCTTCATCGTCCATCAATCCGCTGCGCAGACGTTCAAGTGGAACACGCTCTAACATGGACACCAGGCGCATCAGCAATTGATCCATCGGCATTTCCAGACTGAAAATCTGGACAACTGTATCTGTCGCACTCTCCAGTGCACCCTGACCAAATGCCAACGCCAGCGCGGTTTTCCCCATCGAAGGTCTGCCAGCCAGCAAAATAAGGTCGCCCGGTTGAAGACCACAAGTTTTTATATCCAGTTCATTAAAGCCTGTCGGGGTACCGGTTACCCCATTACCGCCATTGGCCTGCTCTAATTTTTCAATCAGCAAGCCCAAGCCTTCTGTCAAGCTAATATCCTGATGCGAAGAGCTTTGCTCAGACAATGCATACAAACGCTGCTCCGCCATTTCGGTAATGTCGGTAAACTCAGCACAGGGATGACTGGCCTGAGCACTCATCTCTCTTCCCAGCATTATCAATTGACGCAAACGACTTTTCGCCTGAACAATTTCCGCATAGGCGACAATGTTTGCAGCACTCGGTGTGTTTTTGCCGAGTTCAGCTAAATAAGCAAATCCCCCAACCTGTTTTAGTTGCGCCTTTTGTTCCAGAAGTTCAGATAACGTCAGTACGTCAACAGGCAAATTAGCCGTAAACAAGGTTGCGACAGCGCCATAAATCCGTCGGTGAGCAGGCAGAAAGAAATCGTCAGCATGTATCAGTGGTACGATTTCATCCCATCGATCATTATCCAGCATCAGCCCACCAAGAACGGCTTGTTCAGCATCGCAAGAATACGGCTGCTCAATGCCATCCGGTAAAGAAAAAGGGTCACGCATTCTTCGCCCCCTTATTCGCAATCAGTGCATCAAACTGTTCATACCATTCAGGGAACAACTCACAGGCCAGACTGTGCATTGTTTGTGCGGCGGCGGGACTTTTACGGGTGGTTTTGTATTCAAGACGGTGAACAGGCTGGGCACGTACGTGACCCAGCTTATAAATATCCAGCAGATCGATGCGGGTTTTCAGCAGTTGGTATACTCTTCGCCCACCGAGAGAGGACGTATCGTAACGTTTATGCTCGATAATATGAGCCAGTTCATTCAACGTATCGCGGTCAAGATTAGTGCCTTCAATGCTGTTCGCCAGTATCTGAATTAAAGGTAATCGAATACCATAATTCTCAAACGGTTGCAGTCGCGTCAACATACGCAACGATCCCCGCAGAAATTCACGTACATCCGGCAAAATGGGCTTAATCACCCCCAATACAAATTCAGTGGCCGTCAGCACAACCAGCTCCGCCATGACGCCAGTAGCCCCTTTGGAATCAATGATGATAGCGTCATACTGGCTGAACAGAGGATGCTGCAATATATTCTTCAGTCGCAAACGTCCATCAGGTGCATGAAGCATGGCCGTAGGCAGGAGTTCATCAGGATCATTGGAAATGATGACATCCAGATTGTTTATAACGGAACGGGAAATGATCTGATCTTTCTGATCCAAATCAACAGATTGCATAAGAAGCTCATACAAACCTGCTGGCGCTTCGTACTCAAGTGCAAAAATACTGCTTGAAGTGGGTTGAGAATAATCAGCGTCAAGAAGAAGGGTTTTGAATCCGGCATCAGCAAGAAAACCGGCTAAGTTGGCGGCATGTGTGGATTTACCTTCACCACCTTTAGGAGAAATTACGGGAAGTATCTTCATTTTGCACACTCGAATTTAAGTAATTCGAAGGATGCAGATAAGTCAGTTTTATGTTACAAAACACCAACATCTCAGCAAGAGGATTGAAAATCCTCGTGTCGGTGGTTCGATTCCGCCTCCGGGCACCAATTAAAAACGCGTTGATTGAGAGATGAGAAAACTCAACGAGCGTTCGATACCGGAACCTAAAAATGCATAATTGTAGATTGCTCAGTCTTGCGCTACTTAGATATAAGTTAAAGGTTCTAGGATTAGGATATCTGAGAAATCAGATGTCATTTTTTCGTTCGAGCGCAATATTTACAAGTTCTATTGCAACTGTCAAGCCATCCAAACTAAAATCAATGAATTAATTAACACAATGTTGTACATTTGGTTGTGCAGCTTTCCTATCTGTCACTGTGGTAACAACATTAACCCCATTAATGACAGTAGCTGTTGCATGCTACTGCCCGGCAGTTTCTCTGGCATGAGAAGCTACACCAATACATTGATTATTCTCATCCATTAATGGGAACTTGTTATAAAAATAAGATCTAAATCATTTACTTTTCTTTACTGGGTAAATCCCTATGGCTGATATTCTCTGCATATGCTTTACAGGGCGGGATTCCACTTTGTATTTAATTTAATCAAAGATAAGTTGACTACGGAATTCCTCTGACCAAATGGCTCTTCGACGTTTAGCCGCCTGACTGTCTTTTATACTGGTATTCTGTTTAATCACGCTTAATGCAATTCGGTTAAAAAGCGCCATTTGTGCAGCCCCATTAGGATCTTTGAGTGAGATAGCATCTTCTCGAAAAGTGACATCTAATACCCAATGCAGCTCGTTTTCTACCGACCAGTGCCTTCTTATTGCTTTAGCCACGATTTCCGCCTCCAACGGTAGCGAGCTGACATACCAGCGTGAATCACGATGGGCAGGCTGGCCTTTTACGCTTCGTTCACTGACGACTTCAATAACACTTTGTATTGAAGGCCATTGCTGCCGAAGGACCTCCGGTAATACGGCACGAATTTGCATGACATGCCGAAATTCTGTCCGTCCATGACCGCTATTTTTCTGCGTAAATTCAACCAGCTCATCACTCTCATAATGCGAAGCAAAATACGATTTGACCCATTCATAGAGGGTCTTTTGATTGCCTTTGAGACCCACAATAAAATCACCGCCGCGCTGAGTCATTAACGCAAGGGTTTCTTTCTGGCAATGCAGGGCATCCATAGTGACAATCGCGCCATCAAGCGCCAGTAATTCAATCAATTGTCTGGCAACCGGACCTTCCTGACCCTTGCTTTCGGCTGCCTGATGGTATAGGGCTACACCGGATTCAACATCATAAGCACTGACCACATGCAGGGCTTCAAATAATGTCCCCTTACAGGTTCCTCTCAGGGTTTTTCCATCAATGGCAATAAGACTTTTTTCTGCCCTGACCCGACGCTGGTTGATCCAGGCATAAAAGGCTTCAACCAGTGCATCTTGCTCTATCATTTTGATAATATTAGCAATACAGTGACGATGAGGAATACCGTGAGTAAAATGCGTGTATTGTTTAAGCCACTCGCTCTGTAACTCACCAAATTCCTGAATCGATTTCCAGCCAGAAGCGCCGCATAATACAGCGGAGAAGGCTAAAAAAATCACATCCATTAATTCATGTTTTTTATTGATGTCAGAACGGGGGTCTTCTATCTTGCTGATAAAATTAAAAATACTCATTATTAGGATCGCTTTTTTATGGAAGAAAGAGAGCTTAACGTTTTAATGAGGGAAATGCCTATAAAAAGTCATATTCTGATTTTTATTTAACCAAAATAACCTTATTAAAAATGTGAGATCTCACCCTGCCAAACCAATGCCTGTTTCTTTGGACGCATCAGAATGGGCATCAAACCAGGTATCTTCGAACCATTCAGGATCAGACAGTGACTCTTTCAATCTTAGCGTTTTTTTCAAGCGCCGCTGAATAAGTTCTCACTGTCTTTTAATGGTTAATTCCCAACTTTGTACCCTGGTGAGTCGGCTGGAATTTCCATTTCAGAAGGTAAGACAGTAAAACCGCCATCCGGCTTGCCAGTTCGCGTTTTTCACTTTTGCCCAAGCTACCACGTCAGCCTCATAATGAGTTCCCATGAGAGCCTCCGATAGGTTAAGGAAATGTATTTAAAGACCCTATTGCCAGTGGATCAGAGAAAATCAAAACACCTCATGGTATATACAACCAAGAATATAATTAAATACATTTTTACCTAATATAAAAATGGAATTACTGGTTATTTTTAAAAGTTGCATTTATTGCGTTAAATCCGATTTTGATATAAAATATTTAATGCTTTGGTATTCTCTTTTTTAAATTATTATGATAGTTAACCTGTTATCGGAAGTCGTTTTTTTACTCGATGGATTTAATTAGTATAGAGTTTTAACCGTTGTTTTTATCCTTTTTAACACCTGATTTTTATTAATTTTAATCATCATTGGATATCGTGTTTTATGTTTAACGAACGCGGATTATATTCGCTTTTTATCTTTTTTGATGCTGTTAAATAACTGGCGAGAAAGCGCTTTAATATCCGTTTATTCGGGTAATGTTATTTTACGTGCGATTTCT
>NZ_PUJU01000013.1:35531-117339 GCF_011189505.1 Photorhabdus tasmaniensis
ATATCGTGTTTTATGTTTAACGAACGCGGATTATATTCGCTTTTTATCTTTTTTGATGCTGTTAAATAACTGGCGAGAAAGCGCTTTAATATCCGTTTATTCGGGTAATGTTATTTTACGTGCGATTTCTTTTCAACTTTGGATTAATGGTTAATGATTTTCGATTAAATGCCATTAATGGTTATTTTTAAAAGTTGCATTTATTACGTTAAATCCGCTTTTGATATAAAATCTTTAATGCTTTTATATTCGCGTTTTTAAATGATGATGACAGTTAACCTGTTATCGGAAGTCGTTTTTTTACTCGATGGATTTAATTAGTATAGAGTTTTAACCGTTGTTTTTATCCTTTTTAACACCTGTTTTTTATTAAGTTTAATCATCATCGGATATTGTGTTTTATGTTTAACGAACACAGATTATATTCACTTTTTATCTTTTCTGATGCTGTTAAATAACTGGCGAGAAAGCGCTTTAATATCCGTTTATTCGGGTAATGTTATTTTACGTGCGATTTCTTTTCAACTTTGGATTAATGGTTAATGATTTTTCGATTAAATGCCATTAATGGTTGTTTTTAAAAGTTACATTTATTAAATTAAATCCGATTTTGATATAAAAGGTTTAATGCTTTTATATTCGCGTTTTTAAATGATGATGACAGTTAACCTGTTATCGGAAGTCGTTTTTTTACTCGATGGATTTAATGGGTATAAAGTTTTAACCGTCGTTTTTATCCCTTTTAACACCTGCTTTTTGTTAAGTTTAATCATCATCGGGTATCGTGTTTTATGTTTAACGAACGCGGATTATATTCGCTTTTTATCTTTTTTGATGCTGTTAAATAACTGGCGAGAAAGCGCTTTAATATCCGTTTATTCGGGTAATGTTATTTTACGTGCGATTTCTTTTCAACTTTGGATTAATGGTTAATGATTTTCGATTAAATGCCATTAATGGTTGTTTTTAAAAGTTGCATTTATTAGTCGAATCCGCCACTTACAAACACAAAAACAGCTCCATAATCGAGCTGTTTCTGCCTGCTATTTTTAATAGCCACTTGCCATCCAGCAGCATTAACGCTAACTGTATGATCAAGCTATCAACCCCAGTTTTCTTGAATATTTAAGTAATTCAGTCACCTTATGAACTTTGAGTTTTCGCATCATATTAAGGCGGTGAGTTTCTACTGTTTTAACACTAATACTTAATATCTCAGCAATATGGCGATTACCATTGCCTTCACTGATTAGCTGTAATATTTGACGCTCGCGCCGGGTAAGCAATGTGTTGTCATCATTTATTCCTTCCCCCAATAAGTGGATTGCTTCCTGATTCAGGTGAGGATCAATGTAACTCTTTTTGGCAGCAACGCTGGTAATCGCAGCAAGTAATATCTGCTGCGAACTGGTTTTCAACACATAAGCTAATGCCCCCGCACGCAGTACACGGCTGGCAGTCAGCTCATCGTCATGGGCCGTCAGGGCAAGTATGCGTAAATCCGGCCAGCGCTGGCAAAGTTGTGGAATAATATCTAATCCATTCAGCCCCGGAAGGCCAATATCAAGAATAACAATATCCGGTGCAAGATCCCGGCAGGCAGCATAAACAGACAGTCCATCATCAACCTGCGCGACAACCTGATAACGCGGATATGCAGCAAGAAGGTTCTTTATTCCATCTATGATCAGCTCATGATCATCCACCAGCAAAACTTTATAGCAAATCATATTAGGACCTCACGGAAAAGGTGCATTCTGCCCGTGTTCCTCAGCAGAGCACAGTGTTGCGTTAATCAATTTGCGTAGTTTCATCAGCTCATTTTTTTGCGGCAGCGAACCGTTATGTACCTGGTTTTCCATTTCAACAATCATACATAACAACGAATTAAGCCCTGCCTGCCCACTCACTCCCTTCATGGAATGTAAGAGCTTTTCTAATACCTCCTGTTGAGTCATATGTTGTTCAGCTTCATTGAGTAAAATTAATAATTCCCTGCGGACTTTTTCCTGCATACGCAACAAGTTTATGGACAATAGCGGTTTGTCTGTTTCCTGTTGCACAGTCAGATGAATATCACGCCGTAACTGATATTCAGCAGTCATCTCCAGTATCTGAGCCAATTGATTAATGGTGACCGGCTTGGATATGTAATCATTCATCCCAGCCTGAGCGGCACGTTCCTTTTCTTCCGCAACGGTATTTGCTGTCAGCGCCACAATCATGCAATCAGGGTCCTGATTGTCAGGAGCAATACGCCAAAGCCGGGTCGTTTCCAGGCCATCACATTGTCCCGGCATCAATATATCCATTAGCACCAGGTCAAAACGGTAACGCTGCCCCAACAATAATGCTTCTGCACCATCCTGAGCATGTTGCACTTCCTGCCCTAATCGGGTCAGCATCATGCCAATGATATCCCGGTTGGTCACCGCATCATCAACCAGTAATACCCGCATACGCCAAGGCTGTAGCGGTACATTATCCTGAACCGGTGGCGGAGTACCGGACAACTGACGTTCTACAATATCCCGCAGGCGACCGGGTAAAAACAGTAAATCATTAGCGGACAGCTCACCAACGTGCTTTTCCGGTAAACAGGTGAGACCCCACGCTATCAGTTGATGATGTAAGACAAGCGGCGCATCTATCTCTCCCTGCAACAACTCCGGCTCAGTAAAATCCATCAGTGGTAACTGAAATACCACACTAGTGCCAAAACCAAGAGCACTGTTAAATTCCAGATTACCTCCCATCATTCTGGCCAGCGTAGCCGCAATAGCCAGCCCAAGCCCCGTTCCTTGAGCATGTTCCTGCACCTGATAAAAGGGATTAAATACCAAGGCAATATTTTCTCGCGCTACGCCACACCCACTGTCAGTTACAGCAAAAATCAACGTGTTATCCGAGCGGGTAACAGTCAGACAAATGCCACCATCATCGGTAAATTTGCAAGCATTTCCCAATAGATTCACCAGAATCTGCCTAACTCGGCTTGCATCAAGCACTAATACCTGTGGAACATCAGCAGCGACAAAGGTTTCTAACATCAAATTTTTATTGTGCGCCATTCCCTGTATCGTCGCCATTGACTGATCCAACAAGGGTAGCAACTGACTGGTGGCGTACTGTAATTCAACCTGCCCGGCTTCAATGCGCGAAAAATCAAGTAATTTATTGATAATAAATAATAAAGATAACGTACACTGGTGTGCTGTCTCTGCAAGTTGCAATTGTTCATTGCTCATCTCACTGGTTTTCAGCAATTCCAATGCACCCAGCGTTCCACTCAGCGGCGTTCTTAATTCATGGCTGATCGTCGTCAAATGGCTACTTTTACGTTTATTAGCCAACTCAGCTTGTTGTTTTGCTTCTGTTAATGCCTTGGTACGTTCTGCTACCTTGTTTTCCAGTGTGGAATATTGCTGATTCAGGGTATCAAGTAACGCATTGTAAGCCCTGGCTATTTGACCCAGTTCATCACGCCGGTTCTCCGGTAAACGAACATCCAACGCACGTGGCCCAGTCTTATCGATAATATTCACAAACTGCCATAACGGTTTAGCCAGATAATGGTGCAACATCCAGAATATGGTCAGCGTTATCATTAATAAAATAACCAGCGCAAAGGGAAACTGAATAATCGCTTGATCGATGACTTCCTCAAATACACTTTTGGTAGGATAAAGCACCAATTGCTGCCAGCCAGGACCTCTAAGCTGGATACGTAATACCTGATAACCGGGAATATATTGCCAGCCATCATGCAACTTGACATCTTTCAGTAATGCTAAAATATGGTGTTCTGTATCCTGCGGTAATTTCCCTTTGAAAAACGGCAATAACTGCTGATTACTGTCCAGCCAGAGATCGATGTCATAATTAGTTACCGCTTGTCCATATGACAATAGATCATTGAACTTAATCGCATATCCGGTCAGCCGGCCTATTTTATCGCTCGCAGCAACAGAGATACTCCACCCACTGCCGGGAATATGCTCAGGCTGTCCCCAATAAATATTATCGTGGTTGGGGATCATGGGGAAATTCGCCAACTCAAGACATCGTTTGATAAAATAGTCATCTGAAATTTTTTCCGGGGGATAAATAGATATTCCCTGAGATCGCTTAAAAATAAAGCTGTCCAGATAATAAGCTTGTCCGGCAGCGCCATATGCCTGAATAAACCAGTTATCCTGGCTTATTTCGTGATCAGGCTGGCAAATACTGCCATTAATAGGAAGATATTTGCTATCAGTATTCGACGAAATATTTTTATTATTTTCATACTTTTCATAATAAGCGTCATAGCGCCTCGCCAGTTCCTGCGCATCTTTCTCTGCGCCCTCAAAGCGATGATTACTTAAATCTGCCCGTAAGATCGCAAGATGTGATAACTCATCCATCACATGTTGGTGTGCGTGTTTGAAAGAAAAAAATGCCGTCGCTACGACAGAAATCAACCATATAAGAAACAACGTCAATGATAGAAACATCGTGAGTTTAATCACTAATGATGAGCGTGTTCTCATTTTATAATCTCCTTATTATTCAGAGATATTTTCTTGTAAAAAACCCAAATGACTCCACGCCTATCACGTTAATTAACAGCAGATTTAGAACCTGCCTCATTGGGCTATATTTTTCCAGCACTCTATAATTTAAGAAAAACACACCAAAAGATAATAAATGCTTTACGGCAGATAACAATCAGATAAAATTTATCAGAATCTCGTAATCAAATTGTGACTAAAATCAATTTTACACCTCTTTAACATCAACAGAACCCAAACGAAAATCAATATTTGCCAACGAAACGTTTTTCTCATTACTGGCAACCGATTATGCAGAAACCGAGTTTTTCCTTTCCCACAAATAATGCTTATGTGGGAAGGGATGATCGCTTTTTACTCAGGTTTCCGGGTTAAACTACTTGGTAAATAGTTGGTATGAGAGTTATTTGTTATTCATCTTTCCATTCATCGCCACTGTCATCGTCATGTACTACATGATTACCTAGCACTCTATTAGTTTGTTCAAAGATAGCTTTAGCTTCTGGACTTAGCCTATTCATTCTTCTTCTGCCTTCTTGTTCTTTATCTATGTCTTCACTCGATCTCGTTTTACGCGATTTTAATTTTCTTTCGAGCTCTGTCATAAGATCTTCTCCTCCTTGTGGCTCTCCTGTTCCCACTTGGGACCTTCCCGTACCCCCTTGAGGTCCTCCTGTTCCTCCTTGAAACCCTCCTTGAGGTAGAGGTGGCGGTGGCGGGCCTGCTGGTTGACGCTGTTCATGTTCCAACCTCTCTTGTTCCAAGTGTTCTCGTTCCAGCCGTTCCTGCTCCAACTGCTCTTGTTCCAAGCGCTCCCGTTCCAGCCTCTCCTGCTCTGAATATTCTTGTTCCAAACGCTCCTGCTCTAACTGCCCCTGTTCCAATTCCTGCCGTTCTTCCCTTTCCTCCAATAAAGGTGGCTCTTCATCACCTTCACCGGTCCTCATAACTAATTTAGATTCATCGTCTTCCACCAGCTCTATTGCAGGCGCAGACAACACAACCGGCTCATTAATCAATATGACCATCTCACTACTATTTGATATATTTTCCTGTTCATCATGTGCCATAGCCGAAATCGTAAGATGGTTACTTTGCTGGCTGCTATAACGGGGAAAATGTACTGCGTAACTATTATCCGACAATGGGACTATCCTGCCGCCCCGCGCGCGTAATACGCTGTCATCCCACTGGATATATTTCAGGCAGTATTTTCCGTTGAAAGAGAAATTAATCAGTTTCCTCTCGCCACCAAATCCACTGAGTATTGTTGGCAAATTCAGGCTCAGTTGCGATCTTTCCCGATGCTTCAACACAATATTGTTGTTACGTTCAACCAGACGGTGACGATTATCAGCCAAAGTGCGTCTTACCGGTGCTGTCGTCGGATCAATCTGTTGGGATAAAGGCACTCCAAGCTGATAATTGAAGGACAAGCCAACCTTTGTGTCATCCTTGCCACTATGACTAAAAGTTCTATCAACACCTAATGAAATCAATGGAATAGGCGTATAATCCAGCCCCACCGTCAGTACTCGCGGGTCCTTATAACGATTCTCATGATTAAACAGCGCAACATCATCACCGAAATATTGCTCAAATTTCAGTTTACCACTCAGTTGCGGGTAAGAGGGAAGCCAGCCCTGAGCGCGGATATCATAACCATTCGCCACCCGTTCAGCATAACCATTCAATGCAGAAGATGAGTGCCAGTCCGTCAGACCGAAATAACCGTTAGCAGCCAAATGCAGATAATCACGCCAATACTCCAAGCCGATCCCCAACCGCTGGTGAGCATTGCCCGAGATCTGAGCATCGTAAAAAGTGTTGTAACCTATAGCCCAGTCTCCTTGAAAATGACGTTGACCAACCCCCAAGTTAACTATACTGCGCCCATCAAAGCGGCGAGCACCTGCCTGACCAAACAGGATACGCTCATCTCCATCATATAATGGATAAAAAAGATCGATTGAACCACTGGTCAATTCACCATCAGATAAAGGTAAATTAGCACGCACTTCCCCGGCGGAATCCTTTTCTGTACCCAGTTTAGGAATATCGCCTCCTTGTTTTACATTTTCATCAGTCTGAGGCTGTAGCCACCTTTTTTTCCGTTTATGTTCGCTGCCAATGGTATTAAGATTTTCTTCTTGCACCACGGGTTCTTTTTTCTTATTGGGTTTATAGCAACTTGCCAATAGCAATGCTACGCTGATGGCAGATACATACCCTATTTTTTTATTCATGAGCGCTTTTATTTAAATATCATTATATTAGAAATAGATCCAGGCACTGCCATGCCACTAAACAGAGAAAGACAATGCCATTCCATCCACACATTAATTACCAATTTTATCTCCTACGACTGCTGAAATTCTTCCGAAATACAACTCTCATTGAAATCAGCCAAAACCCTTATTTTTAGAATGAAAAAATCAACATCATTAATATTCAAACATCCACAATCACTTTCTAAGTAAAATAAGGTCAACACCTTATTGGTTATATTTTTTCCTTTGCTAATCTATTTGACAGAAATAGCAACACGTTAATTAGATAGGTGATGATATGTTTGCAAACTGTCAACTTTTTGGTATGGATCTGGCATTTCCAGATGTCTGTATGACACCTTTACCTATCCCAGTGCCCGTTCCCTATCCCAATATGACTCTGGGTCTGATGGCGACACCTCACACTTATAAAGTGCTGTTTATGGGAATGCCTGCACATAATATGGCGACAGTGACTAACTCAAGCTTCGGCGATAATCTTGGCATCAATCTCGGTATTGTTTCCGGTACCGTCATGGGGCCTTCACGCCATTTAATCGGCTCATTTACCACTTTAATTAAAGGATTTCCTGCAACGCGCGTCACCAGCCTGAGTTTGCAAAACAGCACCAACATGATCGGTATGCGTTTAATTCCCAGCCAGCTTAAGGTACTCCTGCTGGGCCTGTGATGGAGGACTTTCTATGCTGTTTTTTCCTCACTATAAAAATTACTGTTTTTCCTCTTTTATTCTGTTGAGCATATTTCTGACTGTGAGTTGCTCTGCAAATAAAGTGGAAAAAACTATTCCCTACACCATTAAATTTCAAGCTCAAGGAAATATTAACAATAGCGCGCCTTTAAGATTAAATATATTTCTGTTAAATGATCCGGATAAATTTAATCAGGCAGACACCTCTGCTTTACAAAAAACGCCTAATTCAGCGCTGGACAATACTGTACTTTATCGAAAATCA
Source organism: Photorhabdus tasmaniensis (assembly GCF_011189505.1). Taxonomy (GTDB): domain Bacteria; phylum Pseudomonadota; class Gammaproteobacteria; order Enterobacterales; family Enterobacteriaceae; genus Photorhabdus; species Photorhabdus tasmaniensis. The sequence goes on from NZ_PUJU01000013.1 coordinate 43,332, forward strand.
ATCTTCTTTATGCCAATAAAAGGAAAAAATGATATCAGCATTACGATTAATACGCCGTCAGCAGAAAAATATATTGCCATTTGGGCAGAATACCAAAATATTACCGATAAACAGTGGCGGCTTGTTATTCCTTTATCATCATTTCCAACCGTATCTTATTTATCGGTTTTAAATCCTTTTTCATCCTCTGAGACTTCTCAGTTGATTACCGTTACTTCACACGGATTACGGATGACATCTGAATCTGCCAAATGAATCACACATGCTCAGGAGACTACCCATGAAAAATGCACACAAAGTTCTCTGGATGGAAGGCATGTTTTTACGACCCCACCATTTTCAGCAAGCAGATGAATATGTGGATGCACGCCTGCGTCAATGGGGAGCCCTGCAACGAGCCTACAATTGGGGATTTTCATCATTAAAACTTGATGAGAGCCAACTTGCTTTGGGGAAAATCTCACTGCTGGCCGCCAGTGGTATTATGCCTGATGGCACAGCTTTTGGATTCACTGAAACTGACGAGGCACCACCCGCGTTAACTATCAGCACTTCACTGCGTTCGCAGATTATCACTCTGGCTATACCGGCATATCTGGCCGGGCGCGAATCCGTCAGTTTCGATGATGCGCCAGACTCTCTGGCACGTTATCAGGCATTTGAAAAGGAGGTTAGCGACGTTAACTCTTTGGCCCTTGGCAGTACCACCCTGCATTGCGGCAAATTACGCCTGCGCCTGCTACCAGAAAATGAACTCAACGGCGAATGGGTTGCTATGGGAGTACTGAGGGTTTTAGAAAAAAATCAGGATGGCTCCGTCATGCTGGATACCGGATATATTCCACCGTTACTTAATTGTTGGGCAAATCCGTTGTTACAGAGCATGACTCACGATCTTTACGGTCTGTTACTGCAACGCAGCCGACAACTCAGCCGCCATCTGCAATGTAACAGCGCCAACACCTGTGATTTGTTACGGCTGGCGCTATTAAACCGCTTCAGTGCTCAACTTCAACACATCATGCATCTACCTCAACAGGCACCGGAAACGCTTTTTCTCATCTGGATCGGCTACGCACTGGAAATGAGCGCCTTTCAAGCACCCTATACACTGGAAGGAGAGCTACCCCGCTACAATCATCTGGATACTGGCGGTTGTTTCACCCGCCTCTGTACTTTACTGCAACGCAACTTGTCCATTGTGTTGGAAGAGCATGTTGTACCACTGCCCCTAACCAAACGTCTGCCAGGATTAAGCGTAGCATCATTGCCGGAACAAATGAGCCTGGATGATTACCATTTTATTCTGGTTGTGAAGTCAGAGATGGCGCATGACACTTTTATGGCTCACTTTCCGGCCCAAATTAAAATCGCGTCAGCCGACTGTATACGCGATCTGGTGCGTTTGCAGTTGCCGGGTATCGCCTTACGCCACCAGGTACAGATCCCCAGACAACTTCCCTATCAGAATGGGTACTGCTACTTCAAATTGGAATTCGACGATAAAACTGAACAGTCGCTGGAGAAATCCAGGGTATTTGCTTTTTACGTCGCTGGTGAATTTCCTGGTCTGAAAATGGCATTTTGGGCACTCAAACACCTGCCTGATGATGAGGATATCAGTATATGAATCGTGACTATCGTAATGCTTTAGTGCAGGCGGCTCATCCTCTGTTAAACGCTATGCCACATATTCGTTATACAGCCAAGCCGGAAGACTCTGGTCAGTTACGTCAACAATTGATCGGAGAAATATATCGCTTTGAGAAACAGTGCCAACAAGCGGGATTCAGTTATGAAACTGTCCTCGGTGCCCGTTATTGTCTGTGTACTTCTCTGGACGAAGCGGTCGCATTGACCTCCTGGGGAGACAATAGCATATGGTCAGGTAATGGCTTGCTGATTACATTCCACAAAGAGAGCAGCGGCGGTGAAAAATTTTTCAAGTTACTGGATATGTTGCTGCAACAACCCAGTAAACATATCGATCTGCTCGAACTGTTCTACTTCTGTCTGCTTCTGGGATTTGGTGGGCGCTACCGCCTGATTGACAACGGCCTCGCTCAACTGGAAACCCTGATCCAGCGTTTGGCAATACGCCTGCGTCAGGTAAGAGGGGAATATCCTGCCGCATTGAGCGCGCTTCCTCCTCTCGCAATCAATACCCATCAACCATCACGGTTATCCCGTTTTTTGGTGTTTTTCACGCTATCTGGCACATTGATGACCAGTCTGCTCTACATCGGTCTGAACACCCGGCTTAATCAGCAGACAGAACCCGTGTTGGCATCCATATACAATTTGCCACTACCAGAAGCCACCATACCAGCTGAAAGCTTTTCTGTTGCGCATCTACGGCAAGTACTGCAACCCGCGATAGAACAGCAGGACATCACCATCAGCCAAAACGCGGATCATGTCAGTGTTACCCTACAAGGGGGAGACTTGTTTGCTTCTGCATCAGCAACACTCAATCCGCGTTATCAGGCACCTCTCCAGGCTCTTGCCAAACAACTGAACCTGACTACCGGAAAGATCATCGTACGCGGACACAGTGACAACTTGCCAATTCATACACATGCCTATTCCTCCAACTATGCCCTGTCACTGGCGCGAGCGGAAACCGTAGCACAGCCGTTACGCACCGGCTTACTCCAACCACAACGGCTAAAGGTTGAAAGTGCCGGCGCAGAAGCCCCTTTAGTCCCCAACACCAATGCCAAAAACCGAGCCTTGAATCGTCGTATTGAAATTATTTTCAGCACCACGCCAGATAATTCAGATCAGTAGGCAGGAGAGAAAGAAAATGTTGAAAGCATTTATCGCCATCATCACCAATCGCCTGTTTTGGGGGGCTCTCATTGTTGCCGCATTGTGTCTGCTCATCTGGATCATGGGGCCATTTATTGCCATCGGTGATCTGCATCCACTGATGACGGAAACACAACGCCAAATCGCCATCACCGCGCTAATTTCGCTGTGGTTGTTACTACGGCTGTTACCTTTTCTTTATCAAGTTTGGGTAAATGGCCGTTTGCGCCGCCGCTTACACCATGTCAGTAATGTCGTCACACCAACAACCCGTAGTGCTGCCCAGTCCCTGACAGACAGCTTTAAACAGGCAGCAATCCTGATTAAACGCGGGCTGCGTCTGAATGGTGAACGGTTAACCACACGTCTGGGCAAACTCTATCTCTATCATCTGCCCTGGTATCTGGTTCTGGGTACCCAAGGATGCGGCAAAGACAAAGCCTTGCTAAACTCAGGATTAGATTTCTACCACACAACCTATCCCAGTCAGTTTGCTTTTCCTGAAACCAGTGCCGAATCACACTGCTCATGGTATTTCACGTTTCAGGGCGTCATCCTTAGCCCCGCCGGAGAATACCTTAAAGAAGGTAATCCCCTGTGGCAGATTTTATTGAAATTGTTAAAACGTTATCGTCCACGCCAACCAATCAACGCCGTTATTCTGGCGATCAGTGTGCAGGATCTACTGCAACAGGATAATGACGCGCAATACCATCAAGCTCTACTGCTGCGTAAGCGACTGATGGACCTGCGTTTGCAACTGAAAATTGATTTTCCCATCTATGTGATGATCACCAAAACCGATCTCCTGCCAGGATTCAGTAGCTATTTCAGCCATTTTTACGGCGAAGAGCTGGATCAGGTCTGGGGCTTTACCTTCCCCTGGCAGCAGGAACTGCATTCCCATACTGATTTACAACAGATGCTGGATGAACAGTACAACCACCTGCAACAGCGTCTGGATGCCGCACTGGCGGATACCTTATTAACTCAGCAGGATATCACTCAGCGGGAACAAAGCTTCGCCTTCCCGCAGGCATTTGCAACCCTGCGTCCGGTGCTAATGCGTTATTTGAGTATTATTTTCGCCACCTCTGGCTTTGATCGGCCGTGGTTGCCACACGGTCTCTATTTCACCAGCGCCAATCAAAAACAGGGGGAATCATGGCACAACAACGGCGTTATGCAGAATAATCTGTTTGACTACAGTTATGCGCTCTCCTCTGTAAGCAACAGCGATAGCAATGTAACCAGCCGCACTGCCCGCAGTTACTTCCTAAGAGAGTTATTTCAAAAAGTCATTTTGGCTGAAAGCGGGCTGGCCGGGATCAACCGCATGTATGCATTACGCCAACGCTTTGCCCTGTTAATAGGGTGTAGTTTATTACTCTCTTTAATGGCCGGGATCTGCGTACTGTTACTGACCAGTTATCACAATAATAACGGCTATCTGGCACAAATTACGGCTAGGCTCCCAGTGCTGGAACGGCAGGGACAGGCACTGAGCCAGCCATCAACCCGTGATCTGCCCCACTTGATCCAATATTTGACACAATTACAGTCACTCACCGCAAATCACCAAATTGATTCAGACAGCCCCCCACTGGTTTATGGCATGGGGTTGTATCGGGGCCCTCAACTGAACAGCACGAGCTATCCGGTTTATCAGCATGCGTTAAAGAATTTATTGCTGCCGCTGGTGACACAGCAAGTCGAGAGTATTTTGCGCCAACAAACCGATGGCGATAGCAACGAATCAACCTACGAGGCGCTGAAAGCCTACCAGATGCTATTTCAGCCACAACATTATGACGGCAAATTCCTTACTGCCTGGCTGATGCTGAACCTGTCTCATATCCCCGGTAGTGAAAAGTTGGATGAAACACAGCGCAAAGCACTCCAAGGGCATCTCTATCAACTACTGAATCAGAATCAGCCTGCCTGGTCTCAGGGCAAAGATCAGCAACTGATACAGGAAGCGATAAAAAATATCATGTGCTCCACATTTTCCCTGCGGGTTTATACCAGCATCAAAAAAAGACTGCTCAATAACGGACGTTTTAAATCCGTCAATCTGATTGATTTGGCCGGATCTCAGGCTGAATTGGTGTTAAAACGAAAAAGTGCCCTGCCGGATACCGCAGCAATCCCCGGCTTCTTTACACCAGACGGATACTGGCACGGCCTGATTGCACAAGTAGATGATACGGTAAAAGCACTGCATGACACTGATCGCTGGGTCCTCAATATACCGTCGCAGGTACAGGAAAAACCGGATGCGGCTTACCAGGTGCGCCAGCTTTATATCAGTGATTTCATGTTGGAATGGGATACATTTCTCAATGATATCGCCCTCATTCCAGCCAATAACCTGAACCAGCGTATTAATAATGTCCGTATTCTCTCCGGCGCTCATTCCCCTCTGCGCAATCTGCTGATCAATACCAGTCATGTTGTCGCACTCTCTCCACCGGAAGATAACGGCAAACTCGCACAACTGGGCCAGCAATTGAATGACGAAGCAACCCGTAAACTGCAAAACCTGTTTCCGGCTGTCAGCCCTCCCCCTACACTGCCTTCACCAGAACAGATTGTCAGAAACCACTACCGCGACCTGCTCGATCTGGCTCGTCCACAGGGCGATCACAGCGATACTATCGCCTTTGACGATCTATTCAAAAAACTGGGTGATCTGTATCGCTATCTCACCGCTTTACAGGAAAATGGCGAAAACACCGCTGCCGCCTCCGACACCATACTGACACAATTACAGGCTGACGCAGGCCGTCTGCCTGAGCCGTTCCGCAGCATGATCATGGATATGACGCAGGGTGCAAAAGGCGATACACAACAACAAGCTGTTTCACGCATACACCAACTCGCCGGGGCACAACTCAGTGACTTCTGCCGTGAAGCCATTGCCGGACGTTATCCACTGTCCCACTACAGCAAACGTGATATTACACCTGATGATATGGCGCATATGTTTGCACCGAATCAAGGGTTGATGGATCGCTTTTTTAATCAATATCTGGCGGATAAAGTCAATACTCAGGGTGATGAATGGCGCTTTTTCCCCTGGGCACTGGGCAGTACCAAACAGCAAGATCAATCACTGTTGAAAACATTCCGGCAGGCGCAATTTATCCGTGATGCATTCTTTAGTACGGCCTCTTCACAGCCTTCATTCTCTTTTACCTTGCAACCGCTGCAAATGGATAACGATATTCTTACCTTGTCGTTAACCCTTAACGATCAGCGCGTCAGCTACAGCCACGGTCCCCTGACACCCTGGTATTTCACCTGGCCCAGCAGTAACAACACCGGTACAGCCAAACTCACCATGCTGCTGGCGAATGGCAAAACCAAATCACTGGAAACCTTAGGGCCTTGGGCATTAAACAGGCTGATTGACGCTGGAAAGTGGGTTCAGGAAGACAGCATACATTACCGGATCACCTTCAATCTGGCAGGACATCAAGCCACATTGATACTCACCCCCGATAGCATACACAACCCGTTTGTCATACCGGAATTTACCTGCATCAAACCCTAAGGAGAACCTTAAATGGATATCGCACCTTTACTTAACCCGGTCAGCCAAGAACATCCTTGCGGCGAAGATCTGGAGTACAGCGCTGAATTCATCCACCTGATTCAACTGGCTCAAGGAAAAGCTGAACAGCAATTTGGCGACTTTATCATTCCGACACAGGAACCTGACTGGCACCAGATAGAGAAAAACGCACTGGCTCTGCTCACCCGTAGCAAAGATTTGCACATTATTATCTTGCTGATACAAGCCTGGTGCCGCCAACACGGTCTGGCAGGATATGCGCAAGGCTTGATGCTATTAGAACAAATAGTCGCACATTATTGGGAAACATTGTGGCCGGCCACAGAGCTGGATGGTGAACCCGATCCGCTGATGCGTATCAACGCGTTACAGGGATTAGGAGATGGTTTCGCACTGGCTAAACAAGTGCGCCTTTGCGAATTTGCCCGCCTGAATGGGATCACTCTCACAATGGCAGATGTGATGAAATGCCTGGATGGCAACAATACGGAGGAGAGCCCGTTTCCCGGAGGGATCGATCGGTTGATCGCTGAATTACAGCAAAGTGACGCACCGGTCACGAAGCTGATCCCACAAATCACAAACACCCTTCATTGTTTGTTTAACACACTACGTGGTCATCTTGGTGATAGCGGACTACCGGATATGCGCCGTCAGATGGCGACGCTTCATCGTCTGACGCAGCTTCTCACTCCCCAATCCGACACGGTTCAAACGACGGAGGATAGCGGGCATTCACTGCCGGACAAAGGCAACAATGTGCACCAACCAAAGGCCTCCAACGGTTGGCAAACATCCGGTATCCAGAATCGTGAACAAGCTCAACAGGCGCTGGAAGCCGTGCGACAGTACTTTCTATTACATGAATCCAGTCATCCGGCACCATTGATGATTGAGCGGATACAAAACCTGATTAGCCAGGATTTTATGAGCATTATGCGCAACCTTGCACCAGAGGCCACCGCTCAGCTTGAACATTTTTTTGGCCGAAAAAATCACACATAACGAAGGTGGAGAACACCACAGAATGAAGGCAATACACCAGAAAAACGGTTGTTATTCCGTCAATTATCTATAACCACTGATTTTGCCGATGGAGAATATTATGTCAGGATCAAACAGCGGGCAAAAATTCATCGCCCGTAACCGTGCTCCACGAGTACAAATTGAATACGATGTCGAACTATACGGTGATGAACGTAAGGTTCAACTGCCTTTTGTCATGGGCGTTATGTCGGATTTAGCCGGAAAATCTGCCGATCAACTTCCTCCCCTGAGTCAGCGAAAATTCCTCGACATTGATGTTGATAATTTCGATGACCGCATGAAATCACTGCGCCCAAGTGTCGCCTATCCGGTGGACAATACCCTGAGCGGTGAAGGCAAGATCCAGGTCGCCCTCACGTTCAACACGATGGATGATTTTCTGCCGGATGCGATAGCACGCCAGGTAGAACCCCTTAACCAACTCCTGGCAGCACGTACTCAACTCGCCAACCTGCTGTCCTATATGGATGGCAAAAGCGGGGCCGAAGAGCTGATCGCTTCTATCCTGCAAAATCCTGAATTGCTGAAATCGCTCAGTACCGCACCGCTGAATGATGCGGAATCCACTGATCCCGTCGCAGAACAAGATCAAGGAGGCACTAATGAGCCAATCTGAAATCAATGTTGCCAGTGAAACTCAAACTCAGACTACCAGTTACAATCAAGGTGAACTCAGTGCTCTACTCAGGAAAGAGTTTCGCCCTAAAACAGATCAGGCACGTCTCGCCGTGGAAAACGCGGTGAAAACCTTGGCACATCAGGCTTTGGAAAATAGCCTGACCTTATCGAGCGACACTTTCAGCACCATTCAGGCGCTGATTGCCGCCATTGACAACAAACTCTCTCAGCAGATCAATGAAATACTCCATCATCCTGACTTTCAAGCTCTAGAGGGCGCATGGCGTGGTCTGCTCTATCTGGTGAGCAATACCGAAACCAGCGAAATGCTGAAAATACGGATTATGAGCGTCGAAAAGAAAGAATTAGGGCGCACACTGAAATGCTATAAAGGAACGGCTTGGGATCAGAGCCCGGTTTTCAAACGGATTTATGAAGAAGAGTATGGTCAATTCGGTGGAGAGCCACTCGGCTGCCTAGTGGGTGATTACTATTTCGACCACAATCCGCAAGATGTCGAAATGTTGGGAGAAATGGCCCGTATCGCCGCTGCCGCCCACTGCCCTTTTATCAGTAGCGCCTCGCCTGGCGTTATGCAGATGGAAACCTGGCAGGAATTGGCAAATCCGCGCGATCTGAGCAAAATCTTTCTCAATACCGAATACGCCTCCTGGCGCAGCCTGCGTGAATCAGAAGATGCCCGTTACATTGGTTTGGTGATGCCACGTTTTCTAGCTCGCTTACCTTACGGTATCAGCACCAATCCGGTTGAAGGATTCGATTTTGAAGAAAAAACCGCAGGAGCCACGCACAGTAATTATGTGTGGAGCAACGCAGCCTATGCGATGGCAGTGAATATTAACCGTTCCTTTAAAGAATATGGTTGGTGCGCATCTATCCGGGGCGTCGAATCAGGCGGAGCGGTAGATAAACTGATATGTCACACCTTCCCGACGGATGATGGCGGTTTAGATATCAAATGTCCGACAGAGATTGCCATCAGTGACCGCCGTGAAGCGGAATTAGCAAAAAACGGCTTTATCCCGTTGGTTTACCGCAAAAACTCTGATTTTGCCGCGTTTATCGGCGCTCAATCACTGCAAAAACCGGCGGAGTATATGGATGCTGATGCCACAGCAAACGCTAATCTGGCTGCCCGCTTACCTTACTTGTTTGCCTGCTGCCGATTTGCGCATTACCTGAAATGTATCGTGCGTGACAAAGTGGGTTCATTCCAGAGTCGCGATGATATTGAACGTTGGCTGAATAAATGGATCATCAACTATGTTGATGGCGATCCCTCCAACTCCTCACAACAGACCAAAGCGCGCAAACCGCTGGCGTCTGCCGAAGTACAAGTCAACGAACAGGAAGATAATCCCGGCTACTATCAGGCCAAATTTTTCCTGCGTCCCCATTATCAACTGGAGGGATTGACGGTTTCCCTGCGGTTGGTATCAAAACTGCCCTCCTTAAAACAGAGTGGTGGTTAATTCTGCAACTCACTGAATAAATAAAGAATACGATTATGAACAACAGCATCTATTTGGATATCAAAGATATCTCCGGTGAATGCAAAGACAGCAATCACCCCAACGGCATTGATGTGCATACCTTTGAATGGAAACTGTCACAGCCGGTGGAAACCGGTAGCGGCGGCGGTGGAGGAAGTGGGCGTGCTAAAGTTCATTCTCTGGTGGTCTATGCCCGTATGGATAAAGCAATGCCAACGTTAATGCAGAAATTAGCGCAGGGTGCTCATCTTCCTGAAGTGAAATTAACCATGCGCAAAGCCGGAGGCGAGCAACAGGAGTTCACCACAATTACGCTGGGAAGTGCATTACTTGACAGCATCGAATTGGTTGACTTTAACCGCGATATTCCGCACCTGACAGAAGGTTCGGCTGCCATTATGCCCGGCACTATCGGTGTGAAATACAGCTTCTCACCGAATATTGCCAAAGTAGTTTATAAGGAACAGGATAATGAAGGAAAAAATGGCGCTGAGGTGGAATTTAATTGGGATACACAAAAGAACATCAGTAAATAATAAAACATTCACTGACAACTAAGTCAGTAAAAAAATAACCTCCCGCCCGGAATACGATATGTTCGTGTCCGTTAGGATACTGCATACTTTTTTGTGGCGGAAGGTTAAGTGATGACTCAAGATAATAAGCGACGTTGTTATGAAAATAACCTTTATCAATATTCCATCAGATAAGGGGATAGAAAATAGTAGTCATATTTTCTATCATCCGGGTGGAACTATCGGTACCAGCGAAAATAATCATTTTGTGTTGCCAGATCCGAATGGTTGTATTTCGGCATTACAAGCCAGTGTACATATTTCTACCCAGGGTGCCTGCACTATTACTAATATTGGAACTGCTTTCATGATGATTAACACTATTCCATTAGCACGTGGAGAAACCACCTCTCTGCAAGAAAATAATAAGCTCCAGATTGGTGACTACCACCTGACCGTGAATGAAATAGAGACAGCAAAAGATCATTCTGTCGAACAGGAAATGACAACCGATTTTTCCGGAGCACTATGGGACGAGTTAAATGAAACAGTGCCCACAGAAAAAAGTTCAGAAGCGCGCTATCAACTTTCTCCGGCAGATTTTATGTTGCCGAAACAAGGGACAGAACCCACGCTATCTCTTGATCAGCTCGCTGTACGCTCCATCGATCCAATACAACTTTTTACGGCCCAACGTCATAGTGTCGACAGCCATCCCCTGTTTCAACAGCCCCCTCGCCTTTCTGTCACACCGCTACAGTTGTGGGAAGAGCAAGTAAAACAACTTGATCCATTATGTTTATTCCAGAAAGATCCACCAACAGCGACAGCCAACGACATGACTGCACCACAGACATATCAAATACCAGACGGGCATGAGCAGGCAATGAAAGAAGCGCTTTTTTATTGTCTTAACACCATCATCAATCGCTTTAACCCATCCTATGATGAAAATAGTGTCCCTGCGGCATACTTCTGGCACATGAATGGCACGCAACACCGTAAGGCAAAGTTATGGGATAACTTTACTGATCGCTATCAGCAAACCGCCGAAGAGATACGTCAACAATCGCCAACGTTATTCAACGCTTTTTTCCTTAGCGTTTACCAGCAGAAGCTGAATGCTGCTTTCGACAGCAGCGATGATTGATAAAACGGGCGATAATTTTGTTCCATTAATGATGCCACTATCATCAGTCAGCCTCCGAGAAATATCGTCCTTGAGGTATTCGGTATCTACACAATAGAGATACGGCCAGACTCACAAGTGTTTCGGAGAGAACAGTGATCTGAGTTAGTGAAGAATGCGAAGCACGGAGATCGGTGAAAAGTGGCAAAAGGGTTGAAAATATAAGCTATAACTTATGAGGGTTGGATTTTGTGGACAGTGGTTTTAACCTCAAGGTTTCACGCTTTACGCATACAGTATTCAGGTCGTCCGGTACGCGCATTTTTTGCTTTCGATCCCAAACGACAAGCCATCGTACTGTGTGCCGGTGACAAAAGTAACGACAAACGGTTTTACAATACGATGATCCGCATTGCGGATGAAGAACTTACCGCACATTTAGCCGCGATGAAAGCAGGCGTTTCACGTGAGACGCTATATCGAACACTGTCACCTAAAGGCAATCCAACGCTGAAAACTTTGCGCAATGTCGTTGCAGCAACAGGATTCCAGTTCTCTCATATTGCTGTAATGATTTAATCTGACCAGATGAAGGGGCTGAAGCTTAATAGCACGGAAGTGTACAATTGGTCTTCAAACCTCTCCATCATAGCAGAAGCTAGCTCATCCAAAGCGATACACGGAATATACGGATGTCATAGTGACTTGCTCCCGCAGCTAAATCTCAATGATGACATAATATTTTCTCACGACTGTAGTGAATAAAGGCAACTTAGTTAACCGTTACGCTTAGCTATCTCAGCAAAAATGGCACTGAAATACCGCATTCTCCCAAATCACGTCCAATTGTGAATAATGCTGGTTCTCCATCGTTGCGGTAAGTAACCTGCGACTTATCTGCGGCAACAAAATATTCGTAATGATCGAATCGATCCTGCGAGCACCGGATTCCTGTTCCATACAACAAGCCATAATCTGTTGCGTCACACTGTGGTCAAATTGTGCCTCAATTCCATAATTTTCCCACAGACGTTGTACTATCCGCGCCAATTGCAGTTGCACAATATTTTCCAGTGCTTCGTTACTCAGTGATAAAAAAGGAATGATCGTCAGACGGCCAAGCAAAGCAGCGGGAAACGTCCGTAACAGCGGTTGACGTAACTGTTGCGTCAACGTTTCCACATCCGGCAAGCCATCCTGCCGGGTACAGACCTTGATAACTTCCTGACTGCCAACATTCGAGGTCAATATGATCAGCGTATTACGGAAATCAATGCGACGGCCTTCACCGTCTTCCATCCAGCCTTTATCGAATACCTGAAAAAACAGTTCATGCACATCAGGATGTGCTTTTTCCACCTCATCAAGCAACACTAGACTATACGGACGTCGTCGAACCGCCTCCGTTAACACACCACCTTCACCATAACCGACATATCCCGGCGGTGCCCCTTTCAAGGTTGATACGCTGTGTGGCTCCTGAAACTCACTCATATTGATGGTAATCAGGTTCTGCTCACCACCATACAGGCTTTCAGCCAACGCCAGCGCCGTTTCGGTCTTCCCTACTCCAGAGGGGCCACATAGCAAAAATACCCCCACAGGTTTATTGGGATCACCCAGATGTGCACGCGCTGTACGTACCCGTTCACTGATAGTGCTTAACGCGTGTTGCTGACTAATCACTCGCTGTCCGAGGCTGTGTTCCAAATTCTGGACAACATTGATCTCATTCTTCACCATCCGGCCAAGGGGAATACCGGTCCAATCCGCCACCACTGCGGCAACGCTGTGTGCGTCCACCGCAACCGTAATTAATGGCTGCTCTCCCTGCAATAAACTTAACTGTTGCCGGCAATCCTGTAATTTTGTCTGCCAGACCAAACGCTGTGGATCATCCTCAAGTCTTTCATCACCAGAAATCAGTTGCTGGCGTAAGCCGATAATCTGTTGAGCCAGCGTCATTTCATCCTGCCAACGCTGCGCCATTTGCTGCTCTTCTGCCTGCAATTCATGGCGCTGACCGTCAAGCTGTGCCAAGCGGGCACGATGATCACCACCCAGTTGCTGCTCACGGCAGACAATCTCATATTCAATCTGGAGTGCAGCAAGCTGGCGGCGATAATCTTCCAATACCGCCGGCAGACTGTGCTGACTGACAGCCACTCGTGCGCAAGTGGTGTCAAGCAGCGCGATGGCCTTATCAGGCAACTGGCGAGCCGGGATATAGCGATGGGAGAGCGAGACCGCGGCTTCCAGCGCCTCATCCAGTAATAATACGCCATGATGCTGTTCCAACTTCGCGGATAGACTACGTATCATCTGTAAAGCCTGCGCTTCGTCCGGCTGTTCAACCTGCAACACCTGAAAACGTCGCGTTAATGCCGAATCTTTTTCAATATGTTTTTTGTATTCCGCCCAGGTGGTCGCACCAATGGTGCGTAACTGCCCACGCGCCAGTGCCGGTTTCAACAAGTTAGCCGCATCACCAACCCCTTGCGCCCCTCCGGCACCAATCAGCATATGAATCTCATCAATAAACAGAATAATGGGAACCGGGCTTTGCTGAACTTCATTAATCACCGCCTGTAAACGTGCCTCAAATTCTCCCTTCATTCCGGCACCCGCCTCCAAACGGCCAATATCCAATGACCAAAGCTGAACATGGCACAATGACGGCGGCAAATCACCCGATGCAATGCGTAGCGCCAATCCTTCCACCAGCGCTGTTTTACCCACCCCCGCCTCACCGGTAATCAGCGGGTTGTTCTGCCTGCGACGCAGCAAAATATCAACCAGTTGGCGGATCTCTTTATCCCGCCCGACAACCGGATCAATTCGCCCGGCACGCGCCAGTGCAGTCATATCCTGCGCATAACATTGCAGCGAACTCTCTGACGTTGGTTGACAGTTTTCACTCTCTGCCATTGTTTTCTGAGAGCTGTTTTCCATACTGTCATGCAGGATGCGGTTCAAATCCTGTGCCAAACTTTCTGCGTTAATACAGGAAAACTGAGCAGAAATAGCCAGCAGATGCTGACGCAGATTAAAAGTGGTTAACAATGCCAGCAATAGATGCGCCCCACGAATCTCGTCTGCCGCAAAAGTGACTGAACTACACACCCAAGCCCGTTCTACTGCCTCATCAATATGAGTAGAGAGATCAGAAATCGCGCTGGCTCCGCGCGGCAATGCATCCAGAGAGCGAACGATATCCTGTGCCACCTGCTGCTCATCCAGTGCAAAGTGGCCTATGATTTGTTGCAAATCACCCACTTTCTGCTGCATCAGTTGATGCAGCCAGTGCGCCAATTCAACATAAGGATTGCCCCGCAGTTTACAAAATACACTGGCTCTCTCCAGGGCACTAAACAATGGCGGATTAAGTTTATTAAACAGTGACTGGCGATTGATATCTGACATAGAACCCTCGTCCATATTGTCCATATTGATAGAAAAGAAAACAGGTGCAGTCTGTTATGACTACGCAGCGTTATCCGGACGGAAACAGAGATCACTGCGATCATGATGGGGGATGTTAAGTCCTAACCAACAGCTCTGCCCCAGCGGCTGATGGCCTCCTAGTGAACATCCCTGATAATGCTGATGATCCAGCGTGATTCTGAGCTTCCAGGTATATTCAAGGCCGACATAACCCCGAACCCAGTCACACAATTGCCGGAAATCATCACAATTGGATGTGGTAAACCGTGAAGCCGGCAAGAAACGCTGATATGCCGACCAAGAGAGTGGGCCAAGCTCCAGACAAAATGCATATTGCACATCAGCCACAGCAATACCGAGACGGGCAGTATTCCCTAACCGGGCACCACCATGACCGTTATGCAGCCGCAACTGTTCATCACGGTCAATCGCCAGCCAGTGAAACTGATTTTCATGTAACGTCACCGGCAAACCAAAGTGGTAACGCAGCAAGCACAGCAAACCGTCTTTATTACGCGGATAACGGCTCAGGTGCCCGGCCATATAGTGATGTGTCCGCTCCTGACGGAGACGGTAGCCCGGAACATGTCCCATACCGATCAGACTGGCAAAAAAGTGATCGAAACGGCGGTTATCGTTACGGTCAAAGGAGAGACAAGGCTGGGCATCCGCCCACGCCCGCCAGAATAGCGTTATCAAACGATGCTGAAACAGATTGAAAAAGGCACTCAGCACATAATCTTTATGTTGCTTCTGACGTTGCCAGGCAAATTCAGTGACATGTAAAGGCAGGGGGCCATTCGGGCCAAACAGACCAAAGTTATTGATATTAATCTGATAGCGGATGCCATCTGGGTCAGGCACGATAGCCGCAATTTCTGCCGGCGCAAAGCATAATGCCGGCTGTTGCCCCAGACGCAATGGTTCATAGCGCGGTAAAGGTGCACGCCCCAATGGATAAGGGGCGCCTGACTGTGCATCAATACGCCGCAACAACTGAAACAAATCGAAATCCCACGGCGCTTTTTCTCTTGCTGTCCAAAAATGATCATCAAGTGCAGATGAAACGCTATGCGCTTTCTCCCCGACCAGTACTATCTGATTGTCGGCATGTATGGCAAATATCTTCATAACAGTGCCCTCACGCCATTACGTCCCGACCAGAACCCGATCGTTCCCCGCTGCACACTGGACAGCGTCGTTTCCGCAAAACTGTTCACGGTCACCAAACGGCTAAACAGGTGCGCCAGCACACTCCCCATTAACCAAGGAGATCGACCAGAAAATGCCTGCTCGTCTACCTCCAACTGCACACTAATTCCACGTCGAAACAGTGGCGTACCGGTCATATGACGATGTTGCGCTTGCAATCGACAACACCGGATACCACTAATCTGCTGTGCAATAACCGCATCCGCCTGACTGGCATGAAAACGTAATAGCCGCCGTAATTCCGTTTCACCCTGTTTAGTGGCGCAATCCTGCAAACTAAAGTAATTAAGCTGTAACTGATTGATCAACTGCCAGCAAACCCGGCTCTCTGCCAGAGCCGGGCGGGGTTCACTGGGACCTTTGCGCAACCGCACAGCGGAGACGGGAACCGAATCCTGCATCACCAGGCTCTCCTGTGCCTGTCGTTGCAGTAATAGCGGCAGATCACGATTGGTACACAGAACTTCCGCACTGAGGTATTTCAAATCACTGCGCCAGGGCGGATGATGCTCATCCGCCAGAGAGAGATAAACTTCACTGCCAAGATAATCAGAACGCATACCATAGCGGTTCATATTCTGTGGCAGCAAACGTGATTCACGGCGGATAGAAAAATACCCCGCATTAACCAATGTGTCATCATGCTGCGTGTGATAAAGGGGATGAAAAATGTAGCGCTCGTCACCGTCATGCTGGCTACCAATACCGCGTAATGCTGTGACGGAAAAAACCTCATAATCAAGCGGACGCATGTTATCAACCACCACATGGTATTCATGTTGCTGCTCATTGATCGTCATCGGTTCGGCTGCACGTGGAAAAAGATTGATGGCAGGGGTACAATGCAAAGCCAGATGGCTGACATCCACCACCTTTTCCAATTGTGGCGAACGCACATCCAACAAGATCTGAATTTCCAAGCACTGTCGCTTGCTTGCCTGCGCCAGCAGCGGCTGTAAACCACTGATGCTGAAAAACTGGAAACGGGCCGGAAAAGCAAAGTATTCCTGTAACAAGCGATACGCTTCAACATTGCGCAAATCAACCGGCAATAATGCCTGCTCCGGGGCAAAGCCCTCATGACATAATGCCTGTGGCGGTAGCAATAACCGTTGCACCGAACTGCCGGGAATATGGCACAACACCCCCTGACAGTGCGCCATCAGTAATTCCAGCAGTTGTAAGGCTGGAACATCACCGCCACTGAGGTAGAACATCAGCTCATCACATTGCAATTCGCCCAGTAACACATTATCAAAACACGATAGTTGAATACGCAAAGCACCCTGCACCTCAGCACCACCAAACGCAGAAAGAGGGATATCCGCAGGCACACCGCCCAATTCCACTAGGGATAAACGCAACGGCTGCAAACTCACATCCTGCGCGGTACGGTAACGGCAACTGAGCCCCTGCTTTTTCAGTGCCGGACTTTCCATCAGTGAACCACGAGGCACCAGAAAACCTTTGCTCAGATCCCCTTTCGTGGGATCGGGCTGTAATTCCACAATTGCCATTGAAGGCAAACCCGCAAGATAGTTAGGATAAAGCGCTTCCAGTAACTGAGCGGAGAAACGCGGAAACTCAGCATCCATCTTGAGTTGAATACGCGAAGTCAGAAAAGCGACGCCCTCCAGCAAACGCTCAACGTAAGGATCGGTCACTTCATTACCCTGCATTCCTAATCGCCCGGCCACACCAGGATAATGGCGGGCAAACTCATCCCCCATTTCACGCAACCATGCCAACTCACGGTTGTAATACTCCAGTAGTTTTTCATGCATGATTTATCCTCCATCCACCAGCTCAAAACGCCCGTTTTCCAGATCAACATGGCTGCTGAAAGTGAATGCCAATGGGCGGGAAGAACCCCGCAAATGCCCCCGGATTTCAAAGCAGAGAATATTGTGAGCATCCAGCTCCTGATTACCCTGTATACCCGTGATAGTTAATTCCTGCGGCATAATGCGCGGTTCAAAATAAATAATGGCTTCACATATCGTGTGTTCAATACTTTCCCAGCTCACCTGAGAAACAAACTTTCCTGCCAGTGCCCGGATACCGAAATTCAAAGTACTGGTACTAACATGCGGCCATGATGAGAGATCGGCTCCAGAGGAATAATGGTCGCAGTTAAATAACGCCTGCAAATTATGCAGTATCGACAGACGATACTGCCGAGCGCAGCTGCCATACGATGCCTCTTCCCGGCCATTGCTGTTTTCTGTCAGACGTTCAAGCAACATAGGAAAGGTTTGATAACCGGTATATATCGCCGAAGCTCTGCGTTCTCCGGTGTTTTTCTCTGATATTCTGCTCATCGTTCAGCCTATATGAATCTGTTCAGAGTCCACTTTTGTCACCGCCTGCGAGGTAATAATGGTATTACGTGCATGCAAACGGACATAATCACGAGCCTGACAATCCAGTTGTCCAACACGCACATGTTCTGTCTGTTCGACCTTACGCAATACACGCTGACTGATTTGCACCACGGTTTTCCACAATGCTTCCACGCGCCGGCCAAGCAAACAGGCTACATTGACCCACGCCGTCAACTCATCACCGCTGTAACGCATATGGGTGATATGACAATCACTCTGTTGCGCTGTGATCTGTACAGATTGACTATCAATACTGATCTGTTCAGCGCTATGGAGCATCAGCTCTCCTTGCGGAGCAATATGTAAATCTCCCGGAACACTGAGCGTCACCGGCTGCTGTTCATCAGCGCGGCTTAACACCGCCAGCACCCATAGCCGCTGGCTATCGTCACCACAAATCAGTACCTCATCACCGATTTGTGGTATGAGCAAACAACTTATGGCAACACTGCATTGCCAGCCACGCTGCTGATACTCCACGATCACATCCCCTGTTGGCAATGTATTGACGATCTGCCCCGCGGCCTGTTGAGGAAGATTAATCTCTAATGGGAACGATTTTTGTATTGCGTTCATAAGCTAACCTCATAATTAATAGCGCTAACTGCGCGCACTCCACGTCTCTGCCGCAAACAGTGCGTCATCTCGTTCCAAAATGCCCTGACGATCGGAAAATTGGCTGCCCTGCTGGCAAGCCCGGTGCATCAACGTGCGCTTAAAACGCGCCTGACGCAGATCAGCATTACTGATATCCGCCCAACTGAAATCGGCATAGCTCAAATCGCAGGCGGCAAGAGAACAGCCATCCGCTTGCGCATAACGCCACTGGCTTTGTACTAACGTGCTATGGGAGAAATCAGCCTGATGCAGACGGGCAGCAATAAACTGTCCATGATTGATTTTTGCCTGCCGGCACTGTGCTTCACGTAAATCACTTTCAATAAATAACGCGCCTTCGGCCTGTACCTCGTCCAAACAGGCACCGCGCAATGATGCGCCTTTAAAACAGCTTTGCGTCAGTATCGCCTGCCGGAAATCGGCGTGGTCCAGCTGGTTATCGGTAAACTGGCAAGCCAAAAAGGTCAGCCCCTGAAACTGACCTTCGCGCAGATCGCAATGTGCAAACACCCCCCGTTCAAAATAACTGCCTGTAAAGGTGATCTTGCGCAGATCCATGCCGAATAGAGTCAAACTCTGGCAACGGCAGTTATGCATAACACCATTGTGAATATCACTGTCACACAGTATGACTTTATCAAGAGTACTATCGATAAAACGCACCCGATTAAGCCGGGAAGCAATGAAATAGGTACAGCCAAGAACGGCGTTTTGCAAAGAGAGCTGTTCCAACTGGCAATCATTAAATACGCAGTTATCCAGATGAACGAGATCAAAACAGGCTTGTGACAAGGTACATTGCTGAAACGAACACCCTTTCAGCGTCATTCCCTGAAAAGAGGCATATGATAACTGGCATTGCTGAAACACAGTTTCATCAAGCCGACAACAACTGAGATCAACGCTGTCAAAGACAACATTGACAAACACCATACCGGCAAGATCCCGTCCTGCCAGCAAATCACTCGTCAGGCATGTATCTTGAATAATTTCCCCTTGCGCAATCAGCGCACTCAACTGTTCCGATGTTAAAGTTTTCATATTAATTTCCCGCTGGCACAAGGCAGGGTTTTGCACTGATCAAACAGAGCACCTTGTAACTGAGTATTCACATCAACACTGGATTGAGAAATATCGGCACGAAACAGATTGGCACGACGCAAATCCGCTCCGGCTAAATGAGACTTTTGCAGTAATGCCCCCATCAGATTGGCGTCTTGCAAATGACTATGGGTCAGCCGGGTACGAATGAACAGAGAATGACTGCCATTGACGGCACGCATTTGGGCAAAACTGAGATCCGCTTCGCTAAAATCACAGTTTTGCAATATGGCCTCTGAAAAATCAGCCGCTTCAAGAACGATGAGTCGGAAGTTACAACTGGTCAGCCGCGCATGCTGGAACAGACCAGCACGAATATGAGTCTTACCGGTAAACACACAATTTTCTAAATGTGCGTGCTGGTATTGGGCATGATCCAGTACGCTGTCCAGAAAAGTACAACTCTCCATCATGGCATGGTTGAAACGTACCGCAGTAAAACCGCCATTGATGACGGTCATGCGCGTCAAATGCGCATGACTGAAATCCAACTCTTCCGGCACCAGATCCATAAACAGGCAGTTTTCCAATCGTGCCTGAGAGAAGTGACAATGATGCAGCGTACACTGCCGCAACAAAATATCACTCAGAGCAGCTTGGGAAAAATCACACATGACCAGTTCGGCCTGCTCCAGCGACACACCACCAAGGCATGCTCCGGTAAAATAACTGTTGTGACACCGTGCTCCAATCAGGGAAGCATTATCCAGACAAGCGGCCTTTAGCGAAGTATTGTTCAATGAAGCATAAGCCAACATAGCTTCACTCAGATCGGCTTCATCCAGACAACAATGATCCAGATTGGCATTTTCTAACAGAGTACGTTGTAAATTGGCCTGACGAAGATCCAAACCAGAAAGATCCGCACCCGTCAGATCCATGCCACTCAGATCCCGTTTTGTTGCCATGCAAGTGATCACATGACGACGTAACACTTCCGCCTGTTCACCTTGTAACCTGGCTGCCGGCGAGCGCGTATCCGCTGATAGTCGATACATCTGATGTAAACTGCGGTGCGTGCGTTTCAACGCCTCTGGTGTCTGGGACTCCGGCGTTTTTTGTGACTGCTTGTGCAACAGATCCAGCATACGGTAGTAACTTGCCGGGCCAGCCGGGGGAGTACTGGCACGTTCAGCCGCCACATACGCAGTATTTTTTTGCTGAACCCGCTGCTGTATACGCTCTGCCTGCCGTTCCAGACTGGCAACCAGATTGGGTAATTGATCGGCCGTCAGCGCTTTTCCCTCTTTCTGCGGCAACCCGGCAAGCAGTTGATTGATATCCTGCTCTTGCCCCTGACTTCTCGCCTGATGCTGTCGGCGCAAATAGGTTTCACGCCTTGTCATGGTCTCCGCCAACGCACTGGGCGTAACCTGTACGTCATTATCTATCCAGGGCGCAATCAGGCTTTCATCCATCAGATCCTGCTCCCGCAGAGTAAAAAGAGCGCCCTTCTCTTTTTCTGCCCGTTGCGCCATCACCTGCTGATAATGGGTAATCGGACGCTCTGTCTGTGCCAACTCCATCGCCACCAGCATTTGATGTACATCCACAGCATCATCTTCATTAATCGGGCAAGCACCGTGCCAGATGAGCACCATCCGTTCCAAATGAGGCATAAACCATACCGTGGTGGCACGTAAATGGATCTCCTCAAGGCGCATTTCTTCACCGCGCTGGCGGGTAATAAAACAGCGTGCTTGCCAGCACGGTAACGTTCCCTGTTGTACCGCCTGAGTTGGATGCATATTCCAAATACGCCAGATGGCACCCAATGGTAAAGCAGGTTTCCCATCCCACCATTGATCCTGCCCAGCCATATTGAAGAGATGCCAGTCGGTATCACGGGCAAAACCGGGGAATTCATGTGCCAGCCACTGCTTATCGTATTTTTTCCCCATTAAACGACTACGTTGCGGCCAGCTAAAATCCAATGGTGCGAAACTGGCGGGCTGAACACGCTGATGCACTGAATGCAGAAGCTGATCGGGATGTTCAACGTTAGGTAATGGATGCCAAAATATCCCGTCACGGGCAATAGGTTCATCTCCCTTACCTAATGGATTTTCCGCAATACGGCTACCGCCGAACGCATTTTTCCAATCAAGGTGCATCTTCTCGAACGGTTGGGGCGATGAAGGATGCCCGTTCTGCCAGTAGCGATCACCAAACACCAGCAAACTTTTTTCTTTATCAGCAACCTGAATTCTCGCCATGCAAGCCTCTTTTTGCTGCTGATGATTGGTCCAGGCGTAACCGGTAGCAAAGAATTCTGCACAGGGTTTAGGAATCGAGAGATCCAGCACCCCACCGGTACTTTGTAACTCCTGCGCAACCAATTGCCACAACTCCGGTTCCGGCCTGATTTGTGGTGAATCACTCATATCCGTCAGCGCCATCACAGCCACCCCCAGATAGTTTTGCTGCTGCCAGCGCCACGGGCGGTGCAAGACACCCAACCGCAGAGGTTTCATGATTTTCATCATCGGTTCTCCTGTCTTGGTGCGTCAGATAAAAATACTTAAACCGCTGAGACTCAGATTCAGTGCCACGGCATTGATATTTATCTGGCCCATACTGAGGCTAAGAGTACTGGTTGACATATGCAGCGTGGTATTACCGATGTTCAGCATGTTATTCGACATCACCACGCCTTCATTTTTCATGGCAATGGAAGAGTTGGTATAGTTGAGCATATTGACACTTTCTGTCGTGCCACAGACGGTCAAGGTATTGCCGGCATGGGTTTCTATGTGGCCCTCAATTTTATGCACCATATCTTTGGTTTCGATGCACACCTCACCACCACAGTTAAGATGAGCATCGGCATCGGCCTGAATTTTCAGGTTATCTTTAACATGCTCTTGCCAACTACCCTCAATACTCCGTGTTACCGCTCCCTTAATTTCTACTTTTTGATCCTTATCCACGCGCTGCTGATCAACGCCATTGATCTCAACACTAACCCCCTTCTTGTAAACCACTGAGGTCGGGATCTTCTGCTGTTGCTGCTGTTCCGATGCTTTCTGATCCGCTACTTCCTCAGACGTCAATCCTTGCAATGTCGTCAACTTCTTTTGCGCTTGATTATCGGCATCGCTGCTTTCTTTGTTGAGATACAGGCTGTCTCCATAGATTATTTGCTTACCGGCATCAAACAAAATATTGCCCCGCGCATGATGGCTGATGTTTTCTCCGGCATGTTGGCTGATACTCTGGCTGGCCTGCGTCTCTGATTTACCGTGGATACGTTCATACCTGCCACCGGCAATAAAATCTGCACGCCCACCGGCAGCGATAATGGCAGTTTTTCCCAACCGGAAAGTTTGCATATCCGGCATCATTTTCAAGGTATTACACACACCATGATGTTTGAGATGAGTTTCGCCTTTTATCTCCTGAGCTAAGACACCATCGACCGTGATATTTTTATCGTGCTCAACGGAGATATTCATGTCGCGCTCAGCGTGCATGGTGAATGATTCACGTCCCGGCGCATCTTCGAGAAACAGAAAACTGGCATTTTCTACCCCGCCTTTCTTGCTACGGCTCATAAACCCCATCCGAGTCGCGTCATCAGGTAGCTGCCAAGGCGGCATACACTCCTCGTTATAAACCCGTCCGGTCACTAACGGGCGGTCCGGATCACCGTTAATAAAATCAACCACCACCTCTTCACCGATCCGGGGGATCTGCAAGCTGCCATATTTCCAACCGGCCCAACTGCTGGAAACACGCACCCAGCAGGAACTTCGATCATCCGGCTGACCATATCTATCCCAGCGAAACTTCAATTTGACGCGACCGTACTTATCGGTCCAGATGCTTTCTCCCGCCGGACCAGCAACTTCCGCCGTTTGGGGGCCACAGGTTTTCGGCCAGGGCGTTATTCGCTGCGGACGCCAGACAATATCAGCCGGTATCGCGTGGAATGCAGCCCGGAACGGCCCTTTGTCCTGAGGAGTCCTATTCAATTCGTCATACAGAGTGCAGTCATACAACTCATATTCCGCATGAGTCACCAAAAAAGACGGTGTATCAGGTGGACAAGGGTTATTTTGCAAGGTAAAAGTGCATCCCGGAGCCAATCCACATGCCGTCGTATTGCCGTACATCTGTTGCTGCTGCGCTTCAAACGCTTGTTGGCGGATTTGCGCATAAAACTGACCGTGCTGATTGTCGATATAACGTCCCGGCCATTCGAAAACATCCGCCTTATTAACCGCAAACGAGGCTGGATTGCTGCACACTTCCAATAAATGCGCCCGTGGTTTGCGAAAATCGTAATCATCCAGCGTATAAACCCGCGGCGTAATTTCCTGTGCTGTACTCCAGCACATAATACCTTCCTGATGATCAACCACGCCGGGCTGTGCAGCTAAATAGGGAATATGAGCATAGTCATCGTTAAATGGCCGATGTGCATTTGGAGAATCCGCCAGAATTAACGTATGCCCCTTTTCATGATGACTGAAATAATAGTAGATGCCTTCGTGTTCCATTAATCGACTGATAAAATCAAAAGCACTCTCCTGATATTGGACACAATACTCCCATTGATGATAATGGCTGCTGAGACGGTTTTCTATATTGATATGATATTCTGCCAGTAGAACGGCAATAATATCCGGCACACTCTGTCCCTGCCAAATACGACAATCACGGTTTTGGGTCAAATACCATAAGGAAGGATGCAAAGTGAAAATATATAATTTATCGTTTTCTTCCTGTAAATGATGTCCAATATAGTCAATACGTGTAATATCACCATGCAGGAAGCGGGAACCACCCTGTGCCAGCGGGATCTCCAGAGCCATACTCTTACCCAATAATGACTTCATATCGAGATCATTACGTGTACAGAGAAACTCTACTTTAAACTGATACAGCTGCGACAATGATTCACTGCCAGTTAATTTTCTGAAATACAATCTGTCGCCATCAGAAGTATTAAGCGGTATATGCGCAATAACGCGGACATCTGTACGATAATCGGATGTATGACTCGCCATAATCTTCTCCCATAAAACAGGCCCGTATCACTGTCACGGAGCGACACCAGCGCTGACATTCTCAGACAATTATAGGCTTTACCCATCCAGGCAGAACATCAGGTAATAACATGAATATTACGGTTATATCCCGGTTATTTGTTGCTTTCTTATGTAATATCATTACCTTCCAGAAAAATGCTATTATCTGGTGGTTATTTTGATATATTGTTAATTGCAACTCTGCTTAAATAGACTTTATATTACATGTGATTACTCAATATAGCAGGATCGGAATCATGAAAAATTTGTTTGTTATTATGTTACTTCTCTCTGTAATAACCGGGTGCGCGGGTAAAAATAACCCAGACAGACAAACGCAAGCCGAAGAGGGATTGAAATTTGAATTTTCATCCGGAGACAATTTTATCTTAACTCACTCCTGTACAGATAAAATAGATTACTTAGGGCCAGATGAAGGCGGTAATGACCAGATAGAAATAGCGATAAAAAACGATAAACAATGCTTTCCCCACTTTGATGTTTTAATCAATAAAAACATCCGCACCCAAATGACAGTATCATTTAAAGGTACTCATATTGTCACGGCGACTATTCAGACCGCTTTAGGTCCTTCATTCAGGATGGGAGTAAAAGATAAAGAGCAAGCTATGAGTATTGTGAAAACATTGAAAAATTAAAGAATAATATGAGGCGATTTTTGGGGCCTCTATTTATTTTTCGAGTAGGATTAAATCCCACACACCTAACTGGAGGGATACGATCAACGTTTTTGTCAAAGAAAATTCAAGACATCACAATCCGCTCGGTTTTTTGCTTAATATTCCTTCAATATAAAAGAAAATATGCTACCATTCACCGATGAAGAGAAAACACACACCAACGCCACATGACGCTGTTTTTAAACAGTTTTTAAGTCATATTGATACGGCCAGAGACTTTCTAGAGATACATTTGCCCGCGACATTACGGGCCGTTTGTGATCTGGATACACTGCGGTTGGAATCCGGATCGTTTATTGAAGACAATCTGCGGGCGCATTATTCCGACATTTTGTATTCATTGAAAACGGCGCGAGGTGACGGTTACGTGTATTGCGTGATCGAACACCAGAGCACTCCGGACAAGATGATAGCATATCGGCTTATGCGTTACAGTATTTCAGCCATGCAACGGCATCTGGAGCAGGGACATGAAAAATTGCCGCTGGTCATTCCGGTGTTGTTCTATCACGGGAAAATACAGCCGTATCCCTGGAGTACCCATTGGCTCGACTGCTTCGATGATCCGGCGCTGGCGAAGGAAATCTATTCCGGTCCATTCCCGCTGGTCGATGTGACGGTCATCTCGGATGATGAGATCCTGACGCATAAACGGGTTGCGCTACTGGAAATGGTGCAAAAGCATATCCGCCAGCGTGATATGGCGGAGCTGCTGCAAGAGTTGGTTATACTGCTGACGTATGATTACTATACGGATGAACAGCTAAAAAGCGTGCTAAACTACTTATTACAGGCGGGAGATACCGCCGATCCCGAGGGTTTTATCCGGCGACTGGCAGAACAGTCCCCGAAGTATGAGGAGGTACTGATGACAATAGCGCAGAAACTGGAGCAGAAGGGGCACCAGAAAGGGTTTATTGAAGGGCGTCAGGAAGGACTCCAAGAAGGATTGCATAAAGGCGAAAAACAGGGGATCCTGAAAATCGCGTGTACGATGATCGACATGGGTATCGACCGTGAAACGATAATGAAAACTACCGGGTTGAGCCAGAACGAGCTTGAGCAAATACGCCACTAACTCGTGCTGAGAACTCTTAATCAGCATTCAACGATGCGTGTTAAACGAGGATCTTACGGTGACTGTCAGAACAGTCACCGAAGTATGGGTATCGACCGTGAAACGGTGATGAAAATCACCGAACTGAGCCAGTGAGCTTGAACAAATATCCAACAAACTTACTGTTGATACGTTATCGGCATAAAAATGCTTGAGTCAATGCACGAAACACATAGAAGCGGCACATTTACATTCCAAGCGATAAGACCGAGTTTGAATCTACGTGTTTCTGAAATCTCTGTTCTTAAGCAGAGTTGGGGTTAATTAAAGTAACTGCTCCCTGCCCTGATATCTCCGCCCATATATTGGGCGAAGATATCCAGCGATGTTTGCTACAAAGAGATAGCTCGTCGTGCTGCTCCCACAGCACTGGTTCCATAATCTATCGCATTGGCGATCCCGGTTGTGGTCAGCACCCTGCCTCTGATCTGATTACCAATCATGCCGGCAACATTATCTATACCACTGCCGATAGCACTTAGCCCTCTGGAAATCCAACTGTCTCTTCCCATTGTTCTGTGCAGGCCGGTTCCAATACCACCCACAAGCCCGCCGATAAGGCTAAATATAGGCTCAAAAACAGGTCTGGCTACACTGAAATGCACTAATTGTCTGGCTAAACCTGCTACATATGGGCTAATAACCCGCCCTAAGATCCTCCCCAAAAATCCACCACCGGTTATTCGGTTAATAGCCATTTCAGCCCCCAGACCAGCGGCATAACCCACCGCATAGTTAGCTAAATGTCCGGCAGGATTACTGGCAACATCTAAACCAAAACCAACCCAGGAGCCGTAATACGTTCCAATACCTGCATGAATTCCTGCTCTGGTACTCCCTTGTGTACCCGTGATCATCCCACCAGCCGCACCTCCCGCCGCTGCCGATATTTCATGTGTAAGGGTAGAGGAAGTACCCAGTATGGTATCAATAGTGCCTACCGCACTCCCGGCCCCAATAGCTCCACCTATTCCACGGTCAGCATTATTGATTAATGATCCTATGGCTCCGGTGGCCGCACCGGCTGCTGATGCAACACCAACCCCTTGTGCTCTCGCACCATAAGCCGCAGCTGAACCCGCTCCGGCGGCAGCGCCAGCCGCTGACTGCACTAACGTCGATTTTCCCTGTACAAGACGGGCGAGTAATGCTCCCCCCTTTTCCAGGAGACTTCCCACGTTATACCCCATCAACGCACCGATCCCTGCCCCTATGGCAGCAACACCTAAAATGACGGGAATAGCCGCTCCAGCGGTACCTGCAATGGTGGCGGCAAGACCGCCAATCGCAATCCCTCCGGCAATGGCTCTGCCAATTTTTTGTCCCCGTCTCATTGAAGCAGACATCCCCTCATCCGGTTTACGAAACAGAAATGAAGCAAACCAAAATGTATTCCGATTTCGGTTCGGAGAAGGCGCTAATCCGTCGTGGTCAATCAATGTGATTGGGTTATTCCTTACCATCCGATACAGATTCAACCCATCCACGGTTCCCGCCGGATCCGCATTCAACCACCGCCCCACCCACGGCTGGTAATACCGGTAGCCGTAATAATACAGCCCAGTGGCATCCCGCTCTTTACCGGAGTAACGAATAAATTTGTAACTGGCTTCTGTCTGGTTTTTCGCCGCCCACACCGCCGTGCCGCCATACGGATAATACTCTTCCTGACTGAGAATCTGCCCCTCGCTATCCAGTTCAAGCTGGCTGGAGCCAAGAAGATTGTCGTAGCTGTAGCGCACCTGATTGTTGTTGATATCTTCTGGCTTACCATTTTCCCAGTGCAATACCCTTACCTGTGCGCGACCCGCTTCACCCACCGTAATCACTTGTAAACTTTTGGTTGTTTTATCTGCAACCTGGGTTGTACGTAGTTCTAATCCCGGCAGGTAAGTCACCCGTTGTACTTGGGTACTGTTACCGGTCTGCTGTTCACTCACTTTTAGCAATCGCATTCCATCACTGCCATAACGATACCATTCCCGATCACTGGCATCTTCACGGCTCACTGGCGTTACCTGTTGCAATTCCCCTCGGATATTCCAATTCAGGTTTTGCCCTGGCATTAACGTTTTCTGATGACCACCGGAATCAAATAGCACATCCACCTGGGTTGGATCTGTCGTTAATGTACTCAATACCGCCCAGTTACTGCGGCTTGAAACTGTCATGTCTGTGGTGTAATTATTTTGCGTTGCAGGTGAACTGTGCCGGATTTGAACCAAATTACCACCACGATCATAAGTATAGGTACGAAGGTAATTGGTATAGGTGCTGTCGTCGGCAGGGACAGGTATGGCTGGTGAGGGAAGTTTGCTGCTTTGCTGGCCGATATTCGCCATTTCACGCCCTGTCGCACTAATAAGCTGATACAGGGAATCATAAACATAACGATTCTCCGGCACCACTGTCTGATTACGCCAAAAGCGAGTGGCTTCCGCATCATTATGGATACTGATAACATTCCCCACCGGATCATACTCATAACGCAGATCCTGCAACACTTTGGCTGTTGATTCTCTGTTATCTGCACGTCGGGTGGTGATACCTATCAGACGTTGCGTTTCTGGTTCATAACTGTACTGCGTAATCACACCATTACCATGCTCTTCACGCAACTTATGACCTGCGGCTGACCAAGTTAAGGATTTAACAATAATCTGCTCATTCTGGCCTTTCACAGTCAACCAGCTACCTTTTAACTGACCGGCAATGTCATAAGCCAGACGTTGAATATTTCCTTTAGCATCGGTTTGGGTGAGTAAAGTGCCAATGGCATTGGTTGTACTTTGCGTCGTATAGACCTCACTTGCCAGCCTACTCTGCCAGACGGTTTCATCGTCACCCATCCAGTTCGCTTTCTGCTCTTCGGCCAGCAATTGGTGAGATTGGGATAAAATGGTGCCTGCCAGTGACTGGCTCTCCAACCGGGTAACTCCCGCCGTGTCATAGTGGCGTATACATTGACCGGAAAGGTTATAGTCTTTCTCCGCGGTTGTATTCTCAGCCCAGATAAAGCGCTCTGTTACATCGGGAGTCTCTTCATCGGAAACCCGTTCGCTAACAGACAACAGACGACCGGGCAAAGTGTTGCCTTCATAGAGACGAGTCTGATGAACACCTGTCGCATTAACGGTCATGACCAGACGGCCTTCAACATCATTTAATGAGATGATACGACCAGCATCAACACTCTCTGTCCTCAGGGCATTACCAGCCAGATCATGTTGCCAGATAAAATTAGGTTTCACCGCGTCATTGGTCTGTTTTGCATCATATAAACGCTGATCAATACTGTGGTTCAGATGTCTGCGGTTATCATATTGATGACGAGTGATACGGGTGTCAGTATCACCACTTGCCACAGTACGGTGAAAACCGATATCACGAACGGACAAGCCGCGATTATCCAACACGCTGACTGTTGGAGTTTGGGTATAAAGAGTAATATCAGACGTACTCATAATCATATTCCTTTTATTTTGTGTCAAAGCTTCCCTTCCAATGATGAAATGGAGAAAGATCGCAAGATTGATTTCAGGTATGACAGACGTTCTCCCACCCTGGCATGCCAGAGTGGGAGGTATTAGTTAAAAGTTGATTTAAACAAGTGTTTTCTTGACCTGCCCCGCAAAGCTAGCCCCACCGTCGCAGGCCGTGTAGTGCACCTGCACCAGTACATCGTCCATATTGGCCAACAGTGATGCCTGCATGTCATCCGCCTTCAGTGTGTTGCCATCAATATGCTCATCCACAGCGCGCGGGAAGCTGAGTGTCCATTTGGAAACCGCTCCGGTCCCCTCAAACGACAGATAACGCTCATCTTCCAGACGCAGCTCAAAACTACCGGCATCATTCAAGCCAGAAGAGAGTGCCACTTGCTGGCTGGCACGCAGGTTGGTGACAATATGAGTCGCATTGCCCTCTTGATCTGCCGAATTATTGAGGTATTTAACACCACGAATATCTGCCGTAAGCAACGTACTGCTACTGGTCTGGGTAAGTGTCGCCTTCACATTTTGATACGGCCCGATCAGGGTCGGCAATGTCACCGATACCGTTTTAATCTGGCGCAAATAATGTCCCGGATAGTCGTTGTCGAACAACTTTTCACTCAATGGAAAATCGACTTTGCCTTCGGTTTTTAACTTGTTGAAACCATCATCACCCAATAGAGTCCTGAGCGACACAGTACGGATCACATTAAGACGACGCTCATGACGGCCCAAATAAGCTGCTTCCATCTGGTGCAGGTTAAGTTGTAATGCCTCACCCACTTGCAACCCACGGTAGTGGTCATTCCAGGTACCAGTCTGGATAAAAGTGGTAGCGTAATCCCCCAGTTCATACTGCCAACAAGCCTGGGCAGACAAACACAGAGAAACCACTGTGTCATACGCCTGATAGTACAGCGCTGCCAGTTGACCACTCAACCACTGGTACAGAGTCGCCTGGGTAAAACGGGTGGTCAGGTAAGTCAGCATGGTCCGGATTTGTACCTGCTGCGCCTTCGCCTGTTGCAGAGAAGTCTGAGCCGCTTTCTCGCGCACCGCCAGTGCATCCAGTTGTTTGGTCAATGCCTCCACTTCAGACTGCGCTTGCTGATACTGGATTTGCCACTCTTCACGACGACGGCGGTAGTTCTCAGTGGTCGCCAGACGATCCGCCACCACGCTGGTGGCCTGGCCGGAAGCCATCAACCCGATAGCAATCGCCTCAGTCACCCCTTCATAACGTGAACCGCCATCGGCCAGACCGAAGATATTCGGAATCACTTTTAACGCTCCACTGGCGGTTTGTACACCGGTGGAAGCAGAAATCAGGGCTTGTGCTGAAGTTTGGGTGTCCATCACCAGTTGTTCCGCACTGGAGATGTTGTTTTGATACAAGGTGTAATAATGGTCATAACGTTGTTGCGCTGTTGCCTGACTGGCTTGCAACGCCAGACGATCCGCAGCCAGTCCGTCCAACGCCTGTTGTTGCAACGTGATGGCATAGCTGGACATATCCAACAATTGCTGTTGCGCCAACTCTTCCTGACCAGCACGTTCACTGCGCTCCAGCAGACTGAGCAGGTTCTGACCAAAACCGGTCAGCGTACCCACGGCGCTGTAAGCACGTGGCAACAAAGCGCTGAAACGGTACGGTGGCACCGTTAACATTGCACCGCTGACACCATTCGTCAAAGTGCCGGATTGAGCACGCTGGGCCAACAACGCTACCGGATCAGCAGGCGCAGCATACAACGGCAGGGAAAGTGGTTTGCCATCAACGGTCAGGTTATGACGCAAATTATATAACCGTGCATCCAACGTATCCCAATGGGACAACATCAGAACATTAAGCGGTTCAATAAAGTAACCATTATCTGCCAGTTTCAAGTGGCTGACATTGCGGCCCGACAATGCGGGTAAAGCAGTATTACTGTTACCCAGTTGATGTTCGAAGTCACGTAAAGCCGTTTTTTGCCCGGCGGCCAAGGTACCAAGGGCTTGCGGTATCCAGATGCTGCTCAACGACACATCTGGACGAGGCCCCAGCAATTCAGCGGCCAGATTGTAATAGACACGGGCCTGAGTCAGACCATCACGAGACAACTGGCGGTACCACATATCTCCCTGAGCAATCAGGTTGCTGACATAGGCGATAAACACCGCTTTCTGATATATCACCGGATTGGCATAGGCTTGAGTATCGGGATCGATAGGATCGCCCAAATGACGTGACAGATCGCTGTGTCCTTCAACCAGCGGACGCACATTCCAGTAAGCCGGAGCATGTTGCGGTTTGTTTTTCATGGCTGGATCAAAGATATAATGCAGCCACTTCTGTGCCTGTGAGAACTGCTGTTCGCTGGCAAAACGTGAAGAGATCAGGAACGGCAAGTGGAAAAACAGCTCCCAGAAATAGAGACCGTTTGAACCGTTAAAATCCATTGGTTCACTTTTGCCATTGGTGACTAGATCGGCCTCCAGAGAAGGATCCGCCTGCAAGGTATAATCCAGCAAACTATCCAGTCCTAAATTAGCTTTCTCAATCAAGGTGCGTACAAAGGTGGTGTTAAGACGGGTTTTCGCGGGTAATGATGAGGTCCAGAAATCCAGATATTGCACCAGACCACGCTTGCTATCGTAACGGGAAACCAAACGAGGAATAGCATCCGGTGCCTTACTATCCTGCAACGCAACATAGACATTGAACCACTTACTCACCCAAGAATAAGCCCCTTTTTTCCCGGATGGGCGGTCATAATGATCCCAAACTACGTTCAAACAAACCTGTAGGTAGTTTTTATTCGGATCGGTGGAAAAATTCGCTTCAGACAGAGTATGCGTAGTCGAGTAAGTTGCATTTTTGCTAAGTTCGAAAGTTTGGCTACTATAGCGTTTGAACAGATTGCTCCCATCTGCCGTCTCAGCATTGATTTCCTGATAGAATTTGCGATTATCAGCGATTTTCTTGAAGTTTTTGATAGTGGTTAGTGTTGGCCAATCTGGAGACGTAAATACAGATTCAAGCTTATCAAGACTAATAGCGTAATTTATTTTATCAGACCAATCTAGCAACCTTGTACCGTCTGGGATAGGTAAATAATAACTAGCAGGTGTATCCCCTTCCCAAGCGATATAACTGCCCTTCACAGTAACAGTATGACGCTCAGCAAGCAGGGGAGTAATAGACCATGCATCATTAACCCGCTGCTCTAACGCCCATGTTCCATTAGGAACAGAACTTCCACCATATCCGGAAGGAAAGTAGTTAATTGCTGCATTATGAAAAGTGTAATAATCTCCATCATGGTAATCTAGATAAAAACCTTCATCCCCTGACCATGAAAAGCCATAACCAGATTTGGAATCGTACACAATATCGTTATACCCAAACGTATGGCGGTTAACAAACCCCCCATTGGTCGTAGTTTGGATATGGAGTGTCAGACCATCTTGATCAATATATGCATAGGCTCCGGTAGTGCCCTGCTTCAAGTCATCAACTTTACCTACCCAGCCCGTTTTTTCAGGATCTTCTGTTGGCTTGCCCGGTTCAATCTTAGTAATCACATACTTTTTATCGTACACCGCAAATTGTAAACAGTTCTGAGCATCCGTTTCATCACGATAAGTACTGAACAAAAAGTTCTTACTCAACGGCTTGAGAATATGGCGATTGAAAGCTGAGTCACAATACAAGTAGCCGTACACAGTAGGGCGGTTCTGATATGGGTTTCCCGTAAAATTGCGCACGAATACACCTAACATCAGACGACCGTACGGGTTACTGTCCGTTTCCTCCGTCGGATCAATACTAAAGTCGGTGGTAGCCAGCAAATTCACATCGCGTAGCGTGATTCCATTTTCATTAATCAGCAAACTGGTACGCGATATATCCTGATCACCATCTCCGTTTTGTCGCGTCATCAGCGTAGTAGTATTCGGTGCCGTCCAAGTATCATCGTAGCGTTTATAGCCAAACTTTATGCTATAGGCATGCGTCTTATCGATATCTTTGCCACTCGCATCTTTCTGTACCGCCGGATCACGCTCAACCCAAGCCACATACAGCCGGTCGTTATAAAACACCGGACGAACCGTATGCTCTAACACCGAATCACCCGCCAGCGGCAACGTGATTTCCTGCCAATCATTCCAACAATTTGGTGTTACCGGATTCCCCGCCGGGTCCTGACGGTTTTTACTCAAGTCCATCTGACGCCAGTAGTAGCGATACGGTTTAGTGGTAGTGCGACCAATAAAGTAATAGATGGCTTGGTCAAACTTGTCCTGATTAATATAACCACTGAGCACATACAGATTACTCACTGCCTCAAACTCATTGAGATATGCCAAAGCTGCATCCTGAACCCGGTCTGGATCGAGTTGGTTCTGGTTTAAAGTCGTCTCCAGCTCAGAAAAATAATGGCTTTTTTCCTGCCGGGTGATGGGGGAAATGTAGTTTTCAGCGTAATTTCGCACCTCAGCACCAGCGGCCCAGATAGCATACTGATTATCATTGTCACGCCATTCGTTAGCCGTGGAGGGTTCCATCGCCTGACGCCCCGGCTCAGAGCCATTAACCAGACGGGTCATGTATTGCTGTATACTGGCAATCGCTTGTGCTACCCGGCTGGTCTCAACCTCATCAGCCACTTCCGGGTCAATCAGCAAATATTCGTACAAGTCTTCCACCGTCACTGGCTGACCACTGACGCCTTTCAGGGTTGGTGCCACAAAATTCATATAGCCGGTCACCAGCGCATCACGCTGGGATTCATTCAGTTGTTTTTCCATTGTCGATAACATAATTATCTGCCTTACTTAAATGGCGGTTTAGAAACAGCCCAATTGGGCCATCCGGAAAAATCAAATCCACTCAGGTAGTGAACTCTGCATACTCAGTTATTACCCTTGACATGAGATACACCAGCGACCAGCGCCTGACCGGTGCTTTGCCAAAGGGCATAATCACTGTCACGGTTCAGGACATAGCCTTGCTGTTGCTGCGTAACACCCAAACCGGTTTGACTCTGTGCTTGTTGCAGACGCAAAAGCGTATCCAGTTGCAGCGTAGTTTTGGCTATCCCACCTAATACTGCCCAAGCGGCTTGCAGCTCGTTAGCTTCCCAGCCCAACAGCGTTGCCAGCGTTTGTGCAGCATCAGATTGGCTCAACGGCGTGGCAGCATTAGCCGAACGCAAATAGGCCAGTACATCATTTTCAGTACCACCACCGGCTTTACCCACCTGGAGCAGCAAATCGCCGTAACGACTCAGGGTATAAAGCGTCCACAAACTGATATTTGTCACCGTTTCTGCGGCAGTCCCAAAATAGGCCGGATTATCCAGCAGGGTCTGTACCATTACGGGACTCAGAGTAAATTGTTGGGTCAACAAGGATCGGCGCACCACTTCACGTAATTGATGCAGATAGTTGGCTGGAATATCGGCGGCTATTTTGACGGTATCCTTCAATGCCCAAGTCGCACTGAGCCACTGATAGGTTGTTTGTCCACTCCAGCGCAGCAACAATGCAGGCAGTGACTGACTCACGTTCAGCGTCTGCGTCAACAGACTGACCGCAACACCTTGCTGAGTTTGCTGCGCCTGATTCAGCGTATTAGTCAGAGTAGTAACTGCCAGCTTCTTATCTGCATCAGACAGATTTTGTGTATTGACCACCCTTGCTATGACACCATCTATGCCGGCATCGGTCACCAGCCCCACCTTATCGATAAGCGGGCTATTACCTGCTGAGAGCAGAGTAAACCAGTCAATGGAGTGACCACTGGTATCGACTAATGGCGCGCCACTGCGGGATAACAATGTTGCATCCACAAACGTACTGCCCAGGTTCTGCCACACCTGACGGATAAAGTTCAACTGGTCGTCAGTGCCTTGCGTGGGGAAAGTGGAATTATCACTCAACAATAAAAGCAGGGTTTCAACCGATAAATTGTGCTGCTGTTGCCATTGAACGATAGCGCTTGATGCTTGCAGCAAACTCAAAATATCCGCCGCCAAAGGAGAATCTTTTTTCGGTCCTGTGATCGCCGGTTTGCCTGCCAGTTGCTGCCAAACGATTCCTGTGCCTGCATCCAATCGGTCAGCCAAAGCACAGAAGGCCTCCGGATCTATCCCCAATGTACGCGCCAGATTAGCCAGGCGGTAAAACGCCGACACAACCAACAGATTACAGTTCAGGGTACTTAGCGTGATATTTCCCTGTTGACGAGCAATATTATCAGCCAGCAACAAGAACTGACGATGATTGAGTCCCAACGCAGTGCTGATATGTTTGACACGCGCCCCATCACCACCCGTGGTTGATGTATAAACAAAATCCTGATTATCTACCAACAATGACGTATCAAAAGTGCCAATGGCATTAAACACCTGATCTAAGAACGGCATTGCTGGCGTAATAGCAAACGGCGTCACCACGCGCAACCAGCCGGCAAACTGCTTAGCGGTGACACCGTACTGCGCCTGATAATGTTTGAACACACCTAACATACGCAAGGTATTGTCGTTCATCAGCAAGGCAGTATTCGTCTCTCCCTCAGCATCCATAGCTGAAGTCACCAACAGGTCAACATCCTCATAGGGCAGATTCAACCATTTTTGCAGACGAACCATACGATTGATGCGGTTTAACTTATCATCTGCCAGATTATTAACCGTCAGAGCAAAATGAGCCTCTTTTCCACTACGACTAAGAGTAATAGCCTCCGGCTTGCCGGCATGAATAAAACGGGCACCGTATACAAATGGAGTCGCTGTAATGTCACCAGCGGTGACATTATCAGACTTAATAACCGTAGAACCCCCGACGGTAGAGCACAACATCAGCTCCACCTGGGGTACAGTCAGATTAGTTCGGCTGGTCAGTATGGTCATATCGCTGAAACTGTCCGCAGTAAGCGAACTATCACCATAATTAAGCTGATAGAAATCCTGACCAACGGTTTCAGTAATAATTTTCTGCTGTTCCGGCGAAAGCTGGCTCGCCATTATTTGCAATCGGGTCAACGCGCCGGCGGTCGCGTCGCTCAATTTTTCTTTTGCCGTTTCCCAGAAGTTTTGCGGCAGATCCAGGGTCTGAGGCAAAGTAATATCTTGCAAAGTCGTGCTCAATACCGACTGGGCGGTCTGAATTTGCTGATGACCGTAATGATACGGCAAATTATTCGGGAAACGGGTAGTGGAGAGTTTAGTATTTACCGCTTCCAGATCAGTCAGACTCAGTTTTTTCTGGATGGCCTTGGACAAGATTTCATTGACCAGTTGCAATTGCGGTATTACCTCATTGATTGCCTTATCATTAATTAACAAAGTTCCCAGATCTGGGCGACGCTCCGCCAACGTATTCATAATGGTGCCGGTACCATTCTTTTCCTGTTCAAGGACCAATTGATAGATATGAGTCAGATAGGCCACCGGCGCATCGTTCGCTTCCGGTGAACCACTTGGCGCTTTATCTTTCCAACCGGTATCTGCATCCAGAAACTGATTGGCATAATCTGGACCCGCTACAGAGAACGGACTTCTCAAGCTAACCTGAACAGCCTGGCTAAGAGAATTGCGGCGAAAATGGTGCAGTACCTGATGAGCATAGCCTACCGCCAGGTCATACATTTTCTCAGCATTGCGCCCAAGATCAGCACGATGCTCACGAATAAAACGCTCACGCGGTATACGTACCACATCAAACACTGAAGCATAACCAAGTTCGGTCAATTTACCGGGTAGGTTATGGATCTCTTCGGTACGGGAAATCAGGGGGCTGGCGAGTTGATTCATACGAACTCCTGAATTGAGATTTATCATGAGAAACAGGTTTTTTCGTGCAAAAAGATGATCACTATCGCTATGTTCAAGAGAGGTACCAGATCAAACATGCACATTAGGACATCAGGTCGTCTGGCCTTCCAAAGACGTCATATACAGCGACAATGTGTGAGGAAAAATATAATAAATCACAAAACTTGATTACATTAAAAAATAAAACACAAACAATAAAATAACTTTATCTTCATATAATTTACAAAATAAATATTTACTGATGTTTATGATTAATTTAACAAATAATCAATAATAGTTCGCAATATCACACTTTGAATAAGGTAATACCCAGTGTGTCGGAATATTGGTGAATGATAGTGACAACGGTGAAAAAATAGTCTTTAATATCAATGCAATAAAGATTGTTGACGTATCTTAATTATTTTTTAGCGATATAGTCTATCGAAGGGGCAATTAAAGGTGAGTTAGTCAAAAATATACTTGATATCTGAACAGCTAAGGCTCTAAATAAGAGTTTCTTTATTGACTCTAATGCGAGTAAAAATGTTACTTCTTTAATATGCTGTACCGTGGAACAAAAAAACTGTTAAAAAATAACCTTCCATCTATTATTCAACTACCAACGCACTTCCGACATAGGTAAAAAGGTAATTGATTTCACATGCTCCAACAAATCGTAATCAAACTTCATGCTAACTGGAATACAAAAATCCAATAGTGTGTATAGCTCAGTCCAACCAACATCCTTCTTTAGAAATTTTCGCGGTGGAAGAGCCTTTTTAGGCTTAGCAAACTGCTCATGAACCCATTGCCGGAACATCAATGGAATTAATGGTGAAGGCAATTCATTAGGAAACTTATACAAACCTTTCTTCTCATCGAGCAGGATCAGTGTAATTTCTTTCAAATGCTTTTCTTCCCTATAAAAAGACAGGAAAACGCCTTCTTTAGCCATATCCAAACATATAACCATATCACCGGAAAAACCACTTGGTTTGCTCTTATAAGGAATCAACCCTTCATCAAAAATTTCTTGATAGGACTTCCCCAAACTATTTATTAATGCCTCTACGTTGACTGTCATTTGTATAACCCCCGTTCTTGGTTAAGCTTGTGCATTTTGGCTCTGGCATCTTCAAGCTGTTCTTCTGTTGCACCATACTCCTTCAAAGCTGGTTTTATAGCATTAAACTGCTTTCAAATCTGATCTATTTGAGTCGGAGAATTTCGGCCTCCATAAGTTGTACTGAGCTTTTGATGCACCTCAGCCGGAATAATAATAGCAGCGACATCCTTAGCAGTATTTTTCACCTCTCTATTAATGGTTAATGATTTTCGATTAAATACAATTCACTCTCCTTTTGAAAAGTTGCATTTATTGAGTTAAATCCATCCTTGATATAAAAGCTTTAATAGGGGTAATGTAATTTACTTTAAATTCATCACCTCACTATAAAACACTAGCCCCCCTCTTTTACCATATCTAACGATATTGTTTTATCACCAGAAAAATTTCTTGGTTTCGTTTTATAAGGGATTAATCCTTCATCAGAAATTTCCTGATAAGATTTTCCCAGGCCATTTATTAACGCTTCAACATTGATTGTCATTATTTGTATAACCCCGACATTTGGTTGAGCGAATTCATCTGCGGTTTGGCTTTTCAAACCGCGAATGAAAAATATTTTAAGAAAAAACCACCTCCTTTCTATTAACTACTAACGCACTTCTGAGGCGGGCAAGAATATTACAGACTCAACACGCTCAAACAAGTCATAGTCAACCTGCATACTGGTAGGTATCCGAAAATCTAGTAGAGTATATAACTCTGTCCAACCAAATTGTTGCTTCATAATTATTTCAGGAGGATGAAATTTCTCAGGCTCACCAAAATTTTCATGAATCCATTGACGAGACATCATAGGAACTAATGACAATGGTAATTGATTGGGAAATTGATATAATGGCTTATTTCTATCAATCAAAGTAATAGTTACATTAAATAATGCTTTACTATCTCTTCTAAATGCCAAATACACGCCTTCTTTGATCATATTCAATGATATATAATAACAACCTGGATCTCCTTTAGGCTTCGTTTTATAAGGAATTAATCCCTCATCAAAAATTTCCTGATAAGACTTCCCTAAGCTATTTATTAGTGCATCTATGTTGACTGTCATTATTCATACTCATGATCTATTATCTGGGATAAGTTGTTCTTCAACCAACATATCGGTTTTCTGTCCTAAACTATTTATGATTGCAAAAACATCAATCATTATTTACCGGCTGTTCAAATAACAGTGCATCTACACGAAGATCAGATTGATAAAGGAAGCGAATTTCTGTATTTGGGTACTGATCATTTAGTTTACGAGTATAGGCATCAAATCCGCCTATTAAACCAATTACTGGAACTCGCTCCGGGCCACTACTGGAATCAGGTTCTCCCATAAATGCTCTGACAGTAACTTTATCCATTTGGTGAAGGAATGGAGCAGGCATATCACCACTATATGTACCAGTATCATCAACGGTGTTGATTAGTGTGAATTGAACAGAAATCAACACTTTTGATATAGCATCGAAAACTAAAGTAAGACCCGCCTCTGGTTCAACACTAAATCTGGAAGAGCCTTCGAAAGCAAACTCAAACTTTCCCGCTGGAATAAGTTTATTTTCGACTAACATATCTGCGGTCTTCCCCAAACTATTAATAATTGCAATAACATCCGTCATTATTTATACCACCCTTGCATTTTGTTAAAACGATGTAACTCTTCGTGTGCCTTATTCAGTTGCTCATCTGTATAACCCTCTTCCCGTAAACCTGGGATCTGGGCATCAAAATTACTGTCTACAGCAGCTTTCAGATCCAGCGAAAACGTACACGAGTCGGTGCTTCACCGTACTGTTCCGCTATCTGCCTCAGGCGATACGGATCTAAGTAATCCTCTTCACCCTGATTCAACGACGGTGAATAAAACAGCCCCATTAATCCAACCGTTACTGGATTCGGTGCCGCCAGCCAACGTCCTGCACTGATAGCGCCACCACCAATGTAACGCATCACCAGCGTTTCCCCTTCCGCTACCGCGCCACGGGCAGTGGCGGCCACGGCGGTAGCAGCCGCTTCGGCTTTATCTTCACCACGACGAAACCACCGCTTATACCACGGTAATTTTTTATCCCGTGGCTTATCCAGTTCTGGCGGGTGTTTCTTGCTTTGTGGCGGCGGTTCTGGTTTTTGCGGCGTCACCGGAGTGGGAGATGATGGCACCTGATATATCGCCATTCTGCCAAAGTTATTTGCCGGTTCAGGCCCGATTCCAGCATCAGTGCAACCTTTACCCCGCAGGCAGGATTTGGTAAACACCGGTATCGGCGGCGGGGGTGTCTGCGTTGCTGGCGGGCTTCCCATCTCCTTTACCGGGGAAGAGAAATTTTGCATCACCATATTAGTCGGAGCGATAACCCGGTCAGCAGCCTTATCCGGCTTCTCATAGCTGTCCATCTCCGAATTGATAAACCGGGCCCGACAGGGGCAAGTACTTACACTGTCCAATGTGCCAGCCAGCTTGCACCCCATGTCAAACACATCGGATACACCACCGGCAATGATGTAAGTGCCGGGATGTTTGCCACAGGTAACCTTATCCCCTTCACGAGCGGTTGCCCGCCCGTTAAATGTCATGGTGTGGTCACCGGTAATAATCTGACCACCACAGGTTGTTTTATCACCAACGAGCAGGAAATATCCTATTGCCATCTATTCACTTCTCCATTGATTTACAACATGGAGAGTGCATCTAACTGAAATCATCATCATGCTTTTGCCACTTATGGATCAATAAGTGATCAATAGTGCAATGAGTTTCACTTAAAAATATATAGGAATATTCCGAAAATGAGAGAAATAAGATTGATTGATGATTGTAATTCCTCATGTTTGATAACAATTTGGATACAATTCATTATCAAAATGAGAATTTAAGAAGCAATGACGAATTGGCAGAAGTACACAGTAGATTTTTTTAAATCATGGTCAGACGGTTAACTACTATCCATTCAAAGTGCTGACCCAAAGACCAACACTTTGTCATTAATCTGCAACGTTATTCAAGCTCTGACGAGCATGGCTAAACTAATCAAATCATTGCAGGAGAGTTACCCTCCTGCACAGGCAAACATACTTTGCTGATGTAGATTGTGGGCAAACTGGCAGCTTAAGGTCAGTTCTTTTTTGCTATGCCCCCGAACCAGTAAAGCTTCCCAACGGTGATGATGACCGGGTACAAACCCCGTACAGGCAAATCCCGCTTGCTGCAAAATTTCCATAGCCTGGAGAGTCCCTTCCCCTACCGGCAGTTTCACATAGACCAGTTTGTGTGCCGGTAGCTCTGCCACCTCTTTTACCCGATCGGTTGTCTGCTTTTCTATCCACACTTCCAACCGACATCCATGATTGGTTATACGGATATCCGCATCAGCCAACTCCTCCGGTTGCAGAGGCTCTTGACCAAACACTTGAGTCACCGATGTCAGCCACCTTTGCCAACCGGAAGGCCAATGTAACTCTGGAAACGGCCAGCTTTGTAAAGGCAAACAACCCAGAACAATGCTTTCCGGCCGAGCCTGATCAAACGGTGATGTTACATAGTCCGGCAGCAACCCCGTGGTGTGAAACCCCAGATTTTGGGCCAGACGCTGACTATGGTTATGCGACGACACCTGTTTAATCGTGAGTATGCTTAACCCTATTTTTTTGGCCTGATCACACAAATATCGACCCAGTGCGGTAGCAATACCCTGCCCACGCGCCTGCGGATGTACTGCGATCAACGCCAGTTCAGCACTTAATGAACAACGTTCATCCCGCCACAGTGCCGCATGCCCCAACACTTTGCCATCCTGTACCGCAACAGCAGAATACCAGTGTTTTGCCGCGTTATAGCGGCCAAGCATGGTAGGTAAATAGACTTCCGGGTAGACATAATCTTCACCGTAAACAGCCCGAAATAACGCACTAACACCGGTAGAGTCCTCTTCCCGGAATAATCGAATTAATGGCATTCCTGGATTCATGTTCATGCTGCCTTCTCTTCAGCACGATAACCACGATGATCAACCACTCGCATCAATTTACCGGAGCGTGGATGAGTGACCATATCTTCCAAAGCGCAGTAAGTGACGTCCACATGCAGTAATCCCTGATCACATAACTTTGCTATAGCGGGTTGAGCCACTAACAATGCTTGACGCACTGATGTTGTGGATGGCACCAGTAATGGATCGCCAGCTAACAAAAGTTTTATCTTATCGATACCATCCTGACGGCTCAGTAATAGCTGCCAGGCCAGTATGCCCGCTTGCTGGCGCAGTAAATGAGCAATATGGTCAGGAAAAAGGGATAACGTGCCAATCCGCACCCGGTGAGCACTGCCCGCCCGCCCCTGCAAAGC
Source organism: Photorhabdus tasmaniensis (assembly GCF_011189505.1). Classification (GTDB taxonomy): domain Bacteria; phylum Pseudomonadota; class Gammaproteobacteria; order Enterobacterales; family Enterobacteriaceae; genus Photorhabdus; species Photorhabdus tasmaniensis. Next base: position 86,917 of record NZ_PUJU01000013.1, read on the forward strand.
GAACTTGCGACGTGGCCGCCCAGGTTCTTCACACCAACAAGCCAGATCGCCAGTAGGGTAACGGATAACCGGCATCAGACGCCGTTGCAGGTTGGTAACAACCAATATGCCGTTTTGTCCAGACGCGGTAATCGGCTGACCACTGGACTCATCAATGATTTCAACAATCGTATCCGTATCAAAAACCCGATGTTCACCGTGATCACAATCGGGAGAAGCAGCACCAATGAGACCGGCATCAACACTAGCACAACCAATTGAGCCAATGCGTGCATTGGGGAATACATGGCCCAATAGTGTCAACTGCTCTGGAAACAGGCTTTCACCACCGTACAACAGGCGCTCAATACCCGGCATGATCTGGCCGATCTGCTGCAAGGTACTGGCAAAACGTAACAGTTGCGCCGGCACCCCGGCGAGAACGTTAATCCTCAGGCTGGCAATCGCGTCAGCCAATGCCCGATCATCAACTGAACAGGTAAACGGAAACTCCACCACCGGCACCGGTGAATAGGACAAAGCACCGTGAATAAATAATAAGCTGGTATACAGATCACCGGCAAAAAACAGATTGGCAACGCGATCATCAGGCTGTAGTTGCTGTGCCAGCCCTTGACCAAATGCACGCACAAAAGCACGCCATTCATTGCAACTGAACACCGACAACCTACCCTCACTGGTAGAGCCACCGGTTTTGAAAACATGACCTCCGTTGATCGGACCAGTCAATACCGGCCAGTTTTCCAGTGGTTGCGACTGCTGCCAATAGTCAGCAGGATCGATTAATGGTAGATCAGTCAACGTCCAGCCAGAGCAGGGCAGATCACCATAAAGATCCCTAAAGAAAGGAGCATGATTGCGGGCATATTCAACCAAATCGTGTAGTGATAATGTCATGATTTACTCAAAAAGTAATATTATGGGTCTCAGGTTCGGCTATCCAGCACCAGCGGCGTTTTGCCACTTTGCGGGTGACGACGGAACTGTCCGGCTGGCGTAGGGATAATTTCCAGTTGAAGCATTCCACCACTGACAACCTGATTCAGCATTCTATGTTGCATAAGATGCCCGCGTACCTGGTTAACATCACCATCAGCTAACACATGGATGTATTCGCCACCACCAGCGTGATCCCCTATCAGCCACTGCACTGGAAACGCCAAACTGGCTGACAATTCAGTTGGATTCACAAAAATAGAACCTACCCGTATCAATGTCCCATGACGACCTACCAATCTAAAACGCGGTGCCGGCAACCCGCAGGCACAAAGACCGGGTAGCCAGTAGCCCAAATCTCCCAAATCGTAGCGTTGAATCACCTGCCCTTCCCGGGCCAAAGGCGTGAACACTAACCGACCGGTTTCGCCGGGCTGGATCGGTTGATCACTATCCAGAGCCAATATTTCCAGCCACTGAATATCAGATAACAGATGGAATTCCCCATCGTGGCAACAAGCGCAAGCATGGCCCAATGGACCGGCATCAACGGAGCCATAAATTGCCGAGCGGATCACCTGAATACCAAAACTGGATAAAAACTGACTCCGTTCTTCACTAATATGCTCACCACCAGAAAAAATTTTACGCACACCACCATAGGCATGTAACGCAGCCTCTTCACGTTCAAACAGCTGATATATAGTGCTTGGCATCCCCACCAGCGTATTGACCCCCTGAGTGACAATAAAATGCCTGATTTGGCTAAAATCATCGTTTACCGGGCCGCCCATCGGGTAATGCGGCACGGATAACTTATCCAGAATAGTGAAGAAACTCAGCAGACCACCATACAAGTTGCCGCCATACAGCAGATTCATTACCCGGTCCTGTGCCGGATCTAAACCAGCGGAAAACAGACCATCCGCCGCTGCCTGCATCTGACTGTGATAATCTCTGTGACTGAAACCCGCCAGTTTCGGCGTACCGCTACTGCCACCGCTGCGGAAAAACACCTGTGCTTTTGACGTTACCCCATTTTGCTGAAACTTTTCTTTATCCATCACTGGGATCCCGGCCAGTTCCGGAGGATTGACCGCCAATGTATCCAGTGTGACATGGCCCGGCAATTGCTCTGCTTTCAAGCTGACTGAGACACGCCGAGCAAGCCGGGTCAATGCATAAACACCGTCATGTGGCTCACCTTCATAACCATCGTGCATCGCCCCAGCCTGACATACCCGGCTGACACCTGCGGCCAGCAACTGGCGACTCAACATCGGCAGTTCATTTGTTTCGGCGATCAAAGCACAACTTTGCAAATAGGGGCGCCACGACAACAAAATTTCCACCAGTCGCGCACGTGGCGCCGGGCGAATTTGCAGGGTACGATACAATGGTGATGGCGCAAGCTCCTGACGTTGCACCCAAGCGACCCGCCACCCATCCCCTTCTTCTACCGCACCCGTCAGACCAGCAAAAGTGTGATCTAACTGCAAAAATGCCATCTGGCTGCTGATTTCAGCCGCTTGCTGTATGTCCGGTTGTAAGGCCGGCCATGCTGGTGCCCGTCGTGCCAACGCAGCAGCCACGGCGCTCACCACCTCCCGCAAAACGTTTTCATCAGTGCTGTCTACCAACAAACACTGTGGGCTGGAACAAGCTTGTTGATCAAACCGGCAAACATCATCAGCCAACGCATCGTAATCAGCATCGTCGGCAGACTGCGGATCCAGATAGGCAAAGCTGATACGATGTCCCCAGTCGATCCAGCGACAACCCGGTCGCAATTGACTACGGATGGCGGTCAATGCGGTATGACTTCCCCAAGCTGACACCCCATCAGCCCATTCCAGCAATGTTGACAGCTGATCAGACGGTAAAGGTAATACCGAGACATAAGGAGCCAACTTGCCACTCAGGTCATAACGCAGGAATTCCGCCAATAACTGTGCATTGAGGCCGTGATCACTGCTACTGGGGCGTAGCCAGTTAACATTACCTACCAGCAAACTCTCCAGCACAGCCATAAATGGCAGCAACGGCGCATTAGCCGGTGTGATATGCACTACCAGTCCCAGAGGTTGCCAGGTTTCAAAACGGGGCTGTGTATAGTCAAAACGACGCAGGGAAAATGGTTGTTCGCCCAACTCGTGCCGTAACTTTGCCTCCAGCAAATCACGACGACAAAAACCGCGTAAAGCGGCGATTGTCGCTGTATCCAGCGCAAGCTCAGAAGCGATGGTATCGAGACTGTCGGCAAAGCGCCCGGCACAGTCCAATACTTGTTGTACACTTGGGGGGCAAGCCAGCGTATCCGCAAGGCTGTTTTTAAGTTCGGCCAATACAGCGGCGGGCTCCAAGTCAGATATGATCTTGCCATTAACTAAATACATTTCAGGACTCCTTTATCAACTCAGAGGCCGCAATCGCGCAGCTGCGGCTTTTACTTGTACCGGCACGCCCCAGTAACTCAAACCAATCAGTAGCCAACCCACAACCGCATTCAACGGCTGAATGCAGCACTGCCAAATCGCTCACCACGATACTGTGTGCCGGGCTGGAGGTGATATAAGGCGATGTCAGATGCAGAAAACCAGGTTTACCATAGGGTTGAACCGCCATATTAGCCGTATCACGAATATAGGCGCGGGCATAAGTTGGCACATGAAAATGGTGATGCCGACACTCAACATAAGGCACCGGATGTTCAACCGAACCGTAACCATCCCGGCAACGCTCGTCAGGGATCCCCAGTTGTTCACCTAAACGCTGATACAACAACGATTTTGGAATTGCTTTATCGGCGTGCGTTTTCCAACCGCCCCCTAAAAATACCAGTGACTCAGGATGCAACTGTATCGGTGGCAGGCCCATGTCCTGCATCCGTTCCAGTGCAAACCACAGGAATGCCGGAAAGCCCAGCATACGCACCGGCAGCCCTTGCACAGCAAATTCCTGCAAAGATCGGATCACACCAAACGGATCAAATTCATTGCCTTTTCCATTGTGGCGCAGTGCATAACAGGCTTGATTCACTGGCGCGTATTTACATAGATACTGATCGGTATAGGCGGTTCCCAGAGTAATCGCTCCGGCGGGTTCATAGCTCAACAGTAAGTAGTTACAAGGCTGTTGCGGCGTATTCCAGCCGTAATACTCGAAAATGCGCTCAACCATATTCTGCGCCGCCTGTATACTGCGTGTATCGTAACGCATACGGCTTTTTTGACCTGTTGTCCCGGATGAGGTCAATTCCAGTGCATCCTGGCCGGTGGTACTGAGCAACAACTGACGTTTAAAATAATTTGCGAAAATGGGCGGCAAACGCGACCAATCGCTCATTTTTTCCAATGTTTGATCGTCCAGACCATTCGCCTTCAACCACTGGTGATAACCGGGAGTGTGTTCACAATGGTAGCGCGTCAGCTCGCGCATGGCCGCGTCAAACAGTTGGTCACAAGCACTATCTGCACGATAGGGATGATCAAGCGCGCAAAAGGCGTCAACATAAGCAAGAGAAGTCAAAAGTCATCTCCAGAAATAAGGAAAAAAGGGTATTTACTCCCTTAAAATAATAAGTAAGTTGTTTCATCATCCGGCAAGTAGCAACCAAATATCCTGCCGCAAAAAATGACAGCATGTTGAATACAACGACTTAACCAAATAAAAATGAGTCACCGTTTTGGGAAAAATAATATTTAGATTTGTTAATTCCTTGTAAAGAAAAGAAAAACAAATACAACAATTATGATTTAACAAAGGCCAATGTAATAACGAACTTATATTTAATAACTTTATCATCGAACCTAATCATAATTACTTATACGCCAATAGCTCAAAAAACAGTTAAAAACAAATCACCAGATACAAATTCACCATCAATAATTAACATTTAATAAACAAATAGAATTCTGGGATCGCCACAATATTCACACATAATCCATCGTTAATATAATAATCAATAGCGTTATTTTTCAATAAATTTCACCAATAGGAAAAACATCTTTACCAGAAAGATAACTATTAAAATCAATGGTGTTTTTACTTTTAACAATCAAGTCATTTCAAGAAAAGTATCATATAGTCTATTTCTATCCAGTAATGAGAAATATGCCGAATTACTTACAGCAGTATAAAAAACACAGATTGAAAATCTGTATTTATATTACCGACATTTACATCACCTAAAAAAAGCAATTTATGATATGACTAATACCAATCAAGTTTTTTTAACAACATAAAAAATCCATTAAAAAATTAGAAATAAAAAACATATTTCTATACACACGATAGAAATCTGCTTTTATATAATTACTTTACTTAATTTATTAATTATTCACGTTAAGATTTCTTTATAAAATATTATCGCCCCTAAGAATAAATAAAACATCCAAATAACAATTGCTAATAAGCTATACCATATATAACTATATTTCAATAAAAAACTAAAAGTTTTTATTATGTTAAAATCACAAAGATGCACAATATACTGCTTATATTTTAAATATTGTTACCATTTACCACTTTACTTCACCATTTAACCCAGAATTACAATCCTGTATTATCAACACAATAAAAATAACAATAGTAAACTAGTTAAAATCTATTTCATCATACGACATATGAATATTGGCTTACTTTTACCTACGTGATAGTTTTATTATTTAATAATTTCATCATTAAAAAAATACAAAATTCACACTTTAGACATTATTACCACTTGATCTACGGAGTTTAATTTAAAATTACAATTCTATATTATTTTGAAAAAACACAATTCAACTAAACACTTTTTTATGGGGAATATCACCAGTCAATTTAACAAGTTATATTTCAGATTCCCTCCCTAGAAATATGGCGGCTGGCTGTCGTTCACCAGCCCAAAAATTACCAGCTCAATTTCCTGTGGCATTCAGATAAAATATAATGACGATATACTTTACATTCCGTATTTTTACGCTACTATAAAAATATCTGATATATAATTTTCTATCTGTGCTCATAAATATAATTAAATTATAAACAATGCATTACCCAGGACATTCATAAAATGTCATGACGAATAGATTATTTACGAGAAACTTATCCAAGTTAACATAATGAAGTATAAAAATATATTTACTTTGTATCTATTTCTACTGTAATTATCGTCATGGCTATTGAATTTATAGCAAAAAAATAGCAATTGCAGAGAAACTACGGTTATTTCTATGATTATCAACAGCTTTATCCATTAGTTCAGGAGCCTAAAATGAAAGAAATTGATAAAAAAGAAAAAGGTGAAATGCTTGGCGTTAATAGCCATTACTTTTTCGTTGTTAATATAACCAATAAAATTTTAACAGGTGATGTGGTTTGGAATAACTCTGGAAATACGAGCGCACTCAATATCGATGGATTATATCCAGCAACAGCTTCACTTCTTCAAGAATTCTATCCTGAAAGCGGGAAAACTGATTATTGGCAGTGGACTAAAAGAGGAAGGAAATATCAATTAGATTGTTATGACAATGATATATATGTTGCTGTTGTTATTAGCGATTATGGCATTGGTGTATTACCTTCTGGAACCAGCCCAGACACATGGAAATGGTAGATTTTCTTCCATTGAATTATTTATGTAAGTAAAAATAATTATATAGAGAATACGAGGCCTTAAGCCATAAACTAAAGCCGGTTCAATAAACATCATGATTTTTATTGAACCGGCTTAAAATAGGGTAATTCGGCTCTCCAGGGCTTGCTTGTCCAAAAAGTCGTTCTTGCTTCTGAACTTAAGGAAAAAAATCAACTTTCGGTAAATCTGACAAAAAAACTAAATTTCTTAAACTTACAATTTAAATAAAAGCAGAAAATTCAGATAATCATCAAAACCTACTAAAGTCATAAATATATATCTTCAACCAGACACTCAACAGAAATAACAATCATGCTTGCATTAGATAAATATCCATATCAATTGTTTGGTAATCATCGTTTATCAAGATAAATAATTCTCAGACAATCCTTCTTTCTCACCCCATTTCTTTAGCAATAATATTCGATCTTGTATATATTTTTCCGATAACACTTCTAATTTTTCTATTTTTCCCACTTGTAACTTGACAAATTCATGACTAAATTCACACCAAGAAACCAAAAAGAATTCATTATTGAAAAAAATCGACAATGGACAAGTCGTTTTCACTGTACGTACACTATTTAAATCAAAGAAAGTTATCACTATCTTTTCTTTATGATATATCGCTTTCCTAATATCAGATAATATCGAATTATTATCAGTAACTTTACTATAACTTTCCGTTTTTACAAACATTGGCGAACAGTATAATTGAGCGCGCTGCTCTTCGGGAAGTACTGCCGCGATCTTAGATATAAAACTATGAGCAGATTTAGCCAAAACAACATCATTTTGTTCAATAACCCATTTGTTACCTAAAACTAAAGCATCAATTTCATCCATTGTAAACATTAAAGGAGGCAACATAAAACCCGGTCTTAATGTATAACCTAAACCTGGTTCACCTTCTATATTTGCTCCCTGACTATTTAGCAAAGCAATATCTCGATAAAGGGTCCGCAAACTTACATTTAAATCACCCGCCAGTAACTTACCACTGACAGGATATCTTCTTTGTCTTAAGTATTGCAATAATGCTATGAGTCTTTCGGTTCTTGACATTTCCGTACTCCTCATTTTAATAAAAAATCAAACAAAAAAATCTTTATTAAATAAATAATATTGAGTTACTAACCAACTATCTAATAGAACTATTTACTCTTCATCATTGATTAATGGAACAATGTCGAGACTTCACTATAAAACCATCAACTGGAAATCTTATATTTAATATAGATTTCAATTATCTGAGTTAACGAAAATAGTATTTTCGCCTTTCATAATTACTCTACCCTATCAAGAGTGAATGCTCGATACATTACATTGAAGCATGGTAGAGGTAGGTATCGAATCATAGAGCAAACATTTAAAATATATATAGTGATAATCAATACAAAAAATAAAATTTACCTTCAATAAGTAAACTTACTATGTATTGACAATATAAGAAAGCTTAAATATTAAAATCAAGCTTCATGCTACCAGTCAATATTTAAGCAGAAGAAATATGAACTTATTATTCGGATATTTCGCTTCGTAATGTTTATGAAGATGATTTCATTTTATGACTTACAGTAAAAGAGCCGTGCAACTAAAAGACATAACTAAAATAAGCTTTACCTTCACGTTCATTGAAAAAATAAACAGCGAACCAAGACAGTACTTAGGAAAAAGCGTTAACTTTTGAACACACGTTAATATAGCAACCCAAAGGGCAAGGAAAACGAGTCATCCTCACGTATTATATGTACGATACGGATCCTGCGCACTGTCTGTGTTCACTATTCATTTATAAGAACAGTCTAAAACAATTACACCAACTAAAATAGGTGCTAAGTATAAGATAAATTAATTTTTCTTACCGCCATTTAGTCTAAATTGTTCATTAACCCAATCTAAAACTTGTATCATATATTCGTTTATTTTATTTAAACAAACATGAGCTTCTGATTCATAACATAATAATTTATGATCATCTCCCCATAAATGGTCTAATTCTCTAACTTTATCAATCGAAAATATATCATCTAATGCGCCATGAACAGTAAAAACCTTTGTTTTACAAGTTAAAGACAGGTCTAATTTTATTTCATCAAAAAGAGACTGCATATGATTATCTTGCATAAAGGCAAACTGAAAATCTGCTTTAAGTCTTCTGGGTAATTTATCAAAGTCTGCTATTTCAGGCCCACCAGACAAATTAACTATACAGCAAAATTTATCGCCAATTTTTTGCGCAAGACGTAAAGCAAAATAACCGCCGAAACTAATTCCTAAGAAACAGAGAAGGCCACTATTAATTCTAGCATCATCTTCTAATAATTTAAGTATAGAGGTAACATATAATTCCATATCAATAGCTAATGGCGATTTTCCAAGGTTTACTCCTTGCCCTGGTCCATCAAATATAGCTACCGCCATACCTTTTTCCAAGAAAAGTTCCGCTAAAGATAATATTTCAATTTCAGTCATTGAATCCAATCCATTGGATAAAATAACACAAGGTAAAGGATTATTCTCTTCTTCTTTATACCCTTTAGGAAATATAAGGAAGAACGGCATATGAAATTTATCAACAATAATATACTGATGCTCAACCAGTAAATCACTATATTTTATACCGGATAAAAAACATGAGCGAATATACTCTCTGAGCTGGATCTTTCTACTTTTATCACTGAAATACATAAATTCAGCCCAATGATAACAAGCAGCAGCACTCTTCAAAGCACGAACATAACTGACTTCATTTTTAGCAGAATTAGCGATACTGATATAATTATCACCCACTTTTGACCAATTAATCATCCACTCATGCCAGAATTCTTCGGATGATAAATCTAAGTTTTCCTCCTGAAAATGACTCAATGCCTCAACCACATCTCCCCAATGAACCTGAGGTGCATATTGAGAATTTAAGAAAAAAAGTCTTGGCATAAAATAACCACAAGTAGAAAAAAGTGCTGCCGAAATTCTATTTGGTTTATTCTTATTATTCATTGTATTTTCCTTTAATTTACTGGATACGATCGTCTAACCACTCTTTGCAGGCAAAAACCATTTTCTTACTATTTGCTGAAATAGCATTCTTCACTATTTCTTGTTGTCTTAATTTATCTTCTATACCAAACTTGATTGCACATAAATTATGATCTAATTCAACACGATGATTAGAAACAATGAATGAGCCACTTCCTCTGCTAAATATACGCCATGAACCGCTATGAGATTTTAATACTAATGGAGGCTCTGGTTGAAAATATTCAATCAAGAAATTATCTCTATCACAGAATCGTATGCTACGGAAAGTCTCATTTCCATTCGGCGTTGACACCTCCATATTAAACTCTTGGTGCCTATCATCATTGTGAATTATTTTCACTGAATCACAATGAGGTAATATCTGATCCCAATCATTGATATTTAAAAAGATATCGTAAACTTTATCAATTTGATGAGGAATATAATATCCTGTTGTAAAAGTTAATAAATCTGATTTATTATTACTTTCCACCTTACTCTTTATACTGTCCATCTCCATTTGAGTATTGTCATTAGTAAATGAGATAATAAAGAAATTAGCCTGTTCATGATTATCAACATCATCAATAATCCCGCTTATATCGTCTAATAAAGACCAATTCCTCTGTACCGTCAGAAGACAACGTTGATCATTAATAGGAATAACTTGCCATCTCCCACTCATTGCCTTTAATAATGGCATAGGTTTAAGCAGGACATAATCAATCCTATAAATAGAATCAAAATAATATCGCTTTGTTTGCCAGCTTACTGTTTTATTATTTTGTCTTGCTTTAATTTCAACAAGTTCTGAATCGTCTATTCTATTTAATACCTCAGTACTTTCACAAAATGAGAAAATATCAGGCCAATAAGAGACATCTTTAACCAAAGTATATACATCCTTTGCCGGTGCCTCACATATTATTGAATGAGTCAGATTTCCGTTTAAATTTCTTTCCTGGCCTTCATTTATTTCTACAATATTCTTTATATTCTTAAGCTCCTTAACTGAGTTAAGATCAATTCCTCTACTAATAAATTCATGAGCCTGCTGAGTGGTTTCAACACCAGCAACTAATCCTGTTATTTCTGGTTCAATATCATAATCATGCTCTAACATAAGCATACATTGTTGAGAGTTGATCTTAATAACCCGCCATGACGTCTCCATCTCTTTGACTAATGTCATTGGCTTGGTCAGTTTTGATTTTATACTGAGTGTTTCTGCATGAAATTTACGCTCTGATACCCACTGCATAATGATACCGTTAATTAATGCTTTAATTTCTATTTTTTCACTGTCTTTATCTCTAAAGATAGCCTTCACTTCCTGACAAGGCTCAAATATTTCTGGCCACTTTTCAGAATTGACAATAACCTGATATACTTTTTCTACCTGTGTATTACAGATGATTGAATGTGATTCGTAATAATTCATTGTTTATTCCTCAATTTAAATAATTTCTTAGGATCGATTGATTTAATTAACTCTGATTTTAGTATCTTATCGTTATGGCTTTTCGGAAAAGACTCACCAGTAACATAGAACCAGTCAGGCCATTTTTCCTGACTTAATTTAGCACTCAGAAATGATGAAAGAATATTTTCAATTTCAGGTAATAATTTCTTCGATATATCGCCACTCATACAGGCAACAGGTTGGTTAATAGCAACACCATTTTCATAGAAAGAAAAACCAACAACAGTAGCAATATTCACATTGGGTACTCTTGATAAAATAGATTCAACTTCTTCAGGGTAAATCCGATGTCCGTTAGCACTCATAAATGTATTTTGCTTACGTCCCTTTAAAATTAAATAATCATCGTCATCGATATAACCCAAATCACCGGTGGCAAACCACGCATCAGGAGGCGTAATTTCCCCTGAAATCACATCATAATATCCTTCCATTATACTGTTACCTCTTAGTATAATTTCTCCAATATTATCAGATGAGCCCGTAATGGGTTTAATAGCAACTTCCAATGTATTATCAATCTTTCCAACACAATAAACTGAGTCGAGATATTTTTTATCACGATGATCTTGCTCATCCACCCAGCAGAACGGACCATAAGTTTCACTTAATCCGTATCCCTGCATCCATTCACAGCCGATTAATTTACGTCCTTTCTCAAGTACACTGGGCGGCATAGCCGCAGCCCCATAAGCAACAACGTGTAAGCAAGTGAGATCAATATCCTGTTTTTCTGCCGATTTAACAAATAATTTCATCGACTCTGGGCGTAACATAATATGCGTAATTTTATTATGTGAAATATAAGCAGGCCATTTCTCTATATTCCTGTCTTCTGGTATAAAAAGTATTGACTGATGTAATAATGCACCGAAAGAGAAAATCACGCCGGTAGTATTATTCAATAAACCTGACATGAATATTTTAGCATCCTGAGTAAACTTTAATTTTTCTGTTACTGTGCAAATTCGTTGGCATACTAAAGATTCTGAAATGCTAATTGCTTTCGGTTTACCCGTACTTCCACTCGTAAAAAGTACAATAAAATTAGCAATAGATTGTGGTGAATAGGTAATAACTGGGGTTTCTTCTATATCATTAGCATTGATCTCATGATCTGAAACATCAATAACATTAATACCGTTTTCTTTTAATTTTTCAACAAAATGTTTATCTTTTTTAAGATAAACAACAAAATCGTATTGAACTTCATTAGTAAAATTGATCCATTCATCGATTGTCGCTGATGATAAATTATAGGGCATTAACAAATGTAATCCCATAGCACTGGCCGCCGCCAAGAAGAAAATACCTAATTCATCATGTTCAAATATAACGATAACTTTATTATCTTTATGAATTCCTCTATTGTGTAAATTATCAATTAAATGGGAAACAGAAAATATTACCTCTTTTCTTGTATAATGAGAATCCTTAGTGATAATACAATCGTTATTTAAATTATCACGCTCTGAATGTAACAACATAGAAATTAGCTTCATTTCTGCTTCCCTTTGATTAACAATTAATTTTTATCACTTAAATTTGCTGAGACGAAATCAAGGACAGCTCTTCCTGTTTCCCAATTACTGAATTGACTCTTAGTCACAGAAACACCAAATTCTTTCCCAATTTCTTTTGCTAAGTCAGCTAATTCCGTAGAATCCATATCATAAGCTTGAGCAAGATCTGCATCCATATTGAAATCATCAAAATTAACATTAACAAAAGACGACAAAATAGTTTTTATTTTTACTTCTGGATTGTTATTCATATATTTCACTCGCAAATTTAAATATTTTATAGATTAAATAGCTGAAAGACTCAACGCACATACATGACCTTTGTTACTGAGACGCTGAATGACTATCTGATTAATATTTGAAAGTTCATTTATTGTAATAGGCTGCTGTTCTCCATTATTTTCTGATAAGAATGACGAAGCCAGGACTGAATCAATCACGCCACTGACCGAAAATTGATTATTTAAATAAGGTCTCAGATTTACAAAAGATGTTTTTATATCTTTATCTGAAAATACTTTACTCGTTATTTCCTTTTCATCATCATATACTCCATCCATAATAAATGCAGAATTCTCATTATGGCTGAATAGTTCAGCAGTATATTCCAAGGTGTCACTTCTTGTATTTTTATCAGGTGAAAAATAATCAATAAAGCCGGTTAATTCACACAATATCGAAGCGCCACGTTCTAAAGCATGTTGCATTTCTTCTATAACCAGAAATGCAGCCCCTTCCGAGAAATTTTCTGGTAATTTTTCGCCAAATATTTCAGAGTTTCTTGGTGCTGATCTCTGCTCAAGTAAATTTTTAACTAATGGGCTCGAAAGATGTTCTGACGCACCACATAACATAACTTCCGCTACACCATTAGAAATAGCTTCAGCCGCATAACCTATTGCTTGTATCCCTGCCACATCCGATGTAGAAAATGTTTTAGATTGTGCACTAAAACCATAAAGAAGTGATAACTGCCCCTGGAGTGCAGCAGGGAACCATGCCGTAGCGACATAAGGACCCATTCCCTGTATTCCTTCAATATGGAGCGCTTTAACTTCGTCTTCAATATGTTTCCATCCACCAAAGCAATTGCCAACATATATCCCAACGCGATTAGGATCAATCTTGTCTAAATCTAATCTACTCTCTTTTAATGCCATCTCAACAGCGACGATACCATAAATAGAAAAGTCATCAATTTTACGCTTTAAGCGACTATTGATATATTTTTTTTCATCGGGATCACTCAATGTCCTGATTACAGGGCTTGAGGTCATATTATTTATCGAGTTTTGGCCCAAGAGCTTCTGCATCAGATTTGACTTGATGGATGTCACATCCTTGCCATCAGGATGTATTGCGCCAACACCGGTAACAACAACTCTTCTACGCATTGTTAACTGCCCTCATAACAATAACACTGTGAATACCGGAAAAACCACTGGACAATTTTAACGCGGTGTCAATAGGATATGCGCAACCTTGATTAGGGATATAATCTAAATCACAATCAGGATCCGGGGTTTGATAATTAATTGTTGGGTGAATATATTGCCTTTCTATTTCCAAGCATAATGCAACAGATTCTATAGCATTAGCGGCAGCTAAAGCATGACCTGTCATTGACTTTAATGAGTTAATTGGAATATCAAATGCTTTTTCTCCCAAAATAAATTTAATTGCATTTGACTCATTAATATCATTTTGAGCTGTAGAACTTCCATGCGCACTAATATAATTTACTGCTGATGGGGCGATCCTGGCATCTTTCAATGCCATATCAATGCATCGTGCCATTGCCAATCCATCAGCGGGCAAATCCGTCATATGATAAGCATTATTGACTGATGCATACCCTACTAATTCAGCATAGATATGTGCTCCACGCTTCTTCGCATGTTCATAAGACTCTAAAACTAATATTCCACAGCCTTCAGCAATAACAAATCCATCACGTTCAAGAGAAAAAGGACAGGTCGCCGATTGCTGATTTTCCAGTTCTCTTGATGACAGTGCGCCCAAAGCCTCAAAAGAGCCAATAGACAGTGGACAAAGCGGAGCTTCACTCGCACCAGCCAGCATGACATCAGCTCTTCCACTACGAATATGTTCAAGAGCCATGCCTAAAGCGTCGAGCCCTGCCGCACATCCCGTCGATATATTACTCACCGACATGGATGCACCATACTTTTTCGCCACAGAGGTTGCCGCAGAACTGAAATCAAAACTATCGTAATCCTCTGGTTGAATTAAATCAGGGCTGATCTCTTCTTTGCCTCCATTGGTAATTCTGAGCAAACACTCTTCCATTCCAGCAGCATCGGCAATAGCGGTTGCTATTGCAACACCAAAGCGTTTACCGTCAATTTCTAAAGGCGTTAAATTTGCATCTTGCATTGCCATCTCGGAGGCATCCAAAGCAAACCGCAGATATTTATGCTCATTTTGCAAAACATATTCTTTGTTATCGATATCACCAACCTTTCCTATAGCTCCGCTTTTGAATCCGAATTTTTTTCTTCCCCACTTATATTCACTGACCCCCGATTTCCCATTATGAATATTGTCCCAAAATTCATTAATGCCAATACCTGTTGGTGAAATAACACCTAACCCTGTCACCACCACTCTCTGTGTTTGAGATTCATTTCTGTTATTTATTATCACAATAGTTATCTCGATAGAAATAGAATACAAATTTATTGTCAGGTAAGTTTTATTCACATAAAATTTACCCATTTTCACTTAAGAAAATCCCTATCTGAAAGTAGTTATCTCAAACTACTTTGATTATCTTTAAATTAATATTTGTCATATATATATATTTGATCTTTATCTCCTAACCAAAACTCTTGAGAATGAGCACCAGGCCCAACCATAACTCCCTTTACATATCAATTTGCGTCTCTCACTGACTTATCATCTGCCAAACATGCAAGAATGGCATGAATATTCCAGATTAAACCAAATTAAGTTAACTCCATTCGATCTTTATAGATAATAATTCAGCCTTTTTCTTAATCGCTCAATTTACTCTTAAAAATCATCCAGAAAGGAGATGACAAATTTATTACAATAGAGCTGATATAGCTGCTCACAATAAAATACAGCAAAGATAATCTATCTTTCGCTGCTTTATATAACCTTAACCATTGAAACTTCTTTTATATTCACAATGCACTCAGTTTTATCAGTCAGTTATATATTATTATCAAATATTGCGACAACCCGACTCCATGAAGCGTCCGCTTTCTCTAATTTTATTGGAAAACAACACACTTTAAATCCATAAGGTTTAGGGATACTGTTTAAATTGCAAAGTCGTTCTATTTGCAAATAAGGGTGATCCCGTCCGATAAAATGAGAAGGCCATAAGCAAGCTTTATTCCCTGTCTTTTTATAATCGTTGATCATCTCTATAAAAGGCCGATCAAAACTGAATGCATCTGTTCCAATAATCTTTACGCCTTGCTCTACTAACCATTGAACAGCACTGCTTTCAATAGCTCTATAGTGAGTAAAATAGGATTTTGAGCCTATTAATTTATCAGCGCCAGTACTTATAAGAACAATATCATTTTCTTTTATTTTATAATTGATTTCCTTTAACTGGTTTTCTACCGCCTGTTTATCAATTAACTGATCATTTTGGCTAAAATCAAGTAATACACCATGACTATAAAACCAATCTAAAGGAATATCGGTAATGGTTGCCGGCTGCTCTTGCCCTTTATGCCACCCATAGTGATAAGGTGCATCAATATGTGTTCCAGTATGAGTTGTCAGTCGATAATACATAAGTGATAATCCCATACCATCAGGGAAATCATTATGATCAATAATCCACTTTTTACGTTTGAATAGCTTTACAAAAACTCTTTTCCACCATGAATTCGTATGAAAATACAAATAACTCTCACCTAATTTATTGGCACCTGCTTTATGATCGACTATTTCCCTCGTGACTTTTTCAGGCTCCCAAAAATTACTATCTATAGGAACACTTAAATCAATAATATTATCCATCTTTGTTCCTTATAATTTCGGAGTAGTTTCTTCTCTTAATATTCGGAGTGGGAATTATCTTCTTTTGAGACAAAGCACAAACAAATTCCTGATTATGAATTAGCAATGTACTTTCCTCCAGCTCTCTCATATTTTTCACAGAAACAGCGCTATTAATCAATAACTCTTCATGCAAAGTCGAAGCAAATAATTTAATATATGCTTCAAGTCTAACCCAGTAATATAATGATATTAAACAATAATAACTTCTAAATCCGGGGCTGGCATCTAATGATTGTTTTAACATGATGCCTTTCATATATTCCAGTTTTTCATCCTTAATAAAATACTCAACAATTTCTGAGATTTTTATCTTAGAGGGAGTGACTTCAATATCAACACCCATTTCTCTTGAACTAAGGCCAATGACACAATAATCTCCCGAGGCACTCAGTGAAAAATAGTATTTGAAGTCTTTCTCCGTGGATATATAAGGCTTTCCGTTATCATTCGTTATTATTTCATAATCCGATAGATATTGATTTAAAACATAACGCAATGCAACCCTTCTAAATATAAATTTTTTTCTTCTATCCGCTAAACAGATCTGATTATGGCGAGTAATATCAGAACCATAAACTAACTGTTCAATAGACACTAAATCAATATCATCGATTTTTATAATCCAAAGATCAAAAAAATCAGATGATAAAGAAATATTTCTCATGATTAGTAATTACCTAATCCACCACACACATTAAGCGCCTGAGCGGTTACAGCCCCAGCGAGCGGAGATGCGAGATAAGAAACCATTTCAGCCACTTCATTAGGTTCAACATATCTTCCGATAGGAACGCGTTCCTCTACTCTTCTTTTCGTTTCTTCTTTATCGGTACCCCAAATCTTGGCGTAATGTTCTCTGACACGCACTGCCATGTCACTTTCAACAAACCCAGGGCAAACTGCATTCACGGTGACGCCTGAACCATTACGTGCTAATTCAAGCCCCAAGGATTTGGTGAGACCGACAACACCATGTTTAGAGGCGGAATATGGCGTGCCATAAATAACACCTTGCTTGCCGCCGGTTGACGCAATATTGATAATTCTTCCACCAGATAGCATTAGCTTTCTTGTCAGAACTTCATGTATGACAAAGTAAGTACCATTTAAATTAACGTTTATTACATTTTGCCAAGTTTGAGGACTTATTTCAGCGGTAATTCCACCACCGGAAATACCTGCGCAATTCACTAGTACAGACAGCTTATTATTTTCAAGATCAAGTTGATCAAAAGCTTTGCTGACATCTTCATGATCAGAAACATCACAAACTATTTTTTTTGCAAATTGATTACCATATTTATTACGTAGCTTACTAATTGCATTATCGAGACGTTCAGGAGTGCGTGATAATAATATTGGCTCAAAACCATCCTCAGATAGTTTTTCTGTAATTGCGAAACCAATATCTCCTGTCGCACCGGTAATAAAGGCATATTTCATCTGAATTATTCCTATCGTTATTTGTATTATTTTTATTTACAAAAAACTACGGTTACCGCTTACTAGTATTATTCATAAATTAGTGACAATTTCTGTCAGCATTAACAAAAAATATTCACAACTTTCCATTTATACCAATAATATATCAACGTTATATTTACAATAACTTATGATATCATCATATTCCATCATGTAATTATATAAATTCATCATATTTTTTAACCAAATAGTATTTTATAGTTATGCTTCACTATTGATTAATATTTATATGGATAGAAACATAACCATTTAATCTAAAAAACAGACGATACAAACCAATATTTGGCATATCAATATTGGTTATAAAAAACGAAAAAAATAGGGAATGTACTACTTATACATGTTATTTAATCGATAGCTCAATATATTGAGATTCTCTAAAATGGATCCGGTTTGCAGCATATACAGGCGAATGTCTGACATAATGATGTTAACCGTTTTATCGGATTTGTAGGGTATTTGGGGTTATGAGACTTGTACACAGGTCTACCCGCTAATCAGAAAATCTGACTAACGGGCGGGATCTTAAAAAAACCTTACTCTCAACTTGTTACCATTCAACACATCATCTGGCAAAAATTACTTCAACTCCATCGCATCGCGTATGGTGAAATGCAAGTCTGTCTGGTCAGTCAGACCAACAACATTGGGGGCCTGAGGACCATAAGCAGCAACCCGAATCTGAGTACCAGTATGTTCCTGATCTTCACCCTCAGAGTCACTGTAGCTAACCGCCATTATTGAACCATCTTTGGTAATTAATGCCTGAGTTAACCCCGGAGATTTCACATCAGCTTCTATAATTTGGCTAGAGTGGGCATGATCGGCTGTAACAATAACCAACGTATCACCATGTTCGCGGGCATATTTCAGACCAACTTGCACCGCTTGATCCAATACGACGGTTTCCCCAATCTGCCCACAAGGGTTAGCTTTGTGATCCTGCTTATCGATAGAAGCGCTCTCCACTTGCAGGAAAAAGCCATTCTTATTCACTTTCAGCAGATCAATTGCCTTCTGCGTCATCTGTGCCAACGTTGGCGCATCAGGATCCCGTTTGGAGTTAACTTTACAGCTCACCGGTGGGTGATCAATATTACCGTGATAAACCGCTTTAGGCCCTTCCCAAGCAATATCCATATTGCTTTCATGGAACAGGCCCAACAGCGGTTTTTCCTGGTTTGCTTCAGTAATTGATGTCAGAGACTTAACATCTCTTACCAACTGATAGCCCTGTTCCCGTGCCTGCTCTTCCAGTGTTTTACCCTTTCCAGCGCCAGCAACCGATTTCTGGGCGAAAGTCTTGGCACCGCCTCCCAATGTGAGATCAGCACGAGCCATCAGCAATTGTTCGGTGATAGAACCGCGCCCACCCTTTTCCAGTGCATTAGTCGGGCATTTTTCAGTTGTCTCTTTTGGACCATAACATTTACGGCTGGTTACATGTGCATAAAGTGCTGCTGGCGTCGCATCCTGAATTTCCGCCGTTGTTACGTTACCTGTCGCTTTGCCATTCATTTTTGCCAGCTCAAGCAAAGTTTGATGATCTTTACCAAATACATCAACTCCCAGCGCGCCATTATAGGTTTTTATACCGGAAGCCCAGGCGGTGGCAGAAGCGGCTGAGTCAGTCGCATAGTTGGGTTTATGGGTCTTTTTATCCAGAGAATAGTGAGTATATTGACCAGTGAATGGCAAGGCATCGATCCCTTTGAAAAATCCACCAGCACCTTCCGCATAGTTTCGGGCGATAGTAATTTCAGAATCCCCCATACCATCACCAATAAACAGAATAACATTCTTGGCCTTATGATTATTAATTGCCGCTTTCAATGCCTCAGTCTGATTTTGAGTCATACGGCGAGCACCACCAAATTCCGTAATATTCCCTTTTATTGCCCGACCTTCCACCATAATTTGATTAGCATCCTGATTACCAGCTGCCAACACGGGTAAACTGACACCTGAAATTAAAGCTGACATCATCACTGCAACCAAACTTTTCGTATACTTTTTGGACATAGAATTTCCTTAATGAGAAAGCAATCGGAGTAAAAATCATCTTTAAGTCTGATAAAGGGATACTAAATAAACTATGTGACAATTATGTGAAGAAAATAGATCCAATTTACTATTTTGTTACCAACGACTGTGTTCGGTGATAAAGCGTCTCACACCATGAGATATAATTGTGACCACTGGAGACTTCACTGGATTCAACCGGATAGCCCTTCTGCAATAACGTTTTTTTCATGTGGCGGTTATTAGGCAAAATGCTCTCCCGATCACCCCGGCTGACTTCAAACAAACCCGCCTGTAGATAAAAATGAAATGGTTTTTTCTTCGCTTTAGCAAACTCACGAATCAACCATTCCGGCTCTCCTCCCTTCGGTGCCCACCAATATGAACCAGACATACTGAACACATTACTGCCAACTGGCATTTTCCTGCCTGAGATTACTATTATCAATAGCATAAATTGTGTGCTGACTTTTCTATACGAAGATAAATATGTGAAAATATTTCAGAGAAATTAATTCTCTAGCAAAATGCACGGATAGATATATGAATAATTCAGCACATTGAGATAATTTTGATAGAATCTGCTTTTTAAGCAATTAAACGACGCATCTTTAGCAAAGAAACGGGATATATTTCATCCCGCATCTTAAAATTTTATAAAAATTAAGACGATTAACTGCATCTGGAATTAAATACAGAATTTAGCTCACATCAATAGAATCTAAAATCCCTCTGCTCATACTCTTGGCAAAATCCCAATCATATTTATCATAAAGACGAGACAGAGCGACAAAATGCGCGCCAGAATAGAACATTTCATATTGAGTATGACGTGATGCAAACTCAGAGCCAATAGCATCCCACACTAATTTCAATAATTTCACTCGTTCAATCGGTGCTAATGAGGTTGAATATTGCGTTTTTTCTATTAAGTCACGGATTTCTGGGTTTGCCAAGTCAACATAACTTGACGGTAACATAATCACACCACCTCCTGAGAGTTTTCTGATGTTTTCTACTACCTTTGGATAAATTGACTGTAGTACCACCTGGCAAGCATATAATTGTAATCGATTGGGAATATAGTATTCATTATGTCTATCAGGATTATTAAGCAAGCCCCGAAAGAGTCCTTCCATATTAGTGGCATAACAAGCAAGTTCAGCTAATGATTCTCGAACAGCAGGAAGCTCATTGACACCAGTGGCTTCGGTTACTGAATGGGCCAAACCCGACAAGAAATGCAGCTTAACGGCATACCGGGCCATGCCTTGAACATCCATTAAAACATCAGCGGCAGTTACCTGGAATTGGTCGCGACACATTCCCGTATTTTTATAAATAAAAACTCTTTCCCACGGAACGAAAACATCGTCGAAATAAACTACAGCATCATTTTCGTCAAATTGGTGTGATAAAGGAGAATCAAATTTATTGCTTCCCATTTCATAGGACTTTCTGGAAAGAATTTTTATCCCTTTCGTATTCAACGGTAACGCAAAAGACAATGCATATTTATCATCAACGAATTCTTTGAGTGGATTGAACACACCAACAAAAACCTCTTCTGCAAGGACAGCTGCGGTCCCTAACATCTTTGCCCCTCGAACAATGATCCCTTGCGGTTTTTCCTCCAGCACACCAAGAGTATGAAATACGTTTTTTATATGCTCACTGGGCGTTTTAGATCGATCGCCTTGTGGGTTAACTAATGTAAAAGCCAAATAAATATCTTTATCGCGAGCATATGAATAGTAATTTCTTAATGCCTCTGCTCTTTCTGGGGAATATTCCTCAAATAATTCCAGGTGAGTTATCATGCCGGTGATAGCAGCAGAAACATGATCTGGGCTTCGACCTAACCAGCCACAACTCTGCATTGCCCAAGCATACGCCGCCTCGCCTCGGGCAATCAATTTCTCGCGGGTAACAGGAAGCTCCCAATATAATCCCACGCTCTTACCATCAGGCGTTTTAAATGTCATTCGATCAGCATGTTCTGCCTGGTAATCATAAAGTGAAGCAACACTCCTGATTGCATTCCGAAAAGCAGGATGATCTACGTGATTAGTGATCTTTTCTCCATTGAGAAAAATGGTTCTTCCATCACGCAAGCTCTCAATATATTGCTCACCTGTTCTGGACATAATAATTTCCTCCGAAATTGAATAAATGTTAGATAGATTCTGGAATGGTAACTGATATTTAAATTTTCCTATTTATATTATTCTAAATTTTTATATCTACTATATATAAGTTTAGCTGGCATAATAATTATTCGATAAGAGATTTCAATAAATTTATCTGAATATTTGTGATCGCTATCTTAGTTTATGCATAGGAATACGATTTATTGTGGATATACCTTTTTCATCATGCGGATGAATGTAAATTCACTGAATTATATACATCCCCGTATGGGTTAAATCCTACTTGATGATTTAAAGGGTAAGTTTGATATTTTGTCCTTTACTATGACTCAATTGTGTTAGCGTCCATCACATCATATTGCTTATATGTTCCAATAAATTTCACGTATAGACTCAAATTGCTGTTTTTTCTGATATTCACAATGCAGAGAAATTGCCTAAATTAAAGCTTTCCCATTAACTGACTAAACATCAGCAACGTACTGAGCAACAGATGACGTTGTTCAGCCGTCAGGCGTAAATAACGGCGACTGGCTGGCAACCGGCTGACAATCTCAGAAGCGGCAAAATGCTCCATCTCAAACTGCCATTGCCCCTGATGAATATTCAATGTGAGATCCCGAAAATCTAATTCCGCCAACGTTTCACCAATTAACGGATACTCATTAAGTAAATCAATAACCTGTTGCCCAAATTCTGCACCATGACAACAATAATAAATCACTGTTTTTCGCCGAAATATCCCTTTAACTTTGGCTTTAATAACTATTTTTTCCTTAAGTGACGTTATTCCCTGTAAACGAAAATAACAACTGACAATGTGAGCCAGAAATAACGCCTTCGGCTTTTCATAAACTTCAATCTGCAATCCATCAGGCAAAATGATTTGCATACTTTTTGCTGATAAACGCTCGCAACAATAAGGTGAAAGATTCTGTTCCAACCGGCTCAGGGTAACACCGGCCTGATAGCCGGCAGGATAGCGGGGCTTATTCAACCGTCGCCACACACGATCAGACAAGGGAACGAAGCGGCTCAAGTTTCACCTCCGGCAATTCACCTTTAGCAAAAGTATGCGAAAGCACCAGCTCAACGGGTACCGGTTTAAACGGATTCACCCGTTGTACACATAACGTCCAGAATAGAGCATAGCAGGCAGTCAGACCCAATATGATGGCGAATGGAATATACACTTCACTTGGGTTCATTCCCGGCGGAGTGATATGAATAATCGCCAGGATAATCCCCACACTGGAGATGATCTGAGGTAACGGGAAAAACGGTGATTTATAGGCACGATGCAAATCAGGCCTGCGGATACGCAGTAATATCACCGAACATGTCACCAGCAAATAAGCCACACACCAAGCACATACGGCAGCCAGCACCAACGGCATAATCCGGCTCAAATCACCCTGAATAATAAAGGCATGTAAACAAGGGATCATTACGGCAACCAGAATCCCAAATATTGGTGTCTTAAAACGTGGATGCAGGTAAGCGAAAATCCGCGGCAATGCGCCATCCAATGCCATACCGTAGAGAATACGAGGCACCGCCGCCATCAGGGTATTAATCGTTGCCGCTCCCGCCAGTAATAATCCGATACCAATCCAATATTTACCAAAATCACCCATCACCTGACCGGCAAAAGCAGGGATCGCCATTGGTGTTTCCAGTAAACGAACATTATTTTCTGCATCCACCAGCACATTCTCTACCTGATGACTGATTGACGCCCCATATATACCCATACAAAAAGCCACGCCACACAAGCCCGTCATCATTGCTCGCGGAATCACTCTTGCCGAGTTTTTAATTTCAGGCACCATCGGTGTCACCAGCTCACAGCCGACAAACATAAACATCGCCATACCCACCAGACTCAGTACCGCCAATGGATCGCCCAGATTCAGCTCGTCACCAAACCAACTCTCCAGCGGCACAGCAAACGGTATCAATAACCCACAAATACTGAAAATAACCAACGTGCTCCACATGCAGAATGTCAGCACAATTTCGACTTTACCGAACGCTTCAATACCCAGCGCATTCAGTAATCCGAATGTGATAACCAGCCCAGCCCCCACCATCCACGACGCGTTATGGCTTTCTATCACCGTATTGAGGTTCTCAAAATTAACTAACGCCATAACGCCGGACAGGATCGTTTCTGCCGTACCAGCAAAAATATGGACAATTAAGTAAGCTGAAAGCGCGCCGGTAATCGCCCAGAACCGTCCCATCCCACAAGAGATATAATCATAGACAGAGCCGGATGTAGGCAAAATAGCTGCCGCCTCAGCAAACGTCGTTACCTGAGCCTGCATCATGATAAAACTGATCAGCATTGCCAGGGCGAACGTATCACCACCGATGCCAAAACCACTTGTCGCAGTCAGAATAACCGGGCTTGCCATGATAACCCCGACAGAACTTGCCAGTGTGGTAGGAAACCCCACCACGCCCTTTTCAATGTGCGAAGTAAGCCGTGTTGACATATTCATCATGTTCCCTTTTATTCCAGTCGTAAAAATAACGCTCACAACAGTTCATATGTAAATTTTTTGTAAACTTTATTGAGGGTAAATACACTATAGAAAGTGAACGGGAATACCGACCATCGCCCTAAAGAACGATATCCAAAGGGAGATGAGTGACTGAATAAGTATGATGAAAAATACAAACAGATAGAGGAAAATAAAAATAACCATTTAAATATCAATCAATAAAAAACAGATCCGTTTATTAATATATAAAGAAATTATTTCAGATATGTACCAACATAGTGTTATTAGTGAGTTACCATCACCTTAGGAAATTTCGTTTATTGCAATCTACATCACATTATTAATATGTTTGTTTTGTGTTAATTTTGCATTTTAATTAGTATTTAACTAATCATCGATATTGATTTATCCAGTTAGGTACATTCTAAAGAGAGAACTTTTTTGTCTACCGTACTCCCGGCAAGCCGTGCAAATGCCTTAATCAGTAGCTGCCTGAACACCATTGCCCATCTGGTTCCTATCTCAGCAGCAGCATTCTATCTGGTGAACAATGAGTTACACCCTGAGAATTACATTCTGTACGGTATTTCAGACGCAACACATGAAAATTATCTGGCGCATTTCCAGCATTTAGATCCATTAAGACCTGCCAATTATCAGCAAAATGGGATAAATATGGTTGGCATGGATCAACAAACACTTACGAAGAATAATAAGTATTACCATGAATTTATGTTGCCAAATAACATACAGGACATTGTGGAAATATTTATCCGCCAGCATAACCGGATTATTGCCGGTGTTTCTCTATTACAGGATACGCCATTTACCCCAAAAGACCTTAACCGCCTCAGTACTATCTTGCCACTAATTGAATTAGCCGCCAGAGATTTACTGCCTGAAACACCGGCTATTCTGACTGCGAAAGAGTAGGAAATTATTAACCTGGTAAGAGAAGGATCAAGTAACAAACGTATTGCTCAAGTACTTGATATTTCCCTGTCTACGGTAAAAACCCACCTGCGTAATATCTTTGCCAAAACTAAAGTCACCAACCGCACCGAGCTGGTTTCCTGCGGGTTTATTACTCGACACTTGTAATTGATCGGATAGCCCATAAAACGTGGTGGCCGATCAGTAGAAGTCGCACAAGAGATAGTTTGGTTATATTGCGCATGCAAGTCATCATGCACTTAACCACCATTGGGGAAAACCCAAACATATACATTGCAACATTTACGGACTCGCCCTTAAGCAAGTCCGTACGAAGTTGTTGAATCAATTACTAACACCTATCTGTTTCATAAGTTCAGCATCGTCCCAGAACAGATACTCTTCATCCATAACCCCTTTTTTGTTCCAATGCCCAAGTGTTACCATCGGGAGGTGATAGGCCTTACCTGTAGGTTGAATCACCTTACCATCCGCGAGAACCATGGGTTTCGTAAATGTCCCATCATCAAACCCCGTGACAGCGGTCCATTCCGCATCAGCAGTACCAAACCGTACCGGGTGCTCTGTAATTCGGTTATCAGGGGCAAATGTCCACATATACTTTAGATCTTCAATATGCTTTCGAATGCCCTTAGTAATATGACCATCAGGATAGTGAACAATAATGTCCATGGCATGGCTCTTATGTAGCTCCCACCATCTTTGGTCTGTGTAGACACGGAAATCAAGGTCGTCAAAGTTAGCCAGATTCCTAGCCAGAGCTTGGGGGATCCCTTTGACTTTAGGTGTTGGTTCGCCTACTTTCGTGCCGGGCCAATTGTTCTGCACCGAAAATGCCGCCGCGCTGGCAGTGAACAGTAAAAGCGTGAATAACGATAATCTATTGTGACCTTTCATAGTCTTTCCTCTTTAGTTAGTGCTAAAGGAACTCAAAGATTGTTCTGTAACGAGTTAAGTATTGTTGTACTCCTTTCATTGGATAGATTAAAAATAATTGTTCATCAGTTTGCTTGTTGCTTGACCTTGATTAGATGGAGAAGAACCGCTATTTAGAAGAAGTAAGTGACTAAGATGACTCACACCGGATAACCATCGTATATAAAGCAATCAATTTCCCCATGCTACGCCTAATAGTAAAACCTGTAAATAGTCATTTTATGAAATTATAACTACAAAAAACTAACCACTATTGATTGGCCGTTTCTACATCAAAATCGACTTCCATCAGTTTCAGGCAGGTAATCAGAAGGGTTGTGGGTTGAATCGACACGGATTTCGTAGACACCTCTGAGTCATATAAAATGCCTAGCAGAAAGAACTGAGTGGATAACCGAAGAGAGGGACATGTTAAAAAAAGCCGCAGCGTACTTCCCGAAGCTATCAGTGTGTTGTGGTCTAATACCCGGACAGTGAGGCTACACAGCAACAGCAAATACCAACAGGCCTA
Organism: Photorhabdus tasmaniensis; assembly: GCF_011189505.1. GTDB lineage: Bacteria > Pseudomonadota > Gammaproteobacteria > Enterobacterales > Enterobacteriaceae > Photorhabdus > Photorhabdus tasmaniensis. The sequence goes on from NZ_PUJU01000013.1 coordinate 114,136, forward strand.
GCTGCGGGAGATTAAGCTGCGGATGTGTGAGGTGCTGGCTGAGTACAATGCGGGCTAAGGGAGGGGATAAAATGAAAGTGGTGATTGAACATTTACAGAATATTCAATTAACCCACATTGAAGCGCTGGCCTTGGCCTAACGGATTACGCGGCTGTGCTGGTCAGAGATACGGGCATGTGCGGTGAATGACGAGGAATCATATCAGATCAAAGATGCCATCGGTAAGCTTCAATTTGCCCTGTCTTACCGTGGGTATGCACCACGGTAGATCATCAATCAGGCTGGAAGATCGCGAGGACCTTCCGAATATTCTATAATCCTTGAATTAGCTTCATACCTTTATCTTTAGTTTGTGAGAGTATCTTTTTAAAAAATTCTCCGAAAGAATGAGATATTTTATAAAGGTTTCCACATTCATCTACTTCATTAAAAGCAATATCTTGCACATCATCTTCAACATGTAAGTGAGTTCTATCCCAATAATAGACACCCTCATGTTTTCCCTCGGTTACTAATATATAAAAATTACCTCCAGGATCTGTACCAATGATAAAAGAATTTTTTATGAATGATAATTCATCCAAATAATCATTATTCATTTCAATTAAGTTGAAATTTTCATTTTCTATATTGATACCAAACAAAGAATCAAAAGCGATTTCACCATCATCAACGCCGTGGTATGTAAGATTACACACATCCGGATCTTCAACATAAAATCCGTTATATTTCTTCAAGAAAGCATGGTAACTTTCAGGAAGAATTATTGAATAATGCTGCTCAATAGATAAAATTTCACTGTCATCTATATTAATACCATGATTTATTGGCATAAATTTACTCCAATACTATTCTTCAACATTTTTTTCTTAGCGTTGATGCGCCACCACGGTGAGTAAAGTTGCCGTGTACTTTTCTAGGCACTTCTTGCATTGTTTTTCCATTTTCATGATGATTTCCTTTCAGATTAGGAACATCTACACGTTGTCTTTCATATGGAGAGAAGTCAGGGTAACCATTAGGGTAACGAACAACATTACCAGACATATCTTTATAAACCCAAGTTTGGGTGTCTATTTCTTGCCAGACTGTACCACCTTTATTACTCCACTTGACGATATCAGGAGAATTTAGTGGTTTTCCGGTTAATCCCCACGGATCGATCCATAACAGCGGATTCGGCGCATACGTGTATAAGTTCAGGCCCCCATTCAACCCAATCGGGTCGATCCACGACACCGGATTAGGCACATACGCATACAGGTTCAGACCCCCTGCCAGCCCTAGCGGATCCGGCATAATAAACCGGCCTGTCTCCGGGGCATAATACCTGAACGTATTAAAATGCAGCCCGGCGCAGTGCAGGTTTTGCCGTAAGATCTGTAGGTCCTTCCGGTGCTTACTTACCGTAAAGGCACAGGCAACCGACTAGTTAATGGCCTCAGTTGCTCCCTGTCATCCCACAGCCCCGGAAACACCTCGAATTTCAGGTCATCACGGTTAATACCGGTATCAAAATAACGGCACAGGCGTTCTCTTAGCGATTCAGGTCCCCACATATTGGTCAACTCGTATTTTTCAATGAGTTCCCGATCTTCCGGTAATGAAAGATCTTCTTTTATAATAGGGGCTTGGGTAACACTTATATTACCATTGGGACCAAGATCAATTAATTTTCCACCCATAAATAAAAAATCCCCTTTTTTTCCAAGATAGCTCCCTACATCCATAGAACTATAAGGCTTTATCCAATATTGTTCATAAGGCTTACTACTTGAGATAACGGATTTATCTTTTATTTTTTCTTGTACCAGATACTTATTAATGACATTGCCAACAAATACACGAAATAAAGGAGTGATGTCATTTAAATCAATATTTCTCCATGTACCATCCGTGTTATGGATATTATAAAATCGCATTGCTGGGCTGGTTAACATTTGCCCTATGGTGTACAGGTTATCCCGTAATTTAATATTAATCAGATCACCAGATTTCCAGATAATTCGTTTAGTCATATTTTTCAAACAGCCATTAACAACGGCTGCCTCCTTTGCCGTTGCGTTTGGATGTTTGATTCAAATGATTATCTGCTGCTTTCAGGTACTCTTTTCGTCGAGCGTTCTTCTGACCAACCGGATTCTGCTTATTGGCAGTACCTTCCAGTCCCTCCAGTTGTTCAAAACGCTTCTGTTCGAGCCCTCGTGCTGTATCTTTACCAGACTGCCCGTAACCGTCATATAAAATATCTGGTGGTATGTCACCAAAGCGACCAAAATCATTACCATATCGATATTTCAATACCTCTTGGGCTGCCTGTTGTCCCTGCTTACTGGCATAACCGACATACGGTTTACCGGTAGTCGCATCAATGCCCTGATAGGTGATATGCGTTGCCGTTTTAGGATTACCCGCCCAACCTAATGGGTCTTAGGGACTATCCCGACGCCATCATACCGTTGAGCGGACTTTTCCCCTTGATTTAGCAGCCTTTTTCTCCGCCGCGTTTTCCCACCCTGTTAAAGAACCTATCAACTCGTCCCGACGGGCACTTTGCCGATTGTAGCTCACTTTTCCCCCGAGGTCATAACCGGGTTTTCGCCCGCTTTTCCTGCCCGAACCGGGTTTTATTGGGAACCCGTGGCGGCGGGGCAGCTTGCCTGCGCCGCTGACGCGGGTTGGCCGGGTGCGGGCTGGCGAAGCCCGCAGGTGACGCTGTTCAGCAGGGAAGCCCCTGGGGGCTGCACGGGGCGGAGATGGCGAGCACGGGGACGAGCAACGCAGCGCAGCGTAGTGCGAGCCGCGCGCAGCCAGTGCAGCGGGGGTGGGGCAGGGGGAATAAACTGCGGCCAGCTTGCTGGCCTGCTTTCAGGGCTGTTGACCCTGGCGGACTCACCGACGACGATTTAAGGTAGATTTGGGCACCGGAGCCGCCACGGATGGCGGCGACTGCGGCGGTGGGCGCTAGCATTGAGGCTGACAGCAGTGGGCGCAGCCCAGTGCGCCTCTCGGGCTAAGAAGCTCAACCCGGCGGCCAGCCGCGCACCGGGGCCAAGGTGACCGCGCAGCGCCCTTCGGTGGGCGGCGCCGACATAATGTTTGTTACGCGTTGGCGGGCCGTTCAGGCCCGCTTTCGCGTAATGCCACATTATGTTGAATGGTGGCTGACCGGCAACGATGCTGACAGAGGACACCGAAGTTCA
>NZ_PUJU01000014.1 GCF_011189505.1 Photorhabdus tasmaniensis
GTTTTTGCGTGTAGTCATCAATAATCAAGGGGTCAAAGGGACCGCCTTGAGGAAAAGCATTAAGACAATGAGGTTGCTAGCAGTCTGTTGCTGATAGTCTTGTTGATAACCTTCATTGAGCAATCAAACAGGTAACCTGGGCTGCTATGCCATGGGTTACCTCAGAGAGAGTAAAGACAAAGAATGAATAGTTTTATCTGTTTAATATCTGATCGAAAAAATATAACAAAAAATGTATGGTGTCGCGTTTGTTTGATTGGTTAATATCCGATTAATTTTAAAAGTGTGACGTAAGTCACTAATTTTTTTGTGGTGCGGTTGTAACGCAGTTAGCGTTTCAAGCCTAACAGGCGAGAGTGGGATGCGAGGGGATGGTATTGCCCAATGTTTGATATCGTGGAGCATAGCGGAACAGATTTTTCCCCGACAAGCCCCAATGTTGCATTAGTGTTGCCATGTATCTGTTTGAGTTTTTCCTTGTTCATCCAGTAAGTAATCAGGCAATTTGAAACTGGCGTGAGGATCCAATGTATCGTTTTACCGCCACGGTACTGGGTTTATTTATTGATTAAATAAGATTTCAAAAGAGTAGATCACTGGAGGGAACTCAGTCCGATTTTGACGATCTGATCAATCGTCAAAAATCACCAAACGGACTGCGTTATGCCTATCATAGCATCAATACTCCGAAATGAACGACGTGACACGGAACTACTGTTGTTAATTTATGTGGCAATATTTACACTATTTTAACCCGCAATAACATGGCTTTTCTACGAGTTTATTATAGAAAGGGACCAGAAATAGGATGCTATTTTTGACCCTTTTTTAGTGGTTAATTATAACTCATTGATTTAATTAAGAGATTATCTTGTGCTTGGAAAAAGGGTTTTTCTCCTTTATAGTCGTTTTGCTCTTTAATAATCAATAGATTAAAGTTAATATGCAACAGTTCACTGCCGTACAGGCAGCTTAGAAAAACTGGGTTAACCCGCCATTATCACTTTCTATGTTCACTGCCGTACAGGCAGCTTAGAAAATGACACAGATTTATTCCTGCAAAGCCTGAAAGTTCACTGCCGTACAGGCAGCTTAGAAAAGATACCAGCTAAGATAAACGACTGGTTTGACCGTTCACTGCCGTACAGGCAGCTTAGAAAGCGATTAATTTGAATGTTGAGAAAATAGAAACGTTCACTGCCGTACAGGCAGCTTAGAAAAGTTCGAACTCTACGCGACTCCAGCTTCCCTTGTTCACTGCCGTACAGGCAGCTTAGAAATTATCCACAAATCAAGGGGATAATTTTAACTAGTTCACTGCCGTACAGGCAGCGGCGCACTCAATTGAGTGCGCTAAAAGGGGAAAAAATCTTGCTTCCTGGCGATATGCATCAATTCTTATGTTTCTGAGCATATTCTTCACTATTAACCCATTGATGGTCTTTTTCCCAGGTAAATAGCCATTTGCGGGTTGGTCCGGCCATGACGTTGAGATAATAATTGTCGTAACCGGCAATGGTTGCTACTGGGTGATAACCTTTAGGAACCATCACGACATCCTTGTTGTAAACAGCCATTGATTCATCCAGTGAACGGTCATCGGTATAGACGCGTTGCATACAGAATCCTTGAGATGGATTCTGGCGGTGGTAGTAGGTTTCCTCCAGATAGGTTTCCTGTGGTTCGTTGTCCATATCGTGTTTATGGCTGGGATAGGAGCTGGTGCAACCTTCATCGGTAAAGACTTCGACCACTAATAAGCTATCAGCCGGTTTGTTATCCGGCAGGATATTGTGAACATAGCGCTGGTTGTAGCCGCGCCCGCGTTTTTCTGCGTCAATATCTTGTGGTGCAATCAGGCGCGTCGGGTAATTTCCTTTACCCGGTGCCTGGCATACCGCCAGTTCGAGAGCCGTGTCGGCAATGACGTCAACCGCTTCTCCGGCGGTGATATAAACTGCATAGGGTTTTTTGCGTTCAAATGGCCCCATGCGATCACCAATATGTGCAAATTTCTGATGTGGCGTGGTGACCGTGGCTTTCCCAGCCACCAGCACCAGACAGGTTTCGTTTTCTGATGCCGGTATTGAGATTTTTTCATTTGGAGCCAATTCATAAACATCGAAGTGGACATATTTCCAGTTTGCAAATTCCGGCGTGATATGTTGAGTGCGTTTGTTTTGATCCGGTGCACGATATTTTGATAATAATTTGGACATATTATCTACCCTCAGTATTGCTTTTGCGTAAGTCAAGTCGTGATTAATTAAAACAATCCGGCATCCTTGGCAAATTTGTGTAAGTTGTTATAACCCATCGTTGCGTAGGTGAGCGGGTGCGCAACGGCAGGATCTTGTTCTGCTTCAACCACCAGCCAACCGTTATAATGGTGCTTTTTTAGTACCTGAAAAATTGACGGATAATCTACACAACCCTCTCCCGGTACGGTAAATACGCCATTCAGCACTGCATTAAGGAAACTGGTTTTACAATTTTTCACATCCTTGAGGACATCAGGGCGGATATCTTTGCAGTGAACATGGTTGATTCGTTCTGCCCAGCATTCTGCAACCGCCAATGGATCAGCACCAGCAAATGTCAGATGGCCGGTATCTAGCAACAATCCAACTTCATTTCCGGTATTTTTCATCAAATAATCAATATTTTCCGCAGTTTCAATGACGGTTCCCATATGGTGGTGATAAGCAATCTGAACGCCTTGTTCTTGAGTGTAATGAGCGAATGCAGTCAGTTTTTCACCGTATTCTTGCCAGCGATCAGCGGGAAATTGAGGGCGAAGATGGACCGGCTTGCGCTGATAGCCGTGAATGCAATTTGTCACTTCAGCAAATACCATCACATTAGCCCCCAGTTCGCGTAACAATGTCAGGTGAGCCTGTACCGCTTTAATCTCTTCTGCTACCGAACGGGTGAGTAATTCACCAGAGTACCAGCCGGAGACCAGTTTTAGATCGTGTGCGGCAAGAATGGGGCCGAGTACGCTGGCTTGACGAGGGAATTTATTGCCCAGTTCAAAACCGGTAAAGCCTGCCTGACGGCCTTCAGTTAAACAGGTTTCCAGCGAGGTTTCTGCGCCAAGAGTGGGCAAGTCATCATTGGTCCAGGTTAGAGGGTTAATACCAAGTTGAACCGTCATTATGAGTCTCCAGTAAGATGAAATAATTTTGTTATATTCCTATCCGCGCTGACGCCACAGACTAATCAGGTTGTGATAGTTGGTTTTTATTTGTTGAATCAGTTCGTTATCATCAATTTCATTTTTTAGCCACTCTAGAGAAGGCCGACCGAACAGGGTTCTTCCGACAGCAAAACCTTTAACGATAGATTTTCCGGCTGCGGCATTGAAACCGGCTTTGAGTTCTTCCTGTGGTGCATCAAGACCAAGAATCACTACGCCGTGGCAATCTGGGTCCCGTTGCTGGATTAAATGGTTAATCTTGTCCCAGCTATCGGCGCTGAGAGGTGGAAGTTTCCACCAATCCGGTTTAATGCCAAGGTTATAAAAGCGTTTGAGCGCCCGGATATAGTATTCATCTGCATGTTTCATTTCCGCAGGTAAGATCACTTCCAGCAAAAGTTCATGGCCGGACTTACCGCAGGCGGCATAAATTTCCTGAATTTTTTTCTCTTGTTCCAAACGAAGCGAGTGAGCATCTTCTGGATGAAAAAACACCAGACATTTAACGATCTGTTCCAGCGGCCAGTCGATCAGTTGGGAACCGATATTGCCATGTTCCAGACAGAGCGGGCGGGAGCCAGGGAGTTCAATTGGCCGGCCTATCCACCAACCCTGGCCGGTCATTTCATTTAAAACATCCTGACCAAAAGTGCTGTCACATAACAGGCCCGCTTTTCCTTGTAATCCAGCTTCTGCGGCCACTTCCCGGCTGGCACGCAGTAAAAGTTGTTTTAATAATGGGATCCGCTTGAGGCGGGTATCGGCTTGACGAGCCATGTCGATAAATTGGATACGGTGGTCAAATGCCATCACGTACAGTTCATCCCACTGATTTTTACGGGCACCAATACGGTGAAGGTGATTTAGTGTTTCATCCAAATCGGGGCGTGGTACCTGATGGGTTCGTGACAGATAGTTATCAAGCTCTTTTTTATTTGGCATTGCCGGAGCACACCCATGACGGGAAACAACTAATGCACCACAGGCATTGGCGTAGGCACAAGCTTTCTCCCAGCCTTCGCCATTAAGGTAGCCCCGCAACAGGCCGGACATAAAAGCATCCCCCGCACCCAGTACGTTGAGGACATCAATCTGAATTCCCTGTACGGTAATGCTATCGTCCAGATCATCAGGAATTGCAGCGGTGAAAACAGAACATCCCAGTGGCCCACGTTTGCAGACCAGTTCCGCAGAAGTCTGTTCACGGATATTGCGTAGTGCTTCGATGGTATCTGTGGCACCGCCCGCAATGTGAAACTCTTCTTCTGTTCCAACAATCAGGTCAAACAGTGATAACACTTCCTGTAACTGGATGGTTACCTGTTCTGATTCGATATAACGGGTTTCACCATCTCCCAGAGAAGTCAGCCCCCAAAGTACAGGGCGATAATCAATATCAAGAACCGTTTTCACACCATTACGGCGGGCATAGTTAAGGGCAGTTAATACTGCCTCGCGGGTATTCGGATGAGAGAGGTGTGTTCCGGTAATGGCCAAACAACGGGCTGATGCAATGTATTCTTCGCTGAAATCATCACGGGTAATCGCCATATCGGCGCAGTTGTCACGATAGAAAATCAGCGGAAAAGTTGTTTTATCTTTGATCCCCAGTAGCACCAGTGCAGTAAGACGTTCTTTATCAGTAATCAGGTGGCTGGTATCACACCCGGCACGTTGTAACTCTTCCCGGAGAAAACGGCCCATGTGTTCATCACCAACTCTGGCCAGCATGGAAGATTTAAGTCCCTGACGGGCAGTACCATAGGCAACGTTACCGGAAGAACCACCAAGATATTTTGCAAAACTTCCCATGTCTTCCAGGCGAGCCCCGATTTGCTGACCATAAAGGTCAACGGCGATCCTTCCCATACAGATAACATCAAACTTTTTTTGCTGATCCATTGAACAACTCCTTATTGAGTACAACATCAAGTGTTGCTATGGTGTGCTCCGATAATGGAGCGTTAATTAAAAAAATTAATTAATTTCAGTGACATTCACCCAGCGTTGTTCTTTATAAGAATGGGCAATAGCATCCAGAATACGCGAGACTTTCCAGCCTTCGGTGAAATCCGGCCACATTTCTTGATTGTTGGCGATACCATTAATCAAATCCCTGATTTCCACTGTTTTTTGATCATTGAAGCCGATGCCATGACCCGCGCCGTTGCAGAATGGTGCGTAATCAGGGTGATTTCACACACGAGTCTGCCGGCCAGAGGGAAAACAGTCGGAGCTTGTGTATAAGCAATTGCATGTGCCCGCCCGATGTAACCAGCACCAATTAATCCGATACGAATTTTTTTCATCATGGTTTCTCCGAATTAAAGCTGACAAACCGTTTATTGCGTGCAGTAGGTTTTTGAGTGTTTGTTAACCCTGGTTGTTGTCGCACACCTGTTATACGGAATGTTTGTTTCATGTTAAACTTTTTTAGAAATATTAATTTCGAGTTGTGATCTGATCAGGATTTTTCAGATAACATAGCGTTATAAAGAGATTTTTCTATTGTTTCTTAAACAGAACCTTACCCACTTTAGAGAACAGATAAAGCAGGATTAGTGCCGCAATCAGGTAATAAATAATCATTATTATTGTGGGAACATGATGTGCGAGAAATACGTACATAGAAATCGCGCCCAAAACAATTAACCATGCAACAGGTTTCACCATAGACCACGGCGTAATATCTACTTGCTCGGTATAAACATCTGCAAATGGTTTGGCTGGAAAGAAATAACCAATAGTCAGCATGAAAATAATATTGAGGGCAAATAAAATACCGACCAAATGAAAGAAATGCAGGTCAATTTTTAAAATGAAGTTACAGATAATATAAGCGGACATACCGAATAGCAGGCCGAGTTTAGCGGCAATAGGGGGCACACGTTTAGTCATTAAGCCGACCAGTACCACACTAAGAATGGGGGCGTTAAAAATTCCCTGTAATTGTTGAATGAGATAGAACAGGCCATCCGGCGCATTAGCAACTAATGGGGCAACGATCATGGTTATTAAAGCCAACCCAAGCCCCAGATATTTACTAACAGCGACGGTTTGAGCTTCGGTTGCTTTGTTGTTGATGCGTTGTCTGTAGATATTAACGATAAAAAGTGTCACAGATGAATTAAGTCCTCCACTAAATGTGGAGAATACGGCACCGACAACGACAGCCGCAAAAAAGCCAACCAATATTTCAGGCAAAACCAGATGTACCAATTGTGGATAGGCATTATCCGGGTTATCTATTTGTCCTTTGAAAATATGGAACGCAATAATGCCTGGCAGAATAATAATGGATGGAATGATGAGCTTAAAGAAGGCACACAACATGACGCCTTTTTGCCCTTCGGCCAAATTTTTTGCACCAAGCGCTTTCTGAACGATTGATTGATTGGTACACCAGAAAAACATATTGGAAACAATTAAACCGGTAAATAAAGTGGAGAAAGGAACCAGCGAATCCTCACTGCCGATAGAGTTAAATTTATCAGGGTTAGCCTGATAAACTGCAATTAACCCTTGCCAGGCATCGCCATTGCCGACATACAGCAAGGCAAAAATTGTTACCATTAATCCACCGACGATTAAGCCGACGCCGTTAATCGTATCCGCCACTGCAATCGCTTTAATACCCCCAAAGATAGCGTAAATGGCACCTAATCCACCGACACCCCAAACCATAACCCATAACGCTGTGGTTTTATCGACGCTGAATACATTTGAAACCTGGAAGAGACTTTCTAATGCAATCGCACCGGTATACAACACAATTGGCAGCAGTGAAATGACATACATAGCCAGGAATAGTATTGAGGTAATAAGCAGGGTATTTTTGTCAAACCGGCGTTCAAGATATTCAGGAATGGTTGAAATGCCGAATTTCAGATATTTAGGCAGGAAATAAATAGCAAATAAAACAATGGTAATCGCGGCTATTACTTCCCAGGCCATGACGATAAATCCGGCTCGGAATGCTAACCCATTTAGACCGACTAAATGTTCTGTAGAAAGGTTCATTAATAGCATAGAACTACCGATATAAATACCGGTGAGAGAACGCCCGCCAAGAAAATAGCCTTCAGTGGATTCTGTCAGCCGGGCATTATGTGTTTTGTAATAAGCAAAGCCAGCGACTAATAGGGTAAATCCGATAAATGAGAGAAAAGCTGACATATTATCCTCCACGCCTGATTGCCGGTTTTCAGGCAGAAATGAGCTGACGGGAAAGGGGTTTTTCCCGTTTTTATTGTGAAAATAAATTGTGAGTCAGTTATTCCGGTGTGGCCTGTTTTATAATTTGATTTCTTTACCAGAGTGCAGGGATTCAAGCGCTTTATCGGCCAGATAGAGTGCCTGTTTGCCATCAAAACCACTGCATTCTGATGTGGTACGGTCAGCCATGACATTGACGAAATGATCCCATTCAGCAATGTAGGCATCTCGGTAACGTTGCAGGAAGAAGTGCTCTGGTTTGGCGGCTAAACAGCCGGTGTTTTCCCAGAGTTCAACGCTGTTTTCTTTGAGGTTACCGGCACTAAGCAACCCTTTTTCACCATGTAGTTCAATCCGCTGGTCATAGCCATAACCGGAGCGGCGGCTGTTAGTAATAGTTGCCATTGCGCCTGATGGGAATTTCATAACGATAAAGGCGGTGTCAATATCACCTGCTTGCCCAATTGCCGGATCAACCAGATTACTGCCTTGGGCATATATTGAACATGGTTCTTCACCGAGAATAAAACGTGCCATATCGAAGTCATGTATTGTCATATCCCGGAACATCCCCCCAGAGGCTCTGACGTATTCAGCAGAGGGAGGCGAGGGATCACGGGAAGTAATGAGCAGAGATTCGGCTTTGCCTATTGTGCCGGTATCAAACAGTGTTTTTAACCGTCGGAATTGCGGATCGTAGCGACGGTTAAAACCAATAAATAAGGGGACTTGATACTGTTTAACGGTTTCAAGGCAGTGATGAACACGTTCAATATCAAGGTGAACCGGTTTTTCGCAGAAGATTTTTTTGTGATATTTTGCTGCGAGTTCGATCAGATCTGCATGAGTGTCCGTCGCTGAGGCAATAAGAACACCATGAACTTCCGGATCCGATATTGCCTGTTCAACGGCTTGTACTTTTGTCTGGTATTTCCGTGCTAAAGATTCAGCACTTTCTTGGTTCGGATCGACAACGGAATAAAGACAGGTTTCTGTATGATTAGCGATATTCGCTGCATGTACCTGCCCAATACGCCCGGCGCCAAATAATGCAATGTTGAACATGGATGCTCCTTGATACCTGAGGACTGCTTTTGGGATATTCAGGAATATATCAAATAAAACATTTATTTCAATTTAACTGTATTTTGAAATTATATTTTTGCGTGCCGGATAGCATTTTGTAATTATAATATTGGATTTATGTTAATCAGATCACGTAAAGTAAAATTCGTACTGGCCGGAATAAACTATTTTTCCTTTAAAAACCAATGAAAATATCGATTCGATTAAGTTATTGCTGCGTTTAGCATAAAGATTGAATAAAAGGGTAAAACAGTTTATTTTCGAAATAAAAATTTCAAAAACAGTGTTGAAATTCATCAGGGAAGGTGGCTTGCCAGATGGCAAGCCGTCAACCGTTAATACTGACGTATCTTGGTTGCAATCATCTCCTTTATTTTCTTTGATGCGGATTCTATCGCGGGATCCTTCGCTACCTGTGCCGTTCCTATTCGCCACCATGATTCATAATCATGTGTCATGGTCTTCGGCAGTACTTTGATATCTATCAATACGGGTAAGGCCTGTTTTCTGGCTTCCTGTAATGCGTAAAACAGCTGTTGTTCATCGTGAACGCTGTAACTTTTGCAGCCGTAGCTTTCGGCATTTTTGGCAAAATCGACTTTAATCAGTTTTCCATCCATGTCACCACTTTCTGGGTTCCGGTAACGGTTTTCTGTACCAAAACTGCCCATTCCCTGGCTCATTTGCAAGTTGTTGATACAGCCGAATCCGGCGTTATCAAACAGTAGCACGGTGATTTTGATATTTTCCTGTACTGCGGTTTGCAGCTCTGAATGAAGCATCATATAAGAGCCATCACCCGCTATGGCATAAACGGGTTGGTCGGGACAAGCGAGTTTGGCACCAATAGCAGCGGCTATCTCATAGCCCATACAGGAATAGCCATACTCAAGATGATAGGTATCCGGTTGTTTAGGTTGCCATACCCGCTGTAAGTCGCCGGGTAGGGAACCTGCGGCACCAACAATAATCGCTTCGGGTTCAAGGTATTTATCCAGTAATCCCAATACCCTGGTTTGTGTCAGGCGGGTTTGTAATGTCTGGCGGTATTCTTCCAATTTATCATCAAGATGACCGGGGATTTCTGGCGTAAAACCTTCCTGATACTGAATTTCGAATAGACGATTTAACTCTTTTCGCCACACTGCCTGCGCCTGAGAAATTTCATCTTGATAACTACTGCGATAATTCGATTGAATAAGCTGCTCTGCAATAGCAGTTAATCCTGCCCGGGCATCTGCCACAACAGGGACCGCATCCAGTTTACCGGCGTCGAATTCCGCTACGTTGAGAGTGAGAAATTCAACCTCTGGATTTTGAAATAGCGACTTGGATGCGGTTGTGAAATCAGTAAACCGGGTGCCGACGCCAATAATCAAATCCGCTTCTTTGGCTATCAGGTTGGCTGTAAGACAGCCTGTTGTGCCTAAACCACCACAATTAAGTGGATGGCCGGCAACCACCGCGCTTTTACCTGCCTGTGTTTCAGCAAAAGGGATATTGAAGTTTTCTGCGAACTGACGGAAAGCTTCATGGGCTTCTGAATAGCGCACACCGCCACCGCAGATTAACAAGGGCTTTTTCTTGCGGCTGATGAGTGTCACTGCATCGTTGATCATGGCGACAGATGCTGGGCGGCGTTCAATACGATGGATCCGTTTTTGGAAGAAATAGTCAGGAAAATCCCAAATCTCGCCTTGAACATCTTGCGGCAGACAAATTGTGACAGCGCCGGTATCAGCGGGATCGGTCAGAACCCGCATGGCATTAATCATTGTACTCATGAGTTGTTCCGGTCTGGAGATACGATCCCAGTAACGGGAAACAGGGCGGAAACAGTCGTTTGTGCTAATAGTAGCGTCATGGAATTGCTCAACTTGCTGTAAAACCGGATCAGGTTGGCGACAGGCGAAGAGATCACCGGGTAATAGCAACAGCGGGATCCGGTTAGCTGTAGCGGTTGCAGCGGCGGTTACCATATTGGCAGAGCCAGGGCCGACAGAGGAGGTCACAGCGAAAATCTGTTTGCGCTTTTTCTGCTTGGCAAAACCGGTTGCGATATGGGCCATGCCTTGCTCATTGCATCCCTGGTAAACGGTCAAGTGACCGGGATCTTGCTCCAGTGCTTGGCCTAATCCGGCAACATTACCATGGCCGAAAAGGGTAAAAATTCCTCTGATGAAGGGGGATTGTTCACCGTCTACTTCCACATATTGTTGATTCAGGAATTTCACCAATGCTTGAGCGGTTGTCATTGTTGATTTGTTCATGCTACAGAACTCCATTTTATTCCATCGTTGGCATGATAAAACTGCTGGCATGATGTTCTAACCTGATACTTTCCGGCCAACGGCTGGTGACTGTTTTCATGCGGGTGTAGAAACGGACCCCATCATTGCCATGAACGTTAAGTGGACCAAAAATTGAACGTTTCCAGCCACCAAAGCTGTGGAATGCCATTGGTACCGGAATTGGGACATTAATGCCGACCATACCGGCCTGTACCTCTTCGCTGAATTGGCGGGCGGTTTCTCCATCGCAGGTGAATATGGCGGTACCGTTACCATACTGATGGTGATTAACTAACGTTAGTGCGGTGGCATAATCAGGTACACGAACAATGGCCAGGACCGGGCCGAAAATCTCTTCCTGATAGATTTTCATCTCTGGGGTGACGTTATCAAACAGCGTTGGGCCAATAAAATAGCCATTTTCATAACCGGGAACATTGAGTTGACGGCCATCGATCAGTAGGCTGGCCCCTTGTTCTTCGCCGTTGGCGATATAGTCACAGATTTTGGCTTTGTGCTGGGCTGAGATAACCGGGCCCATATCATTCTCTTTACTTGCAGTCATACCGGGGCCGACAGACATTTTACTGATCTGTTGATGTAGTTTTGCAATCAAGGCATCAGCGGTTTCATCGCCAACCGCTAATACCACAGACAATGCCATACAACGTTCACCTGCCGCGCCAAAAGCCGCACCCATAATGGCGTTACAAGCCATATCAAGGTCCGCATCCGGCATGAGAATACAGTGGTTTTTTGCCCCCCCGAGTGCCTGACAGCGCTTCCCATGAGCAGAGGCCGTCGTGTAGATATATTCGGCGATAGGGGTAGAACCAACAAAGCTAACGGCTTGGACTCTCGGATCAGTCAATAGTACATCAACTGCCTCTTTATCGCCGTTGACAACATTAAATACGCCATCAGGTAAACCGGCTTGTTTAAGCAGTAGTGCCAATTCAACAGCAAGAGAAGGATCTTTTTCTGAAGGCTTCAATACGAAAGTGTTTCCTGTCGCCAGAGCGATAGGAAACATCCACATAGGAACCATTGCCGGGAAGTTAAAAGGGGTGATACCGGCACAAACACCTAAAGGTTGCATCAATGAGTGGCTATCGACGCCTGTTCCGGTATTAGCGGAATGTTCACCTTTTTGCAAATGAGGAATGCCACAGGCAAATTCAACGACTTCCAGACCACGAGTTAATTCACCGATAGCATCTGAGTAGATTTTTCCATGCTCTTCTGAAATCAGTTGCGCTAATTTGTCTATATTGGCTTCCAGTAATGTTTTGAACTGGAACATCACACGGGCACGTTTAAGCGGTGAAATTTTAGACCATTCGCGGTAAGCCTGATGAGCAGTTGCAATTGCCTGTTCAACTTCATCGGCTGTGCTTAGTGCGACCTGACGTATCTGTTTTCCCGTCGCTGGATTGAAAACAGGAGAAAAACGGGTGCTGTGACTAGGAATGAGTTGCCCGCTGACATAATTCTTTATTTGTTCCATTCTAAGCCTCTCTTGCAGATGTTAATGTTTGTACTGAATCAGAAACGTTGGTAACAGGTATATGGAATATTTATTTCATTTTCAATGATATTTGGCGCAAAAAGCAATTGGTGTGATCGGCGTAATGTTTTTATGAATAGTTGGTAATTAGGTAACTAATTAGTTGTTAATCAATATGATGATAATAGTAAATCATGAAAATTAATGGATTGTATATTTCATTTTCAACTATAAAAATGAAATATGATTCATCTTATGCTGCAAAACTATTACAATTGCTGGCGATAAATTTTATGGGGGATTTATGTCTGTAGCATCGAATCTGAATGAATTTCAAGAACAAGTCCGTTCACGCTATGGTGAATTGAGTAAACGCTTGCAACAAGTAGCCCGATATGCGCTGGATAATACTAATAGTATGGCTTTTGATACGGTTGCTGTGATAGCCAAAGAAGCTGATGTTCCTCCATCAACATTAATTCGTTTCGCTAATGCGTTTAATTTCAGCGGCTTTAATGAAATGAAACAGCTATTTCGTGTGCATATGGTAGAAGAGACCGCCAGTTATGCAGACAGAGCCAGATTATTCAGGGAACTGGATGGTGAGCAGGAGCCGCTGGAAGATCCACAGCATATTTTGCAGGAATTTGCTCGTTCAAATGTGCAGGCTATGCAACAGTTAGCTACCCGAACAGCCCCTGGAGATTTAAAAAACGCGGTAGACTTATTGGCTCAAGCTAAGAATATCTACATTATTGGGCTGCGCCGTTCTTTCAGTGTGGCTGTTTATCTCTCTTATGCATTGAGTCATCTGGAATGCCGTCCATTATTAGTGGATGGTTTGGGGGGGATGTTCAGGGAGCAAATTAACTTAATTGGGCAAGAAGATGTTGTCGTTTCAATCAGCTTTACCCCTTATGCAGAAGAGACAGTGATGATCAGTGAGAGGGCAGCGAAGGCCGGGGCGAAACAGATAGTGATTACTGATAGCCAGATTAGCCCCCTTGCCAGTTTCAGTGATGTCTGTTTTGTGGTTAAAGAAGCACAGGTGGATGCATTTCGTTCCCAGTCTGCAACGTTGTGTTTAGTGCAATCTTTGGCAGTTGCTCTGGCTTATCGGCAAGGAAACACTATTTAATTTTTAAGTGACGTTCTTGTATTCCTGATGAACACTTTAATCAATTATTAACCCGTTGGTGCCGGCGGGTTAATTTCTACCGGGTTAGTGGAAAAATCTCTGTTTAAACAAAATGTAAACCTGATATTGATAACCGGTTTTTTATACGTAAATGTTGTTGATTCCTATTGACAATAATTATTTAATAATCGTTTGGAGTTATGGTTTTAAAGAGGGATCACACGATGATTAAAGGATCGCGTTACATTTTCGTCATTTTATCTGCAATTTCTTTCCAGTCATTTGCTTTAAATTTCCATTACAAAAGTGATATTCCGGCAGACAATAAGCCATCGGCAGAATATATGAAGCAGAGAGAAAATCTTGAATCCAACCATTTGAATGTGGATAAACTCACTGCGGATAATGAACTTGTGAAAAAATGGGAACAGAAAAAACAGGTTGAAGAAACAAAAAGATATGCCGAACGCTGGCAGGATGATGAACGATTTAATTATGGGATCAATGGAGGATTGAATCATAGACTTAATGATTCAATCCAGCGGGATATTGAGCGAGCTCATCGAATTGAACAGAACGGGGGAATGACCAGAAGTAACTTTTTTGATAAGAAATGATCACTATTCAAAGTTATTTGAATAGTAAATTAAATGAGTTCACCTCTATAATTTATTGGTTAACAGTCGTAACCCTTTGGCTGATATTGCTTTTTTGTCCGGCTATGCTTCCCAGTTGAACATTTGAATGGTTATTTAAGGGGATGGTGCTCAATAAGGGTGAACAGGCAATACAGGCTTATTTTTCAATGGATTGATGGTATTGCAGTTGATACATATCTGGATCCTCATAACTATTAAACTGAGGGAAATAAATATAGTTAAGCCATCAATCATAACGGCAGTACACTGATGAGTTTGTTTTTAGGGGCATAAAGCCATCTTATGATTCAGATGGCTTTATGCTGGCGATAAATATTATTGAGCTTTTGCTTCTGACTTATCAGCATAATTGAGGAGACGGCGGATGGGGACAATTAACACCATCAACACGGCCGCGCAAATAATCAGAGCCAGAGATACGCGGGAGAACAGATCAGGCAGGCTGTCCAGTTGATCTGCACGAACATGTCCACCAATCAGGCCTGCGGCCAGATTACCCAGTGCATTTGCACAGAACCACAAGCCCATTACCTGACCACGCATTCGGGATGGTGCCAGCAGCGTCACAGTAGCAAGGCCAATCGGGCTAAGGCACAGTTCACCGAGTGTCAGAAACAGAGAACTGGATACCAGCCAGAAAGGAGAAACGGTTTCACCTGTTGCCAGCACATTTTGCGCAGCCAGAATCATCACGCCAAAACCACCAGCGGCTAACAAAAGACCAATAATGAATTTACTGATACTGCTTAGGTTGATGTTGTTTTTTGCCAATCTGGGCCAGAACCAACTGAATACGGGGGCCAGCAGGATAATAAACAGTGCATTAATTGACTGGAACCATACTGTCGGGATCTCAAACCCCATTACCATACGGTCAGTATAATCATTGGCAAACAGGTTGAATGAAGTTGGTGTTTGCTCGTATGCAGACCAGAAGAATGCAGCAGATACCAGCAGGATAAAACAGACCAGCAGGCGCGAACGGTCACTACTGCTTAAGCCGGCAAACAGGAACAGATAGGCAAAGTAAAGTATTACACAAGATGAGATCACATAGACCATTGTGCTGGCTACGGTGACCGGATTGAATGGAATTATACCAAGGATTAGCAGAGCAATAATGGCAATTATAGCGATAACAGTAGCAAAGACCCATTTGCCGACGTTTTTACGCTTTACTGTAGGGCGATCCCAATTTGAATCCAAACCTCCCTCTTTATCATATTGGCGCATCAAAGGGATCGTGTAGAAACGGAATATCAATAGGGCAGCCAGCATTCCCAATCCACCGATACCAAAACCCCAGTGCCAGCCATAGTCACGAACCAGCAAGCCTGTAGCCAGCGGAGCAATGAAGGAACCAATGTTAATTCCCATATAGAATAGGGAAAAACCACCGTCACGACGTGGGTCATCTTTTTTATACAGAGTTCCGACCATAACAGTGACACAGGTTTTAAACAGTCCTGTACCTAATACGATCAGTAATAAACCGATGAAGAACAAGTGATGACTTAAAAAAGCGGAAAGTGCGATAGACAGATGCCCTAACGCAATAATGATCGAACCATACCAGACGGCTTGACGTTGACCTAACCAGTTATCTGCCAGCCATCCGCCAGGCAGGGCAGTCAAATAAACACTACCGGCAAAAATACCGACAATAGCAGCTGCTTGTTCACGAGGAATACCCATACCACCATCGTAGATGGATGCCGCCATAAACAAGATCAGTAGTGGGCGAATGCCGTAGTAAGAGAAACGTTCCCACATTTCTGTGAAGAACAGCGAACTTAATGGATAAGGGTGCCCAAAAAAGGTTCGGTTTTTTGTGTTGTTAATAGAGGATTGCATCTAAGTTTTCCTGTAATACTGCACTCTGGGAGTGTAGTGTGTGCAACAAATCAAGCTCTTGAAAAGCTCTCTCAGCGTTGGTTTAGAGCAAACAAAAAAGCCACGCTTTTTTAGTAAATGACATCCTGTCTTATTAATATATTTTTAACATACTTTCCGGCTAATTTTATTAATAAACAGGATATCTCGTGCTTTATATTCCATTTTTCATGGTAAAGTTCGACAGAAATCTCATTTTTTATCACGTAATGATGAGAACTATTGACTTATTCATATTTTCGTAAATAAAAAGATTTTAAAGTCATTTAATAATAGTTATGAGATATAAATAATTTTTTCAGAGTCCAGATATTGAGAGTGATAATGAAAGGTAAAAAAGTACAGTCATTTGATTGTTAGCTTTGTTTTTATTTAGCCATTTTAGTTTCTATTTTTTGTATAAAAATCGGTCATGAATAGGATTAAAAGGTACAACACCAATATTGGAATAGGGTAATAGACTATCAGGCTGTATTTAAACTCATTATGGCCGTTTCTTGGATGAAGAAACAGCCATAATGATATTTAATGAACTTTGTCAGCCTGCCCGTACAGAGAAGGCTGACCATTAGGCCGGGTTTTAAAGCGACGATGTAGCCACATATATTGATCAGGAGCCTGTAAGATTTCCTGTTCCACGACTTTGTTCATAAAAGCTGCTGCTTTCACTTCATCATCTTTAGGGAACCCATCTACCGCAGGTTGAATAATTAATTCATAACCTTTTCCGTCAGGCAGACGGCGGGGGGTAAATGGGATCATTGCCGGATCAGCGAGACGCGCAAGGATAGAGGTTCCTGTGGTTGTTGCTGCATGTTCTACCGCAAATAGTGGCGCGAATACGCTATTTCGTGGGCCGTAATCATGATCGGGTGCGTACCAGACGATTTCACCATTTTTCAGGCAGCGGATCATGCCTTTGACATCTTTCCTATCCAGCATATATTTGTTGGAGCGCAGTCGTCCCCATATTTGTAACCAATCCATGACCGGATTATCATTTGGGCGGTAAACACCAATTCCCGGATTGAGTAAACCGAGAATTCTGGCGCCCAGTTCCAGCGTCAGGAAATGAACACCGATAACGACAATTCCTTGTCCACGAGCTTGGATTTTCTGGATGTTTTCCCGCCCGGTAACTTTAAACCAGCGTTCTACCCGCCAGTCCGGCCAAAACCAGGCTATACCTGTTTCAAATATCCCCATTCCGACGGATTCGAAGTTTTTTATTAGCAGCTCACTGCGTTTCTCTTGCGACATCTCCGGAAAACATAGCTCAAGATTTCTTTCGGCAATTCTGGTGCGTTTTTTCAAAAAGCGCATGGAGAATCTGCCCAGACGGGTGCCTATCCAATAAATAATGGGGTAGGGGAGCAGGACCAGCAAGTAAAGCAGGCTGATACCAAACCAGGTAAGCCAATAACGGGGATGAAGCAATGAGCGTTGAAAAGAAGGTGCGTGTATCATGGATTCTCAGGTTATTTATGGTTCCAAATAAGATGGACAAAACAATTCACCTATTGTGACACTTTTTGACGGGATATCGAAGTTTTCAGACATGAAATGTTGAGGATATCGATTGTGAGTCATGTTCTGGCCGGTTCTACTCAACTGCCTGCTGTTTTCTTTCTCTAGTAGAGTAGCGTGTTGGTCTGTCATCCAGTTTTGCTATCCGCAAAGAATGATATCTTATAACTTATTGATAAATAATCACTAAAATAGTTATTCAGAAGCTATTTACAATGTGAGTGGATAATATTACTGTTTGTATAAACAGTAATGTTCGTGGAGGGAAAAACTATGCATGTAGAAGTGACTATTGATAAATCTAAGAAGCTGCCAAAAGGTGCTGTCCCTGCTCTTGCTGTAGAACTGGATAACCGTCTTAAACGCCGTTGGCCTGATATTAAAACCCATGTGAAGTTAGCGGGTAATGATGGGCTATCTGTCTGGGGTGGTACTCCCGATGACAGGAAAGTTGTTGAAGAAATTCTGCAAGAAACATGGGAAAGTGCTGATGATTGGTTCCAGCCCTGAATGAGGGTTAAGCTAAATTACAGCCAGTTAAACCTGTCGGTTGCGAGTAACCTGAGGTGTTTATCCTATAATCTGTGATGTGAAGGATTTCATGATCAATCGATGGGAGGGGAAGACCTCCCATTTTATTATTGATTTCCGGTTACCGCGTTACAAATTACTACTCGTTGAAAATCATTTTCGTTATCATACCTGCTTGATGGCGGAGGTCATCACTTATTACATTTAATCTTATGACTTGAAATTCAGGAAAGTACACCATGCCAGTGTTACATAACCGCATTTCTAATAAAGAGTTGAAAGCACGTATGCTGGCGGAGAGCCAGCCTCGTACTACCCTCTCTTTTTATAAATATTTTAATATATTAGATCCTCAGGCTTTCCGCGATAGCCTGTATCAACAGTTTACTGAGTTTTCAGTATTTGGCCGGGTTTATATTGCCAAAGAAGGGATCAATGCACAGATAAGTGTACCAACTCATCATCTGGAAGCATTTAAAGCGTTACTGTATCGCGTCGATCCTGCATTGGATAATTTGAGGTTGAATATCGCCCTTGATGATGATGGAAAATCTTTCTGGGTTTTGCGTATGAAAGTGCGTGACCGAGTAGTGGCTGATGGTATTGAAGATGAAACTTTTGATTCATCAAAAACCGGTGAATATCTTAAAGCAGAGCAGGTCAACCAGATGTTGGATGATCCTGAGACGCTATTTGTCGATATGCGTAATCACTATGAATATGAAGTCGGGCATTTTGAAAATGCAATTGAAATTCCTTCTGATACCTTCCGCGAACAATTGCCAATGGCAGTGGAAATGTTGCAGGATAATAAGGATAAAAACATTGTGATGTATTGCACCGGTGGTATTCGGTGTGAAAAGGCCAGTGCTTATATGTTGCACAATGGTTTTAGAAACGTATATCACGTAGAAGGCGGTGTTATCGAATATGCCCGTAAAGCCAGGGAGCAGGGATTACCAGTGCGTTTTATGGGTAAAAACTTTGTATTTGATGAGCGGATGGGAGAACGTATTTCAGATGATGTTATTGCTCATTGCCATCAATGTGGAGCGTCTTGTGATAGCCATATTAATTGTAAGAATGATGGTTGTCATCTGCTGTTTATTCAGTGCCCGGAATGTGCTGCTAAATTTGAAGGTTGTTGCAGCGAAGCATGTGGGGAAGAAGTCAGGCTACCTGAAATGGAACAGCGTGTTCGTCGGGCTGGTAGAGAAAATGGAGCAAAAATATTTAATAAATCCCGGCATCGTCTACAGGATGGATTAAATATTACTTCATTACAGTTGACTAAATAGTATTGTTAATAGCTGGCACAGAGATTGCTGTGCCAGTTTATTTTAAGATAATAGCTTTTTCAGTAGAGATATTTGAATATATTGTAAATAAAACAGAGTTCAATTCTATTATGCACTTTTATTTTTTCAGCAATATGCCTTTTATGAGAATAGACTGTGCTATTACTGATGTTTAGTTTTTGGGATATCCGGTAATTCGGAGCTTCTTTCATCCAGTAATCGATGATTTTATGCTCTTTCGGACTGAAAATAGAACAACATCCATCAATTGTCGCCCGATGTCTCTGAATTTCTTGTAATGTTATTTGACTCAATTTATTAAGTAAATAGGGCAGGCTTTTCTTTGCCAGAATAAAAGTATTGCTTTTCAGTGCAATATGATTTTCACAGTAAGGATAGTCACTATTAAGGTATATATAGATACGTGTGTTACCTACAAGAGTAATAAATTCCTGTAAATGAGAACAATAACTGGAATGGTGACAATAATGAGTTAAATTAACTAAAATAATATCAGGAGAAAAACGTGCTACAATATCTATAGCTTCGTTAATTGAAGGTGAATTAACAATTTCAATATTTTCAACATTGTCGTTTTTCTTTAAAAACTCACTGATACCTGAACGGGTGTAATAGCACTCTTCAACGACTAAGATTTTCATTATTGTACGCCCCTGTTCCTGTTTGGCCGAACTCACAATAAACGCCTTATCTATCGATAGTCAACTCGGCAATTGCGATAGTTAAGTCAGCTTAATCCGAAATTATTATCTAATGATATGGTATTATAGACAAAATCGTTGGGGTGAATCAATGTGCCTCCAGGCCGGACACCCGGTTACTTGGGTGTCCGGGCTTGAGATTATTAGTGCTTAGTATGGTTCAGATCGCTGTATTCTGAGGATTCGATCTTTTCAATCCCTGCCTGGAGGATATATATCAACTGCTTTGCAATGTCAGTTGTCAACCATAAGGTTCTATCTACCATGACATGTTCTGGTGTTTGATCTTGGGAGGATAAATAGTGAAGGCGTAGCATCACGGCATCATACGTATCAACGGTACTGATATCCCAACCTACAACAGGATGCGTTTGAATAACTTCATCTTTACTGCCCATAAAACCTCCTAATCAGATCACTACATTATTTATTAATATCATTGACTAAGAGCAAACTACCTCATTCTTGAATGAGTCATTATTAGTATATGCTTTTTAATGAAAGTAAGAAGGTTTTTTGTTAGGAATTATTGGCCCATTCGCTGGTGGGTTGACAGGCCATGTAAATTAATGGGGACGATGACTATCCCCATGTGTATGTCAGTCTGCTACTTTTACTTCCCAGCGGGCATCTTCGCCAGCCAGAAATGGAATAAGTTTTTCATTGTTGCAATCAATGTGTTCAATGACCATGGAAGATTGGCGAGTCAATTCGACAAAGCCTTCGTTGACGGGCAGTCCATAAAATTTAGGGCCATTAAGTGAACAGAAAGCTTCAAAATGGTGTAATGCATTCATCTCTTCAAACACTGTTGCGTAAGCCGGTAATGCAGATGGCGCGTTAAATACGCCGGCACAACCACAGGATGACTCTTTTTTGTGCAGCGAGTGAGGTGCAGAGTCTGTACCTAAGAAGAAGCGATCACAGCCACTGGCGATGGCGGCACGCAAAGCATCCTGGTGAATATTGCGTTTCAGAATAGGCAGACAGTACAGGTGTGGACGTATCCCACCAACCAGCATGTGGTTACGGTTGAACATTAAGTGCTGTGGAGTTAATGTTGCTCCCAGATTATTACCGCCTTCCAGTACATATTGTGCAGCTTCTTTGGTTGTTATGTGTTCAAACACAACTTTCAGTGCCGGGAACTGATTACGCAATGGTTCCATTACCTGTTCAATAAAACGGGCTTCTCGATCAAAAATATCGATATGGGAAGCAGTAACTTCACCGTGTACGAGCAGAGGCATCCCCAGTTTTTCCATTATGCCTAATAATGGATAAATATTCTTTATATCAGAGACACCGTGACTTGAATTGGTTGTGGCATTGGCAGGGTAGAGTTTACAAGCGGTAAAAATGCCTTCTTTATAACCCCTTTCTATCTGAGAACTATCAGTAGAATCAGTAAGATAGCAAGTCATAAGAGGCTGGAAATTATCTCCTTCGGGGATGGCTGCCAGTATTCTGTCTCGATAGGCTTTAGCACTAGCTACGTCTGTAATCGGCGAAAGCAGATTAGGCATGATGATAGCCCGTCCGAAATAGTGACTGGTATAAGGAACGACGGTTTTTAGCATTTCACCATCACGGAAATGAATGTGCCAGTCATCAGGGCGGCGGATTTTTATTGTATATGATTTAGTGGTCATGAAACCGGCTCCAGTATATATGATAGGAAGGAAATATGCTGAGTTCAGCATATTCAAGCCGGGAATGGATAATAAAGCCAAAACAGTTAAATAGCTATTAATGAATGTAATTTTTAGTAAAAAATTTAGTTAAATCAATAAACTTAGGGTAATCAGAGGTGGATTTTCTTATCAACAAGAAAAAAATGAAATATGAGGGTAAAACAAGAAATGAAGTTGGCTCCTCCAACTGGACTCGAACCAGTGACATACGGATTAACAGTCCGCCGTTCTACCGACTGAACTATGGAGGAACTCCTTCACAACGGGGCGCATATTAGCGGCACATTTTTGCTTTGTCAAAGTAGAAAACGACAAATAATGTTTGTTTGCTGGAAAACTGAACTTGTTGGTTTGTTTTTATGCTGAATAATGGTTGTTTGCTGGAATGGTATGCTACAAAGGTGGGTTTGATAGAATTATTGTGTCTTTGTCACATTGTCAGTGACTGGCGAGATTAGGAAAGCAAAAAGCCCGCATCAAGCGGGCTTTTCTTAATTTGGCTCCTCCAACTGGACTTGAACCAGTGACATACGGATTAACAGTCCGCCGTTCTACCGACTGAACTATGGAGGAATTGCGTTACAACGGGGTGCATATTAGCGGTACACTTTTGCTTTGTCAAAGCAGAAAATAACAAATAAGGTTTGTTTGCTGGAAAACTGAACTTGTTGCTCTGTATTTATGCGGAATGAAGGTTGTTTGTTGGAAACTGTATGTTATGGAAGTCGGTTGATTAGGATTATAAATGTTACGTTGTAACTGAAGAGTGGGGTCAGAAATGCAAAAAGCCCGCACTAAGCGGGCTTCTCTAATTTGGCTCCTCCAACTGGACTCGAACCAGTGACATACGGATTAACAGTCCGCCGTTCTACCGACTGAACTATGGAGGAATTGTTCCTGAGAACGGGGCGAATAATAGCTAGGTATTTAGGGCTTGTCAAAGGGGAAAAGTGAAAATTGAGTTTGATTGATTAACTGATGTTCAAAATTGTGTTTTTTACTATTTTTTAATCAATCAAACTTTCCAGTTCAGGAAATATAAGAATTAACTAATATCTATCTATGATAGTTAGATAGTGGAAATATTATCTGTTTTTTATTTATAAAATAATTGATTGTGAGTATTAAAAATATAAGTAAATATATATCTAGTAACTTTATTTCAATGTTATTTATAGGATTTTTATATTTAATGATAATTTTCTTTTTTATTTATTTTAACAGGTCACTTATTGTCTTTTGATATTTATTTGTGAATTTACTTGTCTATAATTCTTAATTGAAAAAGTAATTTGTTCTCTAACCTCCAATTTGTAAAGCATGGCATTAATCGAGGCCGAAACAGATGTAAAAGAGCTCACCATTGATAATGAAGTTTTATTCACCGCTAACATGCTAAGATATTTTTAATTTAGTAATGGATTAACATTAATATCCAAAGTGCAATGAAAAAATAAAAGCCATTTCATGAAAAATTTTACAAAATTTAATAAATAAAAATTTAATGTTATAAGGTTAAACTATTATTAAGGAGGTGAAAATAATTATAAATATAAAGTCAGTAGATAATGTTTCTCCTGAAAATAATGATTGATTTTCTGGTGATTTATATAAAACAAATGAGGAAAAGTCATGAAGTTTTTAATTAATACTGATGTAACTAACTGGGTTTCACATAAAGATTGGTTTAACGTTCCATTACGATTGTTTGTAGTGCCAAAGGATGATGATGGCTCGGTATTATTAGAAAATTATAAAAGTAAAATTGTGGTGCATGGCTTGAATGATGGCGAATATGAAATTGTAAATAACAATAACGTATTTGATCCTATCAGTAGAACATCTGAAATATGGGTAAAAGTCAAAACAGATCAAAAAGTTAATGCTACAGTTAAATTTGTTGCTGAAGTCACAGATGCGAGTGACAATGTAGTTGCAGAAGCCGTTCTGGATCGATTCAAGCTTAAATCAACAGGATTGGCTGCGCCTATATATCCGGCAAATTATGATAATGTTATTGACAGCGGTGATATAAGAGCAGGCGTTAAAGTACTTTTTGCTGATTCTAATATCTTAAATAAGCATGAACTGAAATTTATTTTTGATGATAGTATTGAAGTTGTTCCAAGTGTACAAGATAGTAATGATATCCGTAGCTTAACTATAAAGAACTCTCTTCTTACTGCCGGTAAACACGATAGTGTTTATTATACTATTAGTGAAAGCGGTA
Organism: Photorhabdus tasmaniensis; assembly: GCF_011189505.1. Classification (GTDB taxonomy): domain Bacteria; phylum Pseudomonadota; class Gammaproteobacteria; order Enterobacterales; family Enterobacteriaceae; genus Photorhabdus; species Photorhabdus tasmaniensis. The sequence continues at coordinate 23,991 of NZ_PUJU01000014.1, forward strand.
GTGCTAAATTCTCTAAGGTTCAACGTATATTTGTAGAGCTTGATGAAAATCCTGTGGCAATTCAGATTCGTCGTGATTTGGAAGTGCCGTATATTGATGAATATGATGAGAGTAGAGGGCGGCCAATTGGTGAGAGTATTATTGATTATGATATCAATATTATGGTCAATGATGTTAAGCTTAAAGATAAGGAATTGAAAAAAGGTACCGTTCACGTAAAAGGATATTCTGATGATAATCAGGATGTTGGGGAAATAGTATTAAATATAGAGTCTTTAAATGGTGATGAAAGTAATATTTTCCGTTTAGCTGTAATTAATCCTGAAGCAAATGCTGATGGTCAGCCCGGTGGTGTTGAGTTCTTCAATTATATAGGTAATGGTTGGGTAAGAGTTCATTACGAAATATCATTTGTTGGTGAAGTAAACATACTGCATAAATCTAAAGAGAGAGTTTATAAAGTCGTTCTTGATTAATCAGGTTGGTATTTCTAAATGTGTTGTTGCATACATAAAAAAAGCCCAATTTACATTGGGCTTTTTTCTCAGACTTTGCATCTGACAGTGTCGGAAATTTTTTGTAGCATCTCCGAACTTAAATTTGGCTCCTCCAACTGGACTTGAACCAGTGACATACGGATTAACAGTCCGCCGTTCTACCGACTGAACTATGGAGGAATCGTTCCTGAGAACGCGGCGAATGTTAGCGATGAACTGAAACGCTGTCAACGCAAAAAATCTTATTGTTTTATTGTTTGTTCGCTATATAAACACATTGTGTTATAACTATGCTACTTTACTGAAACTGAGTACTTTTATTTATCATCGGCAATGATGTCTCTGTATGCGATTGCTCAGGGAATGCCATGATATAAACATCATAAAAATGTATTTCACCTTTCATTTTTATAATGCGCTTGATTTCATCCTTTATTGCCAACGGAACATGAGGGTGGAGATGGAGTTCGTTAATGGCTTGGTCTGAGATTTTTTCGCTGACGAACCATTCGCCGTTGTAACATACTCGTAGATCAAGCACACCGATATCATCAAACCGATATACGGGCTTAATTTCGAATAATAAAACAGCCGCCATAACAATGAAAAGTACGGTGAAGGCTAGCAGTGAAAGTAAACCAAAATATGGGGCGTACCAGATAAGTGCAGAGAGAATCAGGTAGGAAACGAGCATAGCCAGGCAAAGGTAAGGATGGTTGCTGATAAACTGGCTGTTAAAACGGAGTTTGCCATCACGCTGTTCTTCAATGTTGATTCGTTCAAGATCCTGAATCAGTATCTGCTTAATGATATTCATATGTTGACCTGATTAAATGAAGAGAAAGTGAAATATTTTCATAATTATCGGTCCTTAAGGCTAGCATGAGAGAGACTATCTGACGTAGATCAGTTGTTATATTTTAATCTACCAACTGTTATTGATTGAGATTAATCCTAGTGCTTTCATTAAGATAAAGGTTGAATAAATCAAAAAAATTTATAATTAATGACTTCATTTTTTATATTATTGCTCTAATAATGAGCGAAGGCGTTTTTTTTAAAACATGAATGCATAAAAAGGTTGCTATTCTTTTTCTATCATGAGTTAATGCAGCCGGCCTGATAAACAGACCTACTTTATGTACGACATCTTGAGTTAATGAGTTATGTGTAAGTGTTATCCTCAGATAGCCTTTGTTGACCGTTTCCTTCTTAGTGCCTCCATAAGTAATAGCTGATAACTGGCCAGTACATGCCCATGTTGGCAAAATTTTTTTGATATATAGGAAAGTCACAATGTCTGACAAAATGAAAGGTCAAGTGAAGTGGTTCAACGAGTCTAAAGGCTTCGGTTTCATCACCCCAGCTGACGGTAGCAAAGACGTATTCGTTCACTTCTCTGCCATTCAGGGTAACGGTTTCAAAACTTTGGCAGAAGGCCAGAACGTAGAATTCACCATTGAAAATGGTGCTAAAGGCCCAGCAGCAGCAAACGTAACTGCTATCTGATTGCCTGAATGATTTTTAAGTCCGTCATTGTCTCAATATAGTGGCGGGCTTTTTCTTTGTTAGAGTAATATCTTTCTTTACTTATTAAGTACTCCTGATTATACTTCGGGCAAACTTTATTGAGGAGATTAGATTCATTGGACAGTCGAAGTTTTTGGTTGAATAAAAAATAAAACGGCAAGCTGTTCATTTCCTTTCGATTTGCTGCTTGCTGAACAAGGCGGGCGGTACCACTCAAAATATCTGAGCTGTACTTACTCAAAGACGGTATTATCCGGTACTCAGTGGAGTCGCTGGGGATAGTATATTGGGTTTTCTATTATGCTGTTATATATTTACATTTTGTTACCTCCAGGTATGTACAGAAAATAATGCTGAATTAAACATTCAGCACAAATTTCTGTGTGCAAAATAAATGCACATGATTATTTATCCATTTAGTTGTATGGAGAATGTCATGTTAATAACTCCTTTTGTCTTTCATCTGTTGTCAGCTATGTGCTTTGGTGCGTTAATTGGTGCTGAACGTCAATGGCGTCAACGTATGGCGGGTTTGAGAACGAATGCATTAGTTGCGACTGGTGCCGCTGTTTTTATACTCAGTTCAATAACAACTTCACCAGATAGTGCTGGTCGTATTGCTGCGCAGGTTGTTTCAGGGATTGGTTTCCTTGGTGCCGGTGTCATTATGCGAGAGGGCATGAATATTCGTGGATTAAATACCGCAGCAACTTTGTGGTGTTCCGCAGGAATTGGTGTGTTATGTGGCCTTGGGCAGTATTGGCTGGCTGCGATAGCGACAGCGATTATTCTTTGCGCAAATATATTATTACGTGAAGCTGCTCAACGCATTAATTTACAACCCAGACAGCTGGCCGCTGATCAGGCACAGCGTTATAAAATTCACGTAGTGTGTGATAGTAATGATGGAGTTCTGGTAAGAACTTTAGTGTTACAGGCTCTTAATGGAGTAGCCGTGAGGCTACAATCACTGAGTTTCACTGATATGCTCCAACCTGGAAAACTTGAAGTGTGTGCTGAAGTGTTAGCAACACTCACTGATCAAAAAGAGATAGAAGCGATTGTTTGTCGTATGAGTTTGGAAAGAAGCGTTAGCTCAATAAACTGGAAAATTGCTTCTGAGCTATAAATCTGAAAATTATTTGTATAAAACAATAATAATTTTGTTCGATAAAGAGTCACGGTTTTTCCATCATGTAAAACCAATAGAGCGTTGCCTATAGCATGTTTTTTCAGCTAGGCAACGCGTAATTAAGAAATTATTTTCCGAATAATGTGGTTTTTATTTAACCAATTGCGCTTTTGCTTATTATATGGGTTGGTTACAAATTTGCTTTATGTGGATAATGATTTTTTAATGTTATTATTTGTAAATGGTTTTATTAGAATGTAGATGGTTCAATTTTAGTATTTTTTACTGATGTAATTGTAAGCTAATTAATTATTGAGATGTTGCTGATGATTGTCACTCTTACATCAAGTTTGGTTGGGTAAAGCTGATACCGGTATCATACGCAGATACAGAAAAATTGATGAGTCACCATTTTATTTTGTTTGGCATTGGCTGCCTATTACTGCTCAGAACTTTCAGTGGAAATATCATTTTACTTGCAAAAGTGAAGTAGAGGAAATGATCTAAGTTTGTTCTGATATAAGAGTAAAATAGATAATAATTCTGCTTGATGAAGTATGCCGTGAAAAAATAATAGTAGTAGCTAATGGTTACCATCAGACAAAATTTCAGCGTATTAATTTGGCAGTTCGATATTTGTTCAATGATAAAGTAAAAACACTTACTACTTTTTGATGGTGAAGGAGCCGTAATATTACAAGAATGACTAACTTTTTTTGTTCCCGCAGAGGAGAGAGTTACCTTTGCTATTTCTGTATTAAAAGAGTATGGAGGGACAGTAAAAGTTCTTACCGAAGATAATTCTGTTATTACTGTCATGGCTTGTCATGATGTAGGATTAGATTCCGATGTTATTTTAATAACCCAACAAACTGAGCAAGTAGGTGCTGGAATCCTGGGAAATGGAATAAGAGTGGTATTTAGTGAACTGAGGTGTTGTAAAGATCCCATGTTATAAAAGAACCGGTATACGGAGGGTTTACCTGGTAATGACATTAATAAGGCCATGGTATTGAGATATGTTGATGTTACAACAGGTACAGATAGACAAAAAAAGTGATAGATATTACCCGACTTGGGAAAAATCAGCGAGGATTAGACAAAGGATAGTTAAGGGAGATAGACGTTAGGGAATATCATCAAGTGCTTGAATATAACGGTAAGTTCAGACTTTAGTAATGTTTTTTCAATGTTAATTGTCAGCATTTTTATTTCATTTTTTCTGATGAAAAATATTCATTTACTAGTACAAAATTTGATATGTGATATTTCGTAGCTTTCTTTACATTGAGATAAAATGGATAGGGAGTTTCTGAGAAAACTTTATCAATGAGGGGCTAAAAATATTGGATATTTTATTTTATTTTATTGTATTGGCAGAATTGTTTTATTATATAGGAATATATGTTGATATTAGGCATTTTTTCAGTAAAAAATGTTGTATTAGTGGTTTTATTCCATTCAGATCAGTGTATTCAATGGCAGGTGCGGTTTGTTTGTATTTTGCTCTCATGAAGGATATCTTTTATCCAAGATACAACGGTCTATTCAGTATTATTGATTGCATAACTGATAATGATTCTCGATATCTATTTTATTCTTTTCTCATTTAATCCGCTAATGGGTTTAGAGTTTTTGTCCTAAGAATGTTTTCTGTGGTTAGATGGGACTGTAATCAGTTGTTGCATTATTTTCCATGCTCGGAGAATGGTTATTAGTCACTTGAAAAAGTATAACTACTATTTATATAGGGAAATAAATTACTTATCAAAGTAATATCTTCTATATATTTGATATGAAAATATTATGATATTTTTATTATCAATGATTATTAATTATATTATCTTGGTAGGATATTGCTTTTATTTTACTGCCTTATCATCATTGATTGTTTTTACAACAATTCTTAATTAATTATTTTGTCCTTATGGATTTTATTTTTTTATCTATGATTATCATTGAAATAAATGGTGTTTAGAATGTCTATTAATTTCAGCCCTATTGGTGTTTTTTACATATGAAAATAATGTTTTTGGGAGAAGGGTTGTAAATTTTGCATGAAATAATGTATGATGATGAAAAGTTGTTTTAATAATTTTATTTAATTTGTATTATAAGAGCATGAACTCTGAAATAGTATATGTTATTTGTCTAAATATTGATTTATGAATTATATAATAAGTGGTGATTATATTCGTGATTGGTATTTTTTATATATTTATTTTGATTGAGGATTTTATATCTGTAATTATATCTATTATAAATCTTTAAAGTGGAATATTAGATTAATAAATAACCTAATGTTTATTTAAAATGCCTAATGTTTTTAAAGAATATATATTGATTATGTGTAAATTTAATTAATTTATAATTTAAAATATGAAAACTAAAGGCGAAAAAGATAAAGTAATCAACAAGAGGCTTTTGTGTTTTATTATATTATGAAATATGATTTTTTGATAAGTTTTTTTAATGATTTGTGTCGTTGATTTGATTGCTTGGAGTCAAAATTGTTTGCATTTTCGATTATCTTTATACTGTATATTGCCTGTTATTTAAGCAGTAAAGTGCTATTGTAGTTGTTTTTTTATTCATTATCTTACTGTATTTTATACTATTTTTGTATGGTTAGTGTTATTTGAGCGTGGTGGTATGTGTTTTTAGTTAAGTCTTGCGGTTAAAAAAAATACAAATCTAAACTAAAAGTGATCATACCCGTATCTTTTTTGCAACCAGATTTTACATAAAATCAATCTATTTTATCGTACAAATGGAAAAGTCAGATCTTAGAATAAGATGATTGTTTATACCTATTACTCAGTGATAAAACTTATTTTGTTATAATTATTTGACTAAGGGTGGCTTTTTTTGTCGTTATTTTGAGTTTATAAGTTTAATAGATCGTATAAAATCAAAAAATATACCTAATATTTTTATTTAGATAATTTAACTTATTAGGATTGGAAATTTGGATTTTATTTAATTGTTTGTGTGATTAATGATCAATTTATCGATTAAATGCATATTAAAAGCCTTTGTTTTTGTGAGTTATGTCACATAGTATTTAAAATTGCATTCTCTTTCCGTTGTATAAGTTGATGATTCAGGAGTAAAGTTGTTCTGGATTAGGAATATTCTTAATCGACAGTAAAAATGTTATATCAGGTAACGCGATAATACCTTTGCAGCTCACTACCGTAATATTTTTGAGGTTGGACGAATCAAAAGTAATACAAAGGATGGTTACTGCTATGACTAAGCTTGTATATTTTAGTTATGTAAGAGATTATTAATCCCTAAGCTATTTTAGGAATTTTGTCACGAGTGGTTTTTCGAACACTTAACTGATTTTTTAATGTAATCGGACGGGATAGACAAATGAGTACGGTTGAATTGCTCAAACATATTTATGACATAAATTTATCGTATCTGCTTTTAGCTCAGCGGTTAATTAACCATGAAAAAGCATCAGCGATGTTCCGTTTAGGTATTAGCGATTCTATGGCTGATACGTTGTCTGAATTGACATTACCTCAGTTGATAAAGCTTGCCGAAACTAATCAATTAGTCTGTAATTTCCGGTTCGAAGACAGTGAAACTATTCAGCAGCTTACCAAGGAATCTCGAGTAGATGATTTACAACAAATACACACAGGCATTTTGTTATCTACTCATTTGTTTCAGCAGTTATCATCGAAAGACGATACATCAGTGAAAAAAAGAGCATAAGAGATGGCCGAGAAAAGTATAGTTCAAGAAGCTAAGGATATACATCTTGCGATGGAACTCATCACTTTGGGCGCACGATTACAAATGCTTGAAAGTGAAACACAATTAAGCAGAGGGCGACTAATTAAGCTTTATAAAGAATTGAGGGGAAGCCCTCCGCCTAAGGGGATGCTGCCTTTTTCAACAGATTGGTTTATGACTTGGGAACAAAATATTCATTCATCAATGTTTTATAATGCCTATCGTTTCTTACTTAAAAGCGGTTATTGCTATGGTGTGGAGGCGGTTGTTAAAGCTTATCGGCTCTATCTTGAACAATGCCCTCCTGTTGAAGGGGATGCTCCTATTCTGGCGTTGACTCGCGCTTGGACTCTGGTACGTTTCGTAGACAGTGGCATGTTGCAACCTTCACAGTGCCGTACTTGTGGAGGAACTTTTATTACTCATGCTCATCAACCTGTGAATAGCTTTGTTTGTAGTCTTTGCCAACCGCCATCACGCGCAGTAAAAAAACGTAAACTTTCCTCTCAGTCTGCCGATAGTAATTCACAACTGCTGGATGGACTTGCTCAGCGCGCAATGTGAATTTAAATGGGAAAACCATTCCTACAGGTTACGGATTTGCACTTTTTTTCTTGTAGCCTGTGTTGAAACTACAACCATTCTGGATTCAGACTGTTCAACTTCCCATCCGCTCACCAACTTAGCTAAAGGATATCGCGTGTTAGTACTTTTAGGATATATCGTAGTTTTTGGTGCGGTAATCGGTGGTTACCTGATTGTAGGTGGTCATTTGGGCGCACTTTATCAACCTGCTGAATTTTTAATTATCACTGGTGCTGGCATCGGCGCTTTTATTGTTGGTAACAACGGAAAAGCGATTAAGGCAACATTGCGTGTTTTGCCAAAGCTAATGCGCAGATCTAACTATAACAAAACGATGTATATGGATCTGATGGCTCTGCTTTTCCGATTATTAGCAAAATCCCGTATGCATGGTGTTTTGGCATTAGAGCGGGATATTGAAAATCCGCAACAGAGTGATATTTTCACCCAATATCCACGTTTGCTTAAGGATCAGCATTTGATGGATTTTGTCACCGATTACATGCGGTTGATTGTGAGTGGCAATATGAATCCTCACGAAATTGAGGCTTTGATGGATGAAGAAATTGAAACTTATGAGCAGGAAAGCGAGATCCCGGCGACCAGTCTGACGATGATTGGCGATTCACTTCCTGCTTTTGGTATTGTTGCTGCTGTTATGGGGGTTGTTAATGCTTTGGGTTCGGCAGATCGTCCGGCAGGAGAGCTTGGCGTGCTGATTGCTCATGCTATGGTTGGGACATTCCTCGGTATTTTATTGGCCTATGGTTTTGTCTCGCCATTGGCAACTTTGCTACGTCAGCGCAGTGGTGAACATATTAAAATGATGCAATGCATTAAAGTGACATTGCTATCCAGCCTGAACGGCTATGCCCCGCAAATTGCTGTTGAATTTGGCCGTAAGACATTGTACCTCACGGATCGTCCTTCTTTCACTGAGCTGGAAGAACATGTTCGTCGGGTGAAAGCGCCTGTTCAGCAAGAAACTGAAGAACAAGTATGAAGGAGTGTAACGTCTCGGTCATTAGGGTAAAAAGACGTAAAAAAAATGACATCGGACATCATGGAGGTTCATGGAAGATTGCCTATGCTGACTTTATGACTGCCATGATGGCATTTTTTCTGGTTATGTGGCTGCTGGCAATTTCCAGCCCTCAGGAGTTGACCAGAATTGCAGAATACTTCCGCACCCCGTTACAAGTTGCAATAAATAAAGGGGAACACAGCAGTGATAGCACTAATCCTATTCCTGGGGGAGGGCAGGATATACTTTATCAGGAAGGCGATATTTTGCGTCAGGTTGAAGTCGTTGAAGATAATGATGAATCCCGCAGGTTAAACAGGTTGCGTGAGCAACTCGATCAGTTGATTATTACTGATCCCCGCCTTAAAGCATTACGTCCACATCTGTTGATTGACATGATGGATGAAGGGTTACGTATCCAGATTATTGACCGGGAAAATCGGCCAATGTTTATGATTGGCAGTGCAAAAGTCGAAAGCTACATGAGTGATATCTTGCGGGCTATTGCACCAATCCTGAACGGTATTCCAAATAAAATCAGCCTGTCCGGTCATACTGATGACTTGAAATATGCCAATGGTGATCGTGGTTACAGTAACTGGGAGCTATCCGCAGATCGGGCTAATGCGTCAAGGAGAGAGCTGCTGATAGGCGGGTTGGATGAAGGCAAGATATTGCGGGTTGTCGGTATGGCTTCAACGGTCCGCCTGAAGCAGGAAGATGCCAGTTCACCGGTTAACCGTCGTATCAGTATTTTAGTGCTCAATAAGCAAGCGGAAGAGCGGATTGAACAGCAAAACACCGGTAGCAATTCCTTGATTATTAACGATAGTCAGGAAATTCACGAGGTGATTAGAAAGGATTCGGCTGAAAGTGAGCCAACACAACAATCCAATGAAATCACAATATCGGCTCAATCAGAATCACTGAGTACTGAGCCTAATCGTGGTACCGACTAAGGTGACAAAGTAACGATGGATATTACCGCGTTTTATCAGACTTTTTTTGATGAAGCAGATGAATTGCTGGAGGATATGGAGCAGCATCTATTGCAGCTTGATCCCGATGCACCAGATCAGGAACAGTTGAATGCTATTTTTCGCAGTGCCCACTCAATAAAAGGGGGAGCTGCGACTTTTGGTTTTATCAAGCTACAGCAAACTACGCATGTTCTGGAAAATTTGCTCGACAGCGCCAGACGAGATGAAATGAGTCTGACGACTGACATTATCAACCTGTTTTTAGAAGCGAAAGATATTATGCAACAACAGTTGGATGCCTATAAAAGTTCTCAGGAGCCGGATGAAAGTGCGTTTATCTACATCGGTGAGACTTTGCGCCAGCTTGCATTGGAAGTACAGAAAGAAAATGAAGGTGAGGTTGAGCTTGTCATCGCTGAGGTAGCATCAGGATTGTCTGAATCCGAACCAGAATTAAAACCGGAACCTGTTGTGACTAAAAACCAGCAAGGCAGAGTTCGGGTTCATCTGTCTGGTCTGAAAGAGCGCGAAGTTTCTTTGATGCTGGATGAACTGGCTAATCTGGGGGAGGTTTATGATGCTGAACAGACCCGGGATAGTGTGGAAGCCTCATTGGTAACATCAGCCACAGAAGATGACATTACCGCTGTGCTCTGTTTTGTGATTGAGCCAGAACAGATCACTTTTTTGCCGGTAATCGAACCAAAAGATGAAGTTAAAAACCGGGATGCAGATAAAGCCGTCAAAGTGGCGGTGCCGGAAAAAAGAGCCATACCGCCGGCTGGGCGTCCTGCACCTATGCCACCGGCTGGATCGCCACGTCAGCGTGCAGAATCTTCCAGCATTCGGGTTGCAGTTGAAAAGGTTGATCAGCTGATCAACCTGGTGGGTGAATTGGTTATTACACAGTCTATGCTGGCACAGCATTGTAACGATCTTGAACCTAATTCACATGGCGATTTACTGAATTGCATGGTTCAGTTACAACGGAATTCCAGAGATTTGCAAGAGTCTGTGATGTCTATTCGTATGATGCCAATGGAATATGTGTTCAGCCGTTATCCACGTTTAGTCAGGGATCTTGCTGGCAAACTGAATAAAAAAGTGGATCTGACTTTGATTGGCAGTTCCACTGAACTGGATAAGAGTTTAATTGAGCGCATTATTGATCCGCTGACCCATCTGGTCCGTAACAGCCTTGATCATGGTATTGAAGAACCGGAAGTTCGACTGGCTGCGGGTAAGCCTGAAACGGGTAACCTGACACTTTCTGCTGAACATCAGGGCGGGAATATCTGCATTGAAGTTGTCGATGATGGCGCTGGGCTGAATCGTGAAAAAATTCTGGCCAAAGCGATATCACAAGGGTTATCAGTCAGTGAAAACATGAGTAACGAAGAGGTTGCTATGTTGATTTTCGCCCCTGGTTTTTCCACTGCTGAAGTGGTGACAGATGTGTCTGGCCGTGGTGTAGGCATGGATGTGGTCAAGCGAAATATTCAGGAGATGGGAGGACAAATCCAGATTAACTTCCAGGCAGGTAAAGGGACAGTGACACGAATTTTGTTACCTCTGACGTTGGCAATCCTCGATGGTATGTCAGTGAAAGTGAATGACGAAGTGTTTATTTTACCACTGAGCGCGGTAGTCAGCTCCCTTCAGCCGCAGGAAGAGGATATTTATCCATTGGCTGGTGATGAAAAATTACTGCATGTCAGAGGAGAATATTTACCACTGATTAAGTTATATCGGGTTTTTGATATTTCTGAGGCGAAAACAGATCCGACGAAAGGGATTATTGTGATTGTACAGAGTGCTGGTCGTCGTTATGCTTTGCTGGTTGATCAGTTAGTTGGGCAGCACCAGGTGGTTGTGAAAAATATCGAAAGTAACTACCGTAAAGTACCGGGAATATCCGCTGCCACAATTATGGGCGATGGCAGTGTGGCACTGATTGTTGATATTTCTGCATTGCAGCAGCTCAATCATGACCAACTGGCACTGAGCAAATCTGAGTTATTAGAAAGAAATAAGTATTGAATGGGGCTTTATCCTCATAGAAAATCGTCAAGCTCACAGCAAAAGGTAAGGTTATGTCGGCCATAGAAGCTTTTAATAAATTGTCGGGAGAAACTGCCGGGGAAGGATATCTGGTTTTTACCCTGGGTGATGAAGAATATGGTATCGAAATACTTAAAGTACAGGAGATACGTGGTTATGATCAGGTCACCCGTATTGCAAATACGCCCGCATTCATAAAAGGGATAACCAATCTACGTGGTGTTATTGTTCCTATTATTGACTTGAGAATTAAGTTCGCTCAGGAAACTGTTACCTACAATGATAATACAGTGGTTATTGTGCTGAATCTGTTGAACCGAGTGGTTGGTATCGTTGTTGATGGTGTTTCAGATGTTTTATCGCTTAAAGCTGAACAAATCTGCCCGGCTCCGGAATTTGCAGTGACATTGTCTACTGAGTATCTGACGGGCTTGGGTTCACTTGATGATCGCATGTTGATTCTGGTGGATATTGAGAAGCTGCTAAATAGTGAAGAGATGGAGCTGGTAGATTCAGTGGCTAAAAACTAGCTATAAAAACTCGCCATAAAAATAGTCATCAAGAATAGCTGCCATGACGACTAGATGGCAGCTATTTTTTGTCTATTCCTTGTTGATCCCAATCAGAAAAAATATTCAAATTTCTTTGAGTTGACCAGTAAAGTTTCTTTTCATTGTGCCGATAACTGAGCCATGCTGATCTATCTATTGTAAAAAAGGGAAAACATGTTTAACCGAATGAAAATAGTGACCGGGTTGATGGCGGTCATCATATTATTTGGTGCTCTGCAATTTATATCTGGGGGACTTTTCTTCCATGAGTTGAAAGGTAATAAAGAAAACCTAGAAATATTGGATAAGATGCGTGAGCAGCAGACATTTTTGAATGACACCTGGGTTAATTTGCTACAGGCTCGTAACAATCTAAACCGTGCTGGCATTCGGTACATGATGAAGGATGAGGGCGTTGACAATTATTACACGATGGAACAGTTGCTGACTGATGCAAGAAGTAACTTGTCTATAGCAGAGCAGCGTTTTGAACAATATGAACAGACGGCTAAATTGCCTATTCATGAATCAGAAAGCCTTAATCGTCTAAAAAAAGCCTATGATGTTTATATTTCAGCACTTCATGAACTCATTGTCCTGATTGAACATGATCGAGCGGTGGAATTCTTTAATCAGCCAACGGGCAAATATCAGAGTGCTTTTGAGGAAGAATATAACTTCTATCTGACTCAAAACGATCATCTCTATTCTGATGTTGTATTTGATGCGAGTGTATCCTACAGAAATGCAGTGATTATGCTGGGTATTATCATACTGATCCTAGTTTCAGCGATGATTTTTAGTTGGGTTAGCATCAAGCACAGTTTGCTGAACCCATTAAACAAATTATTGGAGAATATTAAGTCACTTTCTACCGGTGATTTGACACAAAATATCACTGTTTCAGGCAAGAACGAGATGAGCATGTTAGCGACTGGCCTGAAATATATGCAGAAAGAGTTTATCAATACGGTTAGTAGTGTTCGTCACAGCAGTGAAAATATTTATAACGGAACCAGTGAAATTGCTGCCGGGAATAATGATCTCTCTTCGCGTACTGAAGAACAGGTGGCTTCTTTGGAAGAAACCGCAGCGAGTATGGAGCAATTGACGGCAACGGTAAAACAGAATGCTGAAAATGCCCGTCAAGCAAGTAACCTGGCTGACAGCGCCTCTGAAATTGCCCGCCAGGGTGGGAAAGTCGTGGCGAATGTTGTACAGACGATGCATGAAATTGCCGGCAGTTCTCAAAAGATTTCCGATATTACCAGTGTTATTGATGCTATAGCGTTTCAGACTAACATTCTGGCGCTTAATGCTGCGGTAGAAGCTGCACGTGCCGGTGAACATGGGCGTGGTTTCGCTGTTGTGGCAGGAGAAGTCCGTAATCTTGCACAGCGTAGTGCTGAGGCAGCAAAAGAGATCAAAGCATTAATAGAAGATTCAGTTAGCCGCGCGGATACCGGTTCTGTCCTGGTTGAAAGTGCCGGTGAAACAATGAACGATATTGTCAGTTCAGTCACCCGGGTAACTGACATTATGGGTGAAATTGCATCTGCATCTGATGAACAAAGCAAAGGGATAACTCAGGTTGGCCTGGCTATCTCCGAAATGGATCGTGTAACACAGCAAAATGCTTCTTTAGTTGAACAATCAGCTGCGGCTGCGGCTGCACTGGAAGATCAAGCGGCTGGATTGAAAAAACTTGTTTCTCTGTTTCAGTTACCAAATCTTGACGATAAGTCTCAACCAGAAGCGAAAACTGAGCATTTACCTGCGGTTAAGACTCTTCCTGCTAAATCGAATCCCCACGAGTTGAAGAAAGTCAGCAATATGGAAGAACAATCTAATTGGGAAACATTTTAAAACACTAAGTGATAACCACGGCTGCATATGCAGCCGTTAACCGAGGTGATTACATGTTAGGCAGGCTTCGTATATCAACCAGTTTATATCTGTTACTGATGATGTTTTGTCTGATGCAGATAATCTCAAGTGGTTTATCACTTGGGATCATTCACACAGACCAGACTTATATTGAGCGGATTGATCTGGGAACACAGAAGAGAGACACTTTAGGATTGAGCTGGGCGGCTTTGCTGCAATCGCGTAATACACTGAATAGAATCGCTGTAGGAAAAACGCTGCAACAATCTGAAGCCCATATTGACAGTATGGTTGCTAATGTTAAGGAGACGCTGGATAAGGCAGAGATGCATTTTGCGGAATTTATCGCGCTGCCTAAATTAAATGAAGAGGATAGCAGCAGTGTATTGCTGGCATCCGTGGAAACCAGCTACAAGGAATATATCAATGCACTCAGGGAACTCTCTGCTTTCTTGGAGCAGGGTAATTATGATGCATTTTTAAACCAGCCAACAGAAAAGTATCAGCAGCAATTGGAATCTGATTTCAACCAATATATGCAGTATATCGGAGAAGAAATTAAGACTGCCGTTCAGGATGGTCGCTTTTATTATCAAATTGCAACTGCCATGTTTGCAGGAGCGATCCTAATGGTACTGGTAGTTGCTTGGGCAGCCCATTGGTGGTTAAAAAGAAATCTGCTCAAACCATTCGCTAATATGAGAAGTCACTTCCAGAATGTTGCAGAAGGAAAACTGAATAAAGAGGTTTCTGTTTTCACCCATGATGAAATTGGTGAAGTATTCTTCAAATTACGTGAGATGCAACGTTCACTGGTGAGTTCCATTACTTCGGTGAAAGAGAATACTAACCTGATGTATAGCGGTATTCAGGAAATTACTCAGGGTAATACCGATCTCTCTTCCCGCACGGAAGAGCAGGCGGCATCACTGGAAGAAACCGCCGCAAGTATGGAACAACTGACGGCAACGGTAAAACAGAATGCTGAAAATGCCCGTCAGGCCAGTGAATTAGCCGTATCTGCATCAAAAACAGCCTCTAAAGGTGGTGAACTGACAACGAACGTTGTGGAAACGATGGATGCAATTGCCAATAGTTCACAGAAGATCAGTGCAATTATCAGCGTTATTGATGGCATTGCATTTCAGACTAACATCCTGGCACTCAATGCGGCAGTAGAAGCTGCACGGGCAGGTGAGCAAGGCCGTGGTTTCTCTGTTGTTGCGGGTGAAGTCAGGGATCTCGCTCAACGAAGCGCCGAAGCGGCAAAAGAGATTAAAACATTAATTAGTGAATCCGTTCAGCGGGTAAGTCAAGGTTCTGCATTGGTCAGTGATGCAGGGAAGACCATGAATGAATTGGTCGCCTCAGTAAACCGGGTCACAGATTTGATGGCCGAAATTGCTGCGGCATCCGATGAACAAAGTCGAGGTATTCATCAGGTGGCACAAGCAGTTACACAGATGGATCAAGTTACTCAGCAGAACGCGGCATTGGTTGAGCAGTCAGCTGCGGCAGCGGCGGCACTTGAAGATCAGGCCGATATTCTGGTTAAGACAGTAGCACAGTTTGAATTACCGGATAATTCAGGAAATAAACTTGAGAATGAACTTTTACTTACGCTGAGATCTGCGGATAGCGGAGGCGCGGTCAGTCAGACTCGCTGAGGCCAGATGAAATCAAATTTAATTGTTTCAGCGGCCAGTTTGCCGTCTTCGCCACTGAATTACATGATTCAGCGTTATACCCTGTCAGATGCGCATTTTGAGCGCATCTGCCAGTTTATATATCAACGTGCTGGCATTGTGCTTGCTGCTCATAAACGGGAGATGGTCTACAACCGTTTAATTCGGCGTTTACGAGTGCTTGGAATACGTGATTTTGGGCAATACCTGTTCATTCTTGAGAACAATACTGATAGTGAGGAGTGGCAGGAATTTATCAATGCGTTGACGACTAACCTGACGGCTTTTTTCAGGGAAGCGCATCATTTCCCTTTGTTAGCTAAACATGCAAGTAAGAATGATAGTTCGTACCGGGTGTGGAGTGCGGCAGCATCTACAGGGGAAGAGCCGTATTCAATTGCAATGACGCTGAGTGATGTATTGGGGCATCGTTTTCAGCGGGTAAAAATTATTGCCAGTGATATTGATACCAATGTACTGGAAAAGGCACGTAAAGGTGTTTATCGGCTGGATGAGTTGCGCCAACTGACAGACCAGCAGAGAAAACGTTACTTTTTTAAAGGTGTGGGATCTTATGAAGGTTACGCCCGTGTCCGGCCACAACTTGCTGACATGGTGACATTCCAGCATTTAAACCTGTTAGACCCCAATTGGCCGCTTGAGGGTAAATTTGATGCTATCTTTTGCCGTAACGTAATGATTTATTTTGATAAAAATACGCAGGAACGGATACTGCGCCATTTTATTACTTTGTTAAAACCCGATGGGTTGCTCTTTGCCGGGCATTCCGAAAATGTCACTCAAATAAGCCAGGAATTCTACTTGCAAGGACAGACCGTTTACGGTGTAGGTCGGGCAAGGAGAGGTTATGAATAAGATAACTGTCCTTTGTGTCGATGATTCAGCGCTTATGCGCCAAATTATGCGAGAGATTATCAATAGCCACTCGGATATGGAGGTCGTGGCTTGCGCCCCCGATCCACTGGTGGCACGCGATCTGATTAAAAAACATAATCCACAAGTACTCACACTGGATGTTGAAATGCCACGTATGGATGGCATTGATTTTTTGGAAAAATTAATGCGTTTACGGCCAATGCCTGTGGTTATGGTTTCTTCTCTGACTGCCAAAGGCTCTGAAATCACATTAAGGGCATTGGAGCTTGGGGCCGTTGATTTTGTCACCAAACCTCAATTAGGTATTCGTGAAGGAATGCTGGCTTACAGTGAGCTTATTGCGGAGAAAGTGCGGACGGCGGCACAGGCTAAATTATCGGTGCAAACAACCACATTGGTAAACTCTGCTCCTTTAAGTTTTAAACCTCTGTTATCCAGCGAAAAACTGATTGCAGTAGGTGCATCTACTGGCGGAACGGAAGCGATAAAGAATTTGTTGCAACCGTTGCCGGTAACCAGCCCGGCACTACTGATTACGCAACATATGCCTCCGGGTTTTACCCGTTCTTTTGCTGAACGACTGAATAAACTTAGCCAAATTACAGTAAAAGAGGCCGAAAACGGTGAACGGATTTTGCCAGGGCACGCATACATTGCTCCAGGTGATCGCCATATGGAATTGTGCCGTAATGGTGCTGATTATCAGGTTCTGATAACCGATGTACCGGCTGTTAATCGCCATCGTCCGTCTGTGGATGTGTTGTTCCGGTCAGTAGCTAAATTTGCTGGAAGAAATGCTGTTGGTGTATTACTGACAGGAATGGGCAGCGACGGGGCGGCGGGTTTGCTGGAGATGAAGCAAGCCGGAGCGTACACATTGGCACAGGATGAGGCGAGTTGCGTGGTGTTTGGTATGCCAAGAGCTGCAATACAAATGGGGGCGGTGGATGAAGTCATGGATATCCTCAAAATGAGCAAGAGAATGCTGGCAAAAATAAGCTCGGGGCAGTCTGTCCGTATTTAACGGCTGGCGGATAAATTTAATTTTTTTAAGCGGCTCTGTGCTGACTGGTAAATAATTTCAAGGAGTTTTTATGGCGAATAAGGATCTTAAATTTCTGGTGGTTGATGATTTTTCAACCATGCGTCGCATTGTTCGTAACCTTTTAAAAGAATTGGGTTTTAATAATGTAGAAGAAGCTCAGGATGGGACGGAAGCCCTGACTAAGATTCGCTCATCTCAATTTGACTTTATTATCTCTGACTGGAATATGCCTAATATGGATGGTCTGGAGTTGTTAAAAGTGATTCGTGAAGATGCGCAATTGGCTAAGATACCCGTTTTGATGGTGACAGCGGAAGCGAAGAAGGAAAATATCATTGCCGCCGCGCAGGCTGGGGCGAGTGGTTATGTTGTTAAACCTTTTACCGCAGCTATTCTGGAAGAGAAGCTCAATAAAATATTTGAAAAATTGGGCCTCTAAGGAGACATAATGAGTGTAAATCCAGTCATGCCCAGAGGTGAGACCATTAGCACCAGTGAAATTATCAGCCGGATTGGTCAGCTTACGCGTATGCTGCGTGATAGTTTACGTGAACTGGGATTGGATCAAACGATCGCTCAGGCGGCTGAGGCAATACCTGATGCAAGAGAACGTCTGGACTATGTTGTGCAGATGACCGCGCAGGCAGCCGAGAGGGCGCTTAACTGTGTTGAGGCGGCGCAACCTCGTCAGAATGAGTTGGAATCGTCGGCAATTTCACTGACCAAACGTTGGGATGAGTGGTTTGAAAATCCAGTTGAATTACCTGTGGCTCGCTCATTGGTTACGGATACCCGGAATTACCTTAATACTGTACCTGAGCACACTGCTTTCACTAACGCTAAATTGCTGGAGATCATGATGGCACAGGACTTTCAGGATCTTACCGGTCAGGTTATCAAGCGGATGATGGATGTTATTCAGGAAATAGAAAAACAGTTAGTAATGGTATTGATGGAAAACATACCCGCAGATCAAGTAGCGAAATCGAAAAAAGAGGCTGATAGCTTGTTAAATGGTCCGCAGGTGAATCAAAATGGCGTGGGTGTTATCGCTAATCAGGCCCAGGTTGATGATCTACTGGATAGCTTAGGTTTCTGAATAAAAGTGGCAGGGTGAGCCTGCCACTCAGGATTAAAGGCTTCCTGTAAAGTCCTTTAATAAGCAAAAATATCGCTGTGGGTGAATAACGGCGAGAATCAATTAACCCGCATCAGAAAAGATATTTGAATCTGGCGCGTGCACCGTAGCGCTGATCGTTGTTACTGTTGGCGATTTTGTTGTCAGCATCGGCCTCCAGCATAGAGACATAAGCGCCAAGATAGAGATTAAAATTCTGCATATTCATGATGTCAGGGATCAGATATGACATATGGATGGTGCGGATGTCGTATTTGCCCGGCTCACTGAAAGGATGGTTGATATGTGCCGTTATATCGTCAGTGTTGAATTCTTTGATATTGTTGTGGGCATAGATATAGCCCAGTTCGAAGCGGTGCCATGTGACATTGATTCCGGCGGTGAAGTTTTGTTCACCTGAAGCATCCAGATAGGCGGTGTTCAGGTTAGCGACAATGCCATCATCGGGATTGGCCACCAGACCGTTCCAACTCAGCGTCATGCCGTAGCCATTGCGTCTGGATTGATCAATCCATTGCCCTTGGGCATTCTGATAGCCGTAAGCGTTGTTGACCACATTACTTTCCATCGCTATTGCTGCACTGAACTGATCTTTTTTCCAGGCTGCTACGGGCCGTAGATAAGCAACATTTTTCTTATTATCCAGTGTATTACCATGGTAGGTATTATCCTGGAATAGCGAAGTACCATCTTCGAGCAGTGTGTTGAGTTCGAAATACCAGTTGCCGATGTGTTTGCTTAACATCAGGTTGCCGCCATTGTTACTGCGGCCACGTCCTTCTTTCAACATATAGATATAACCGAAACCATCGGCATACAAATCGTTGGCCGTATTGCCGGAGTACTGAATAAAGGTGTCCTGGTTGAGTGGAAACATATCGTAGGCTTCGAAACGCCCAATTTTGGCCTGCCAGTTTTTCTCATTGCCGAAGAAGAAAGCAGCGTCGTCAAGATTCATTTTGCCGGTCATGTCTGCTAATGGTTGCACACTGAAACCGGCGAAGTCGCCGTTCTGGTTGCGACGGTAACCGTCCAGTCCAATTAATATGCGGCCATTAATATTCCAACGTTCTTTGTCGCCGGGTTTCCAGTTTTTGTTTTCATTGGTTTTCAATGAAGTAAGCTGACCGCTTCGGCTGGTGCTGTCGAGATTGAATTCTACATCGCCATACAGTTTGAGATCACCGAAGTTGTTCAGTTGTAAATTACGGGTTGATGAAGCGTTATTTTCTAGTGAGCGAGTGGGTTGTTGTGCTACCTGTACAATGCCTTGAGCGGTTTCGCTGGTGTGTTTCTCCAGAAGTTGTGCGCGTTGCTCGGCGGCTGTGGCTCGTGCTTCGGCTTGGGTGGCGCGTTGTTCTGCCTGTTGCAGCCGTTGCTCTAGTGCGTCAAGACGTGCTTCGATGCTGGTAGCGGGTGAAGTAAAGGCAGAGGTTGAAAAGATTAATCCTGGTGTGACAATCAGATAATGAAGGTTCTTCATGATACTCTATCCTTTGGGATATTTAGTCATTATTCTCTATAACATCGTTAAACTGGTTTTTAGGCTAAAAGATAATTGAGTTAAGTTAGCTGATGGTAATCAATTACTTATTAGTAAAAATCGCCATAAGTCGAAAATCCTAAAGGGCTTTAAGATATTAATCAAGTGTATTTGGCGCGGCAATATAACTTGTTAACATAGGGATAAAGTAGGATGTATTTGATTCCATTATTATAGAAGTAATCTATACCTGTTGAAAATATAAATTTATTTAAATAAAACCATTTGAAATTATATTTTGTTTTATTATTTACCATTTAAATGATTGATAGTATATTCAAATGGTTGCGAAATACATTTTTATATGTTGATATGCCATTCATTGCATGATGGCACCCACGACATCAGATATCATAAATTTAACTAAATCAAATTGTTAAATGACATCAGTGCCTTTTTGTGATCACTCCCTCTATTACGACAGATTCTTTTATGATAAAACATAAGAGATAATAAACTAACTTTTTGTAAAATATCACGATTAATGCGGTGTGATTTTATAATTTCAACGTGATGTATTATTCGATACAGTGAGGTCATTATTGACATTCATCACAAAATATAATGAATTTTGATGTGAGCATAAAGTCTTAAGTTCGATTGATATAATGGGTGCTATTATTGGATCTATGTTTTGGTTAAATATAAGAATACCTTAACGAAGAGCTTGTCGGAATGATTTGATGATTAAAATGATTTAGCAAAGTAATGGTTCCAGTATCTTAATCATTGCAGGATTCAAAGATATAGGTAAAAACCTGTTTTTTTAATCGTAACGTAATCATGGAAATGCTGGTGTTTATTGGCTCCGCTCTTAGCGAATGGCTATTGTTCATCGGTTGGAGTTTTTTAAATGGTATTACATTGTGTTCAGGACAATGCTCAGAATTCGGGAAACACTGCGACAGTCAAAGCTATTCATCGTCATGGAGATAATCTTACTCACCACGTCAGGCGCATAAATTTTATTAAAAATTGTGACCACATATCGCCATCTTTCGCAATCCGTGTGGTGGGATTACCCGTGTTCACTTCTTTATCGGGATCTTATAGTCTCTCAGGCAGTTATGATAGGGGACTACCCCGAGTTTGCTTCTTTAATTAGGCACTAAACGCAATAACGACAACTACCACGTTAACTATTTGTGAGGAAAAAGAGAGTGATAGATGTACAGATCAATGAAGTACCTCTTAAGGAACACAGCCCTTCAATGGATAATTGTCTGGATGAGCAAAAGTTACTTTATGACATGCTGCTGTCACGGGAAATTGATAATCGTAGTGCGTTAGTGACGCGACAGGGCCGTGCTTGGTTCCATGTGTCGGCTGCTGGACATGAAGGGCTGGCAGTGTTGCCGCAGCTGATGCGAAAGGATGATATGCTGGTTCCTTACTATCGTGATCGGGCATTAGTCTTAGCGCGTGGTATGTCTACTGTTGAAATGGCAAGAGAATTGATGGGAAAAGCCACTTCTCACTCAGCTGGCCGGACCATGTCCAACCATTTTTGTGACAAAGAGAACAATATCTTTTCAGTAGTCAGCTTGACCGGAACCCAATGTATTCCCGCCGCTGGAGCCGCCTGGGCAAGTGCGTTGGACAATAAAAATGGGCTTGTCGTGTGTGGTGTCGGCGATGCAGCAACTCGGCAGGGAGAATTTTATGAAGCGGTCAGCTTTGCGGTTGAAAGGCGTTTGCCCGTAGTTTTTGTGGTTTCCGATAATAAATTAGGCATTAGTACATCAACAGAGGCAATGGCACCGTATCGATTGGGAATTTTTAACGAGTGCTTGATTCGTCGGGTTGATGCCCGTAGGCCGGAAATCCTGTTTCCTGTTGCACAGGAGGTATTCAATAAGGCGCGATTTGAGCGAACTCCTTGCATATTGGTTTGTCGTATGGATCGGTTAGATTCTCATTCCAATTCAGATTCTCACAAACTGTACCGTACCCAGGATGAACTGGAGGCACTACAGGATCCTATTGAAAATTATGTCGCCTATTTAAAGGAAAAGGGGGCGCTTAGTGAGCAGGCGTTGGCTGAACAAAAAGAGAGCATTAAAGCTGATGTCGCAGAAATATTTGAGCGTGTTTATCACGAGGAAGAGCCTGATCCTGAAAGTGTAAGTACCTATTTGTGCAATCGTCAGGGGGCTCCTGTCGTACATGTTGAGATGGAAGCCGAAGAGACACAGGTTAAAGCCGTCAATCAGGTTTTGGATGAGGCGTTGAGTCAGCATCCGAATGTGCTGTTATTTGGTGAGGACATTCAGGATCCTAAAGGTGGTGTTTTTGGTTTCACCCGCGGTTTATCCACCCGTTATCCTGATCGTGTTATTAATGCCCCCCTTTCTGAAGCCACGATTATTGGCTCATCTGTTGGGTTGTCCGCTTGTGGTTGGCGTCCGATTGTTGAACTGCAATTTATCGATTTTGTTGGGTTGGGCCTCAACCAGTTACAGTCACAACTTGGCACTTTAAGTTGGAGAACGGTGGGGAAATGGCGCTGTCCGGTGGTGATATATGCGCCTTATGGCGCTTATCTCCCAGGAGGCGGTATATGGCACAGCCAGAGCTCAGACGGTATCTTAGCGCATATTCCCGGTATTAATGTGCTTGTTCCAACGACACCCGCCGACACTATTGGGTTGTTCCGTACAGCGTTAAGTCTGGATATGCCGAGTCTGATCCTGATCCCTAAACACCTGATGAGAGAGCGTCATGAGCGCCGGCAGGTGAATCCAGTGCCTCTTGGTCAGGCAAATATCGTCAGGGCAGGAAAGGATATTACGCTGGTTGCTTGGGGAAATACTGTTCAACTGGCGACTATGGCTGCGCTTCAGGCGGAAAAAAACAATATTGACATTGAAGTGATTGAATTACGTAGTCTGGTACCTTGGGATAAACAACGGATTGCGGAATCTTTGCGCAAAACCGGGCGGCTTATCGTTGTACAAGAGGATACCCGGACAGCCAGTGTTGGTGCATCCATTATTGCTGACCTTTTGGATGAGAATGACAATTTCTTCTCCTTACTGGCACCTCCGCGCCTGGTGACGCGTGAAGATATTCATATTCCTTTTAATCCTTGTTTAGAGAAAGCTGTTTTGCCCGGCACGGATGACATTTTGGCCTCCGTATATGCGGTAATGAGCTAAGGAGAACTTATGGCACAGTTGCTTATTCCCCCGATGGGAGAAGGAACCACTGAAGTCGTCATTACCCAATTACTTAAGCAGGTGGGAGATCATGTCAAGCGTGATGAACCTGTTTATGAAATGGAGACGGATAAGGCCGCTTTTACCATTGAATCTGATGTTGAGGGGATCTTGGAAAAATGGCTGGCTGCGGAAAATGATATTATCCCTGTTGGATCGCCTATTGCGGTCATCAGAGCTGTCGGTGAGTTGGCAGAGCCTTCCCCTGTCAGTGAAGAGTTGACGCCTCCGCCCGTTAGCGTGGAAAAAGTGGAGGCTGCTCCAGAGGTATCTGCTGCTCCTGCGCGTATTCCGCCTAAAACCCGTCTGTATGCACAAGAACACCAAATTGAGCCTCACATTCTGAGTCAACTGGTGGAAAAATACGGGACATTATTGCCCAGCCACATTGATGACTACCTGAAGCACAGCGAAACCAAATCGCCGGGAAATGACCATTTCGAAGATGACAATATTGGTTTTCTGTCAAAAGATCAGCAGCGCCTTAATCGTGCGTTACGGCTGAATAGCGGTACGGTACAACCTTGTTGGGCAGCTAAACCACTGTCGATTGAGCTGGTTGATAACGCCATTCGTCATCTAACTGAGAACTCCGGGCAGCAAGAGTGGATAACGCCGTTTCAGGTAATCACTTACGCAGTTTCTCAGGCGCTGAAAAAATTCCCGATGCTGCGCTCAAGGCCGCTGGATCAGGAACGTTATCATACTTATACCGATATCAATCTGGGTATTGCTTTTCTGGATGAAAAAGGTGACTTGAGTTCATTAAAAGTGGCGGGAACACAGGTCATGGGCTTTTTCGAGTTCAGGCAACATCTAAATAGCGTACTTGATCCTGATGCTCAAAAAGTGCCCGTTGATATAGATGTTCCCATGATGATCTCGTATACCGGCAGCGATGGAGCTACCTCGGCTGTACCGCTTATCGTGCCCCCATCTCAGTCAACATTATTCATCGGTGCTCCGCACAACAAAGAAATGAACCTCGTTCTGGCATTCAACCACTATTTGCTAAATGGGGTAGAAGCGGCTGAATTTCTTACAGAGATTGCTGCTGAAGTTCGCGTTCTGTCTGGGCCGCAATCTGTCGCACATCAGATGGAAGGTCAATCCGCTAAACCGGTTGCTGGGCAGTTACGCACACTCCTGGCTGACTTCCTGAATTGGGACGAGGATTTTACTGAATCAATGATGCAACGCACCTGGGCTGATTTGGGTATTGATTCGCTGAAAGCGGTAAAACTTGCGGAGCTGATGTCAGTACGTTTTCGCCGAAAATTATCGCCCACGCTGTTCTGGCGTTATAGCTCACCGCATCGGTTGATTGAGTATCTTGACATTTCCAGAACTGAAGTGGCCGAGAAGAAACATTCTTTAGATGACTTTATTAATGCGGTGCGTTGTCTTGATGGTGAAGCAGCATTAGGATTGCAGCGCCTCATAGAGGGAGGTAAGCATGGATAATCTGTATCACATATATCATTCACTAAGCCCGGAGGAACAGCGGATAGCTAAATCCGCCTTGCTGGAGCATTTAAGCTCCATGACTCCATCAGTAAACAGTTCAGGTGATACGAAACAGATGCCTATTGCTATTGTGGGCATGGCCTTCCGACTACCTGGCGCGGAAGATTCCCCGGAGCAAATGTGGGAGATCATCAGATCTGGACGCAGTGTGATAGAAGAGATCCCGGAGCAGCGGCTTGCGTCTGGAAAACCTTACATTATTCCGCTGCCTAAAAAAGCATTAAAAGCTGGGTTGCTGAATAATATTGATGGTTTTGATGCGCCATTCTTTGGTATTTCTCCGCGAGTGGCCGCCATGATGGATCCGCAGCAGAGAATGCTATTGGAGCTGACTTGGCAAGCGATAGAAGATAGCGGTACTAATCCGCTGAATTATTCGGGATCAAAAACCGGTGTTTTTATTGGCTCGTGCAGCAATGATTATCGTGAACTTGTCGCAGCTGATATGGCAATGGCAAATGCTTATGCAACGACGGGAACACTGAATTGCCTGCTGGCAAACAGGTTGTCATTTTATTACAACTTTGTTGGTCCTAGCTTGCAAATTGACACTGCGTGTTCAAGTGGATTAACGGCGCTGACTCAGGCGGTAAATTCATTGCGTTCTGGGGAATGCCAGCAGGCGATAGTTGGCAGTATTAATTTGTTAAGCAACACATTTAACATGGCTGCTTATTACCGGGCGGGAATGTTATCTAAGGATGGTTGTTGCCGAGTTTTTGACGCGGACGCCAATGGCTTTGTCCGTGGTGAAGGCGCGGTGTGCCTGTTTTTGAAAACGCAAAAACAGGCATTGGCGGATCAGGATCCTATTTATGGATACGTTCGGGCATCGGCGGTAAATCATGGCGGGCGTGCTAACTCACTGACTTCACCTAACCCTGAGCAGCAGATTGCATTAGTCAATGATTGCTTGCAACAGGCTGGAGTCTCTGCGGAGCAAATCAGTTATTTAGAAGCACACGGTACGGGAACGTCACTGGGCGATCCAATTGAATTTAATGCACTTAATGAAGTCTTTAACCATGGTCAGTCAGGAAAAATGTTGCAGCCTTGCTATATTGGCTCAGTAAAAGCCAATATTGGGCATTTAGAGGGTGCTGCGGGGTTAGCGGGTATTGTTAAAGTTTTATTGATGTTGCAGCATAAATCCATTGTACCTTGCGCAGCATTTCAGCGTCTGAACCCTGAAATTGATAGCGTTGACACGCGTTTACAACTGGCTACAGAGGAAAACGCCTGGCAGGTGGATGCAGGGCAAAAACGTTTTGCTGGACTCAGCTCTTTCGGATTGGGTGGAAGTAACGCTCATGTTATTTTGGAGGAGGCGCCGACCAAAGTTCAGCAACAGATTAAAGCCAGTTCGGAGAGATATTATTATCCTATCGCGGCCAATAGCCAGGCCTCGTTGCAAAAAATGGTGGTTATGCTGGGAGATTTTATTGAGAGCGATGAAAACATCGATCTGCAAGCGGTTAGTTGGACATTGCAGTTTGGCAGGGCGGCGCTCCCCCAGCGGGCATTGTTTGTTGCAACATCACGGCAGGATCTCCTGAACCAACTCCGTGATTTTGCTTCGTCTGCTGCAACTAAAGAAGATCAATGGCTTCATATGGCGGAGGACGATTCTCGATTCTTATGGTTACAAGGTCAGGATATAGATTGGCGTACTTGCTGGCCTTCCGGGCAGAAACCGTTACGCATTCGACTGCCCAAATATGCTTTTGAACATCGGCGTTACTGGTTACCTAACAACGAGTCTGTGGTTGAAAAACCGTAGTTGGGGCCTCTCTTTTCCGCATTAAATTCCCTGTTGTAAAACAGGGAATTTATCAGGTCTATTAACCAACCCATTTAAAGAGTGAGAAATGTTTTCTCTTCATCGGAAATTTTAAATAGCGTATTCCGTGCTTTTCGGCGACGGTTATTAAATGAGTTTACCGATTTATTTAAACACCATTTAAATAGATATCGAACGGTAAACTGTTTTTTTTCGGTGATCCGTTAACTGAGGATAAAAAGCGGGTATCCATTAATGCCAGATTTTGAAAAGGTACAGAGTAACTAAAAACGGTTTATTCCCTTTCATGTTTAATGTATTTATCAACGATGTTATCCGAAAAACCATAACAGGATATCTTTATACACCAAGCTATTTACGGATTGATTTATGAAGATAAAAGACGGATAAAAACTTTTCATACTTGCCAGTAAAACAACGCCAATAAAGATAAAAAGCGAATTGGTTAAACGTAAAACACAATGTATCATGATGATTAAACTTAATAAAAACCAAGTGTTAAAAACAGTAAAAACAACGGTTAAAACTTTATTATGCAAGTTTTAATCAAAGGTTAAAAACCTACCCATCATAAATCTATATTTGTACTGAATTTAACGTATACATGGTAAAAAAAATATTTTGCAGTATCATAACTGGGCAAGCACATTGGCCACTATTTATGGGCCGTTTAAGGAGGTGATATGAAAAGAATAGGGTTTTTATTGTTGGTGTTATTCTTCGGCATGGCTGTTTTCCCTGCGAGCGCGGACTATGGGCACTCTAACTGCCACCAAGGGCCGTATATTAAATCGGGTACGTGGATAAAGCGCTTTGACAAAATGACCCTGGCGGTTGTGCCAACCAAATGTGGTCGCAATATTCGCTTAAGTAAAACCGGTAAGGCAAAGGCAAAGGAAAAGGCATTTGAGGAACTGAAGCATAAGTTCGGGAAGAGCAAATACTGGTACAATACGAAAGGTATGCGTAATCAGTTCGACTGCCACGTGGATATTGCCAGTAAAAAAGATAAATGGAATCTCGATCCTTACCGTAAATATGTGGGGTATGCGGCAACGAAAAAAGCTGGTTGCAATCCACAATAATATCGTAGTAAAAAAGGAGCTGAATCAGCTTCTCAGACCGCTGACAAACCTCGTTGAAAAGAACGGGGTTTGTTTTTTTTCATGATGAAAAATGTTGATAGAATTGCTATCGCGGGTGAAAACGGCTGTGGAAAATCAACGTTGTTAAAATTAATGGCGGGTAAAATCGCTCCGGTTCAGGGAGAACACACCATCACAACGCCTGATGGATCAACACTTTTCTTTTCTCGATAAATCGCAGTCGGCGCTGTATAACTTTCAAATACAGTCTCCAGGGTGGCGGGAAGATCAATACCGGACACGTCTTGCGCTGTTGCACCCGCCCTTTTATTGTTGGATGAACCTGATAACCATTTGGATATTGAATCCAGAGAGTTGCTACAGCAGGCGCTATGTCATTATACCGGAGCTATCGTGTTGGTATCTCATGATGATACTTTTATTGAGAAAGCAGGGATATTACATGAGATAAAACTCCCGAAAATCGTTACTCATAGTTGATAAATAGAAACGGCTTCATTAAGAGCATCACCGCAAACAGGATCTTATTACCGGAGCGATAATACGAAATATTTTATCCAAATGAGATCGTCATTGCTTTGAACTAGTCTTGTCATTTGTCTTGATCCCACAAATACCCCGCCAAATTTCTCATTGTTCCAGCCATCGAATTTTTTCTCTTTTGTCATGCTAGCAGTTATTTAATTCCATATTTTCTGACCGACAACGTTTTAGACGCTGACAAGGAAAGCCGTGGCTGAAGATAGCGATCTTGAGAAAACAGAAGAACCCACGCCCCATAAACGGGAAAAAGCCCGGAAAGAGGGGCAGATAGCTCGCTCCAGAGAGCTGAGTTCCATATTGATGCTGACCAGTGGCCTGAGTTTGCTCTGGATGAGCGGTCAATCAATCACTCATGAATTGTCGCTGATGGTGTTTGAAGGTTTTAACTTCGATCACCGCATGGTCAGCAATGATAAGCAGATGGTTCAGCAGATTGGCAGGTTGCTCCGGCAAGCTGTTTGGGCTTTGTTGCCGGTTTTTGCCGGATTAGTGTTTGTTGCGTTAAGTGCTCCGGCGCTATTGGGTGGATTAGTATTCAGTACAAAATCCATCAAATTTGATACGAAAAAATTGAATCCTATTTCTGGTCTGAAACGTATTTTTTCAATGAATGCGTTAGCTGAATTATTCAAAGCGTTACTTAAAGCAGGATTTGTCGGAATTGGCGCTGCTTTATTTCTTTGGATGAACTGGCCTGCCATGTTACGGCTGATCGCGCAACCACCTCTGCTGGCGCTGGATGATGCAATGCAAATGCTGGTATTCGCCGGTTATGTGGTGGTTTTCATGTTGATACCGATGGTAGCTTTCGATGTCGTGTACCAGATATACAGCCATCTGAAAAAACTGAGAATGACTCGACAGGAAATAAAGGATGAATTTAAAGAACAAGAGGGGGATCCACATGTTAAAGCGCGTATCCGTCAACAACAACGGGCAGCTGCCCGTCAGCGTATGATGGCGGATGTACCGAAAGCGGATGTGATTGTCACTAACCCAACTCACTATGCTGTCGCCCTGAAATATGACGACAAAGCGATGAGTGCGCCAAGGGTATTGGCGAAAGGGGCGGGGATCATTGCATTGCGGATTAAAGAAATAGGTACAGAAAACCGCATTCCATTACTTGAGGCGCCGCCACTTGCCAGGGCGCTTTATCGCCATAGTGAAGTTGGGGGACATATCCCCGCGACACTTTATGCGGCGGTAGCGGAAGTGCTTGCCTGGGTCTACCAATTGAAACGTTGGAAACGGGAAGGCGGCTTGAAGCCGAAGAAACCTGAAAATCTGCCAGTGCCGCCAGCACTGGATTTCGCTGGAGAAAATAATCGTCATGGCTAATCTGGCCTCTATACTTCGTTTACCGGGCAATATGAAAGGTTCGCAATGGCAAATTCTTGCCGGGCCGGTATTGATCCTCATGATTTTATCGATGATGGTACTGCCGTTGCCGCCATTCATGCTGGATTTGCTGTTTACGTTTAATATCGCGCTATCAATTATGGTATTGCTGGTGGCGATGTTTACCCGACGTACTCTGGATTTTGCTGCATTCCCGACAATACTGTTGTTCTCAACTTTACTGCGTTTGTCTCTTAACGTGGCTTCAACCCGTATCATTTTATTGGAAGGGCATACCGGCTCTGCGGCGGCGGGCCACGTTGTAGAAGCATTTGGTCACTTTCTGGTTGGCGGTAATTTCGCCATTGGTATTGTGGTTTTTATTATCCTAGTATTGATTAACTTTATGGTGATTACCAAAGGTGCAGGGCGTATTGCCGAAGTTGGTGCCCGTTTTGTGCTGGATGGTATGCCAGGTAAACAGATGGCGATTGACGCTGACCTGAATGCCGGATTGATCGGTGAGGAGGAAGCGAAGAAACGCCGTGCGGAAGTGACGCAGGAATCGGATTTCTATGGTTCGATGGATGGCGCCAGTAAGTTTGTGCGCGGCGATGCGATTGCCGGATTAATGATCTTGGTTATCAACGTCGTCGGCGGCTTAATCGTTGGTGTGGCCCAGCATGGCATGAGTCTGGGGGATGCGGCGGAGGTTTATACCCTGTTAACCATTGGTGATGGCCTGGTGGCGCAGTTACCTGCCCTGATTATTTCGACTGCGGCTGGTGTGATTGTTACCCGCGTGGCGACGGATCAGGATGTTGGTCAGCAGATGGTGACTCAACTATTCGATAATCCC
The DNA here is from genome assembly GCF_011189505.1 of Photorhabdus tasmaniensis. Lineage (GTDB taxonomy): Bacteria > Pseudomonadota > Gammaproteobacteria > Enterobacterales > Enterobacteriaceae > Photorhabdus > Photorhabdus tasmaniensis. Next base: position 54,691 of record NZ_PUJU01000014.1, read on the forward strand.
CGTGTGTTGATGTTGAGTGCGGGGGTTCTCGGATTATTGGGCATGGTTCCGGGAATGCCCAATTTTGTTTTCCTGCTGTTCACTGCGGCGTTAGCAGGTCTTGGCTGGTATCTCTATCGCCGTGCTGATGGCCCGGTGATGAATGCGGAAAAACCAAAAGTGGAAGAGCAACAGCAGGCATCAGAAGCTTCATGGTCTGATGTTCAGCTTGAAGATCCGCTGGGAATGGAAGTGGGATATCGCCTGATCCCGATGGTTGATTTCCGTCAAAATGGCGAATTACTGGGGCGAATCAGTGGTATTCGGAAGAAATTTGCTCAGGAGATGGGATATTTACCCCCGGTGGTTCATATTCGTGACAACCTTGAACTGGCTCCGGCTGGTTATCGTATTCTAATGAAAGGCGTAGAAATTGGTCGCGGTGAAGCGCATCCGGGCCGCTGGCTGGCAATAAACCCTGGCGGTGCCGTAGGGGAATTGCAAGGTGATATCACCAAAGATCCGGCTTTTGGACTGTCTGCGGTTTGGATTGATGATAGCCTCAGAGAACAGGCGCAGGTTCAGGGTTATACCGTGGTTGCTGCCAGTACGGTTGTGGCTACCCATATGAATCATCTGTTGACGCAATATGCTAATGAGTTATTTGGCCGCCAGGAAGCTCAACAACTGTTTGAACGCGTCAGTCAGGAGATGCCTAAACTGACCGAAGACTTTATCCCCGATATCGTCAGTTTGACAACCTTGCATAAGGTTCTGCAAAACCTGCTGTCCGAACAAGTGCCGATCCGGGATATGCGGACAATTATTGAGACACTGGCTGAACATGCTCCAGGACAAACTGATCCTTATGAACTGACATCTGTGGTCAGAATCGCGCTTGGCCGGGCGATTGCTCAACAGTGGTTCCCGGGAGCGAAGGAGATTCAGGTTATTGGCTTAGATGCCGGTCTTGAGCGCGTATTAATTCAGGCGTTGCAAAACGGTGGTGGTTTGGAGCCGGGATTGGCGGATAATCTGCAAGGGCAGGCAACGGAAGCACTGCAACGTCAGGAAATGTTGGGTGCTCCTCCGGTATTGTTGGTTAATCACGCATTACGCCCGTTATTATCGCGTTTCTTGCGTAGAACTTTGCCGCAATTAGTGGTTTTATCTAATCTTGAAATCAGCGATAACCGTCAAATTCGAATGACGGCAACTATTGGTGGTAACGGATAGATATATCAATAAAATAGCAGGCCATTTTATTCCCAAAATGGCTTGCTATAGTCATCTCTCGACAGTAATGGTCGTTTTTAGTCATCAAAAACCTGCCGGAGCAGATTGGTTAAAAATAAAAACCGTAGTTTATGAAGTAAACCTCATTTAAGTCTCTCAGGATTTTCCTCTCTGATTCACCCAGATCGTCCTTTGTGTATTTTTTATAAAATAACATCTATATCAATAGGATTATATGCAAAATATTACTGAAACTCGCGATGTTTATCGTCAATTAATAACGCCTTACAGTCCTCAGTAAAATATCGACCTCAATGAATATCATATTTAAGTGTGCCATATAGTATATATGAAGTCATCGTTGATATTAATCTCTTTAAGATTACACAAAAGTCCAAGGGTCTGATCTAACATATTGATTATATAAATATTTATTGGTGCTGTATGAGTTGGGTAACAGAAGAATCCAAGACATTAGATGCTCTTTGTAAAATATTAGCAAATCAATCCATAGTGCAGTTGTTGAGATAAATGGTATAGGTGTTATTATAGCGGAATAAAATTCTAATAAATTAATTTGAGTTTAAGATAATTGTTTATTTAATCATATATTTATATTTATATTTATATTGATTTTTTCATCTTGATATAAATTTAAACATAAATAGATTGATCTATATGTTATTTATTTACGATATGATTTTTATTTGAAATTCGTGAATGATAATATTATATCCGTAGCTGCTATTAAGAAATTTTCGAAATAGTTCAAAAATAGATCAAATTATACTGAGTAAGAATAATAAATAACGGGCTAAACAGTCGAATATTGAATAAAAGGAATGATAAAGGAAAGATAAAAAATAACACACCAAATTTGGTGACGAAAAAATAAAATTCAGTAATATTTGCCGCTCTAAACAATTCAAAAGGATGAGAGTTAAATATGTATAAAAATATGTTAAAATCCGTAACATCAGGAAAAACAGAAAACGGACCTCAACTAAAAGGAAATGAGGGTACATATGACACATCAATATTAAAAGGCAGCCCGGTAGGGCGAAGGGATATTGGAAATTCAGCACCACTACCCGCTCAGGCAGAAGTTTTTCAAAAAGTTGTCGATGAAAAAATAGAAAGCTTCAAAACCAAGGGAAATCCAATCTCAATCGTTGTTTGGCGTAATAACCAGACAGGGCTTACCCACATATTGGATGGTCAGCATCGATTTATTGCTGCATGCATACTTGGAGTACCCGTTAATTTGACATGGAAAAAGTTCGGTATACCCCCTAATCAGATAGACTGGAGTGGTACAAAATTCTCAAATGCAATACCGGCCAAGACCAAGATATTTGGAAAATAATCAATTAAGTTAGTTTAATGTGTATTAGACGCGACTTGATCTGATACAGGAATTTGAAAGATTGAGAGTTACCGGTTTTGATATAGATGTCGAAATCTTAAATAAAACGTGCGGTAACTCTCATGCTCCATATTATTAATCCCATCATCCCGGATAAATTCAAATGTAATTGAGAATGTAACGGGTGCTACGACCGCCAGCGCCGGTGCTTTTTAAACAGCCTAGCTCAACCAAATGTGCTAAATGTCTTGTTGCCGTGGGGCGACTTACCTTCGCCACTTTTTGATATTGGCTGCTGTTAATACCCTGCTCAAAATCACCGTCCAGCATACGGTTTAATACTTTTGCCTGTTCTTTAGTCAATTGGGGCTGATCTATCTGCTGCCAAAACTTAGCTTTTAATACAACCCGATTAATTTCTTTCAGTTTGTTTGCTAAGGTTTCATTCAGTATTTTCAAAAACCAAACTATCCAGGCGGTAATATCCAAACTGCCTCTCTGAGTGCTTTCAAGGATTTCGTAATACATCTTACGATACTCACAAATACTGACTGACATTGCGTAGAAACGGATTGAGCGGTTTTCGGCTTGAGCAAGTGCAAGGTCTGTCAAAAATCGGGTAATGCGGCCGTTTCCGTCTTCTAAGGGGTGGATTGTCACAAACCATAAATGAGCAATTGCCGCCCTAATGATGGGATCGAGACTGGCATCTGTTCGGGATTGATTGAACCATTTTATAAATTGCAGTACTTCGGCGACAACTCTTTCCGGTGGTGGCGCTTCAAGGTGAACAGTCGGTTTATCCAGACGACCGGATACCACTTCTATCTCCCCTTCGCGTAACTGACCTCCCTGTATCGGATTGAACAGGGTATATCCTGCGGGGAACATCAACTGATGCCACCTGAGGATACGCTCAAGGGTCAGATCGGATTCACTGTTTTCTATCACATCAAGGGCGACCTCGGTAATGCCGTCAGTTCTTTCTGTTGTTGGATAAGGTTTTTCTTCTGTGATGCCCAACCTGTTCGCCAATGATGAGCGTACAGAAGCCGCGTTTAATCTCTCACCTTCAATTTCGCTGGAATAGATTATGCTGGATAGCAGGCTATCAAGCGTTGCTTGCCTGGTGTCTTCATACTCAGATTTGCCTAACAACAATCCTTGGTTGAAATGCACGTTTCGTAGTAATGGTGCAGTAACGTCGGCATTCCAATGGAATTTAGGCCAATTATGTTGTTCCCATATCCACATTGATTTCACCTGTGAGTCAAATAAGACTTCTATTCTACTCACTAAATGAGTCGAATGTTAATTTTATTTGACTCATTTACGCTTTTTTTAAGGTAATTAAGGCGTTATTGACCTTGATGGAGGGCAGGGCGAGATCTCACATTTTTAGACCTGCCCTGACTTCTGGATTTAATCGGTATAAAGTTTTAACGATTGTTTTTATCGTTTTTAACATTTGTTTTTTATTAGATTTAATCATCATGGGATATCGTGTTTCACGTTTAACCAACGTTAATCATACCTGTTTTTTATCTTCATAAATCAGCCAGTAAATAACCCGATGATGTAAAGATACCTCTTTATGTTTTTCCAGATAATTGACTCTCTTTTCAAAGCTTAAATCCTACTACATTTAACCGTTTTATCCCTTTTTTATTGCGTTATTTTTATTGATTAAAGTTTTTACCTGATGCGTATGTCCTTTTTCCCAGATTTTAAAACCGTGCTGACAGACAAAAAACAGTTTTTATTAACTGTTGTTTTATCATTTTCAAATTCTGAATTATTTAATGTGGGTAATTATTATTTTGATATTATTTAAATATATTCTAGATTTTCTTTAATGATTAAAGTGAAATGTTTTTATTTTATAAAAATCAAATGATTATGTTAAATAAGTGCTATTTTAGTGTGTTTTCAATTCTTTGGTGTCTTTTTAATAAATTTTTAATTAGTTGATTTAAAACTAATTAAATTTATGGTTGTTGCGATAATAATGATGAGAAAAATATTATTTAAGCGATATTTTTTCATGTGAAATTTTTTGAAAAAAAAGTAATTAATTTTTTATCAAATAACTGGCAAAAATTCACTTTTCCACAATGCTTAATTATATCAGGTTGTGCCTTACGAAAAACCAGTGACAGAGTCAAGTTAAATATTAAATAAGTGTTATCGGGAACATATTTTTCGAGGGCGGTAGCGTACCTGAGGTAATAAGCGAAGTTAAATCGTTTCAAATCGCAGGGTAACTAAGAATGGGTTTCTGATGAGGAAAACATTATGTCCATTGAATCGCCGCTACATCAGGAAGAAGATATTGTCGTGATACATGTTGCCACACCCGATGATTTGGTGAAGTTTGCCGATCAAGCCCTCTTCTGGAATAAAGAAACCTATGAGCAGATGAAAATTGCAGAGGTATTGTTTACGCCAGCAGGAGAAGCGCTACCTGGTCTGAGTATTAAACATATCGCTACTCCCGATAATTTGGCGAAGTTTGTCGATGAAGAATACTACTGGAATGAGAAGACCTACGAACAGATGGACGCTGTGAGGGTGTTGTTTATACCCGCAGAAAAAATACGTGGTGTGGGAATTAAACATGTTGCCACACCCGATGATTTGGCGAAGTTTGCCGATGGAGAACTCTTCTGGAGTAAGAAAGACTACGAGCAGCTAAAAGCCGCAGAGGTGCTGTTTGTACCCAGAGAAGGAATGCCCGGTTTGGGGGTTAAACATATCGCCATGCCGGACGATTCGGCAAAATTTAACGATAAAGCGGCCAATTAGAATGAAGAGAAATATCAAGAGAGGGATAAAGCCAGAATATTGTTTATCCCGAAAGTAAAAGAATAGAACGGCGTGTGACAACGTTAACTTATCTGTCATTCTGCATTGGAGGTATTAAATGGCTCACAACAAGACATCGACATCCAGCAAGAATAATCTGTTGAATAAAGAGGAGGTTAAATCCTGGTTTAAATTATATTCCCTGCCGAAAAGTGAAAATTATACTCAATTGGTGCAAATAGCGGCGGAAGGTCGGCGTTTAGCCGGGCTGGACGCTGATCAGCCCGACAATAATCCAGGGGCAGGATTGAACCGAGATCTGGATGAAGTGAATTTACTTTTAGTGAATCCCGGTGAAGGGGTACATATCGGGGAAAACCGTGAAATTGCTGTCAATATTGATAAGAGCAGCGGCTTACAGTTTATTAATGGCGAATTGGGATTACGCCCCGAGTTTAAATTGTCTCTGGAATTGTTTGAGAATTTTACGCAGGAACAACAAAGAGAACTTTACCGTTGGCTGATTCATGCTGGGGAGATGGCAGCTAGTAAGGTGCAGTTGCCCGCGTTTGACTTGCCGACCAACGGTAACAATAAAAACCTTGGCGCTGTTGTCAGTGTTAGCGGTGATGGAAAAACTATCGCGCTTAGTGGGGCGGAAGGAAAGGAACCTGTATATCTATTTTCTTATACCGATAACGGTTGGCGGCAGCAATTCGCTGATTACGTTAGTGGTTATGGCGGCAGAGCGTTAAGTCTGAATCGAAATGGAAATGTTCTCGCGGTGGGTATTGATAACCGAAACAGTGATGGTGGGCATGGTTCAGTGTTCGTTTATCGCAGATTGGCCAATGGCGAGTGGGAGAAATCTGCCAAACTTTGGCTTAGTGAGGCGAACGTTCAGCAGCATTTCGGTTGCGCTGTAGGCCTGAGCGCTGATGGCACACTATTAGCGGTAGGTTCTTATGGCTGGAGATCGGGTTCATTGACTAACTGCGGCGCAGTGTATCTTTATCAGTATGACGGGAAGAAATGGTCACAGCTTGGTGAGCGTCTGACCTTATCTTCTCCGTCACAGGGCGATATGTTTGGCGGCAAACTTAGTTTAAGTGCCGATGGTTCAACCTTGGCAGTAGCGGCAACCGGGCGTAATGGTAATAACGGTGAAGTGACGCTATTTCATCGTCACGGGGAATATTGGCAGCCGCGACCGCCACTCAGTTCGCTGACTTCTCCTTCACTCAACAGCAGTGATAGCTTTGGCGCCAGTCTCAGCCTGAACGATAGCGGAGATATTTTGGCGGTGGGGTGCCCGGGAGAGAAAAGCAATGTTGGTGCGGTCTATTTGTACCAGCGTTACAGTAATGCATGGCAAGAAATGGGGATACTGAGAGAAGCGGTGACTGTCGGGGAACGGTTTGGCAGCGAGCTGTCTTTGAGTGGCGACGGTCAGGTGCTGGTGGTGTCAACACCTGTTGGTAAAGATAACACAGGTGTGCAAACCGGTGCAGGATGGTGGTTTAGTTATCAGGATGAACAATGGATTATACAGGGCAAATTACTGGCAGTGGATGGAGAATCAAACCATAAATTTGGTGCCGGTGTTTGCTTTAGTGGTGATGGCAATACGTTGGCGATTGGTGCCAGTGGCTGGAAGAGTGGAGAAGGGAAAGTTTACCTTTACGACTAGCTAAATGAGGAAAAAACGATGGCGAAAGAGATAACAGATGAAACGGTCAGCCAGCTTAGTGCTCACTTCGCCCCTGGCAAGATCCCGACTGAGGCGGCATTTTATTCACTAATTGATTGGGCCACGTTGTGGCGACAGCTTTTTGGTTGGCAGGAGGGTGATCAGGCTTATCATCCGGGAGTTGGGTTGCAGGTTATCGACAACCGTTTGGTGGTTAAGACTGGTGATGGCATTGCGTTGGCACCGGAGGGGCTTGCGTTAAAGCTACAGCTCGGCGGGGGATTGATGTTGGATAAATCCGGGGTGCTGTCGGTAGATGGTACTGTAGCGGTTTCGGCACAAGCTTTTAAATTGCTTCCTGAGGAGACGAGGAAACAAATTGCCGGGTTGTTATTGAATGCTGGCAGTACGCATTCTCAATAATTGGGTGGAGGGGTTAAATTTCCCTGAACAGAAACCGATGACAGTGACTGTCTAATACGGCTTTTGAGGACATATTATGACTGATAAAGAAATTAGTACTGCTGGCTCATTAAAAGCGAGTTTTAAGTCCGGTGTTCCGCCCGCGCCTGAAGCATTTTCCCATTTGATTGATGAGGCATATAAGGCATATGAAATCATTGATGGCGGTAAGGGGGATGGTCCGACCGCAGGGCTGGAACGAGATGACAAAGGAAAACTGGCCCTCAACGCTCACCATTCTGGCGGGTTGAACCTTGATCAGGGAGCTTTGGCACTATCACTGAATCCAGAAGGTGGGTTCTCTTTTGATGGAGGAAAGCGTCTGAAATTGGCTGCCAATCGGCAGGTTCAGTTTGCTGATTTTTTCAGTTTATCGCGGCGGGAGCGGATGGAGATCACGCAGTTGTTGGGTTTTAAACGTGCCATGATGGCGCGTATGGTTTCTCCTTCCCCTAAAGCGAATGAACATTTTGGCACTTCTGTAAGCCTGAACGCGGCGGGAGACTGCTTAGCGGTTGGGATGGATAATAAAGTCTGTGTGTATACGGGCCGGAAGGGTGAGTGGAATATAAACGCTCCCACTGTGTTTGAGGATGATCAAGATCAATCTCGTCAATCTTTATGGGACGTTAGTTTGAATGCGGCAGGAGATTGCCTGGCGGTGGGATATTTAATTGATTTTATTCCAAAAGTGAAGGCTTGTGTGTATACGCGCACGAATGGCGTCTGGGATACCAAAAATCCCATTGTGTTTCCGCTGGAAGATCAACGTGGATACGCTGGTGGTCACAATGTCAGCTTGAGCGCCACAGGAGACTGTCTGGCGGTGGCGGGCGACGCTTGGTCCTACATATATACACGCACGAATGGGATTTGGGATACAGAAAACCCCGTTAAGTTGATTAACTCGTTTATCAAGGTTTGTCTGAGTGCCTCGGGAAATTGTCTGGCGGGATATGGTGTTGATTATGCTCATGATCCAATAAACGTGATTTATGTATATACCCGCACGAATGGAATTTGGGATACAACAAATCCCGTTAAGTTCATTGCCGCTAAAAACCGCTCACCCAGTCTTAATCGGATTTTTAGCCTAAATGCAGAGGGAGATTGTCTGGCGGTGGGGGTAGATTATGATGTCCCCACTGCGGGGAAGGTTTATCTGTATACGCGCACGAATGGGATCTGGGATACAGAAAGTCCCATTAAGTTTTTGGCTCCCGCAAGTGATGTAACATATTTTGGCAGCGCTATCAAACTGAATGATGTGGGAAACCGTCTGGTAGTGGGGGCGGCTTCCCGGGTGTATGTGTATACCTGTCTAAATAATAAGTGGAATATGGATACACCTATTGAGATTTTGGACCCCTCAGGCAATTCAGACAATTTAAATGGTTTTGGTAAAGCTGTCAGTTTGAATAGGTGGGAGACGAGTTTGGCAGTTGGTGCAGTTTCAGCCAAGGTTGGTTCTGCGTCCGAAGCCGGTGCAGTTTACATCTTTGAAAATGTCAAATGATGCTCATACAGAGGACAGTGACTGTCTAATACGGCTTTTGAGGAAATTATGATGACTGATAAAGAAATCAATACTGTTGACTCATTGAAAGCGAGTTTTAAGTCTGGTGTGCGGCTCATGCCGGAAGCATTTTCCCACTTAATTGATGAGGCATATAAGGCATATGAAATCATTGATGGCGCTCAAGGTGATGGCCCAATTGCAGGGCTGAAACGGGATGACAAAGGAAAACTGGCTCTCAACACTCACCATTCTGGCGGGTTAAATCATGAACAGGGGGCTTTGGCCCTGTCACTTAAGCCAGAAGGCGGACTCTCTTTTGATGGGGGAGGGCATCTGAAATTTGATGTCGATCGGCAGGTTCAGTTTGCAGATTTTTTCAGTTTATCGCGGTGGGAGCGGATGGAGATCACTCAGGTGTTGGGTTTGAAACGCACCATGATAACGCGAATTATTTCTCCCTTCCCCAAAAAGAATGAGAGCTTTGGCATTTCTGTTAGCCTGAACGCAGCGGGAGACTGTTTAGCGGTTGGGATGATTAATAGAGTCTATGTATATGCGCGCCGGAAGAGTGGTGAGTGGAATACAAGTAAGCCTATTGTGCTTGAGGTTAATGAAGATGAAGATCATAGAGCTTCATGGAGTGTCAGCCTGGATGCGGCGGGAGATTGCCTGGCGTTGGGAAGCCCGGTGCCGTGGATGACTGCTAGCCGAGGGAGGGTTTGTGTGTATATGCGCACGAATGGCGTCTGGGATACAAAGAATCCCATTGTGTTTCCGAGCGCAAGTGAATACTTTGGTATGAATGTCAGCTTGAGCGCAGCAGGAGACTGTCTGGTGGCGGGGGGCCAATACTTCTCTTCGTTCCGTATATTTATGCGCAAGAATGGGATCTGGGATAGAGAAAACCCCATTCAGATTCCGCTCCCTTCGGATTCTTATCAGTTTGGCAGGATTATCCGCCTGAGTGCTGCGGGAAACTGCCTGGCGGCGCGTGATAACGGTTCCTCGCTTTATGTGTATACACGCACAAATGGGATCTGGGATGGAGAAAACCCCATTAAGTTCGATGCCCATGAAGATAATCTATCCGTGGGCAATGCTTTTAGCCTGAATGCAGAGGGAGATCGCTTGGCGGTGGAGATGGAGGCGAAGTATGATAAACCCGCTGATTGGAAGGTTTATCTGTATACGCGCACAAATGGGATTTGGGATAGCGAAAATCCTATTAAGTTTTCGGCTCCTGCAAGTGGCGTAACATATTTTGGCCGCTCTCTGGAACTGAATGATGCGGGAGATCGTCTGGTAGTGGGGGCGTCTTCCAGGATGTATGTGTATACCTGTCTGAATGATGAGTGGAATATGGAAACACCTCTTGAGATTTTGAATCCTTCAGGCAATCCAAATGGTTTTGGGGGGGGTGTCGGCCTGAATAAGGCGGGGACGAGTTTGGCCGTTGGTGCATGGGTAGAGAGCGTCGACTCTACGTCCAAAGCCGGTGCAGTTTATGTTTTTGAAAATGTTAAATAATACCATAGTGACTAAACTGAATATTATCCTCGGCACTTCACCTACGCCCGGACATGGGCTGTTGCAGCTGTGAAACTAGCATTTTATCAAATGGATATTTATGCCTGTCAGGAAAATTCATGATGTTAATAGCGTGCTCTGATTTAATAGGTCATTCATGATATCCACTTTTTATGTGAATCCACCTGACACTATATAGTTTCTAACGAATCATTATCACTGAACTACTATAATAGTATCTGTTCTCAAAGCGTAGGCGATAATTCATAAAAACACCTATGAAATGACATGTAAAAATATCTATAAAATTACTGAGCCACCATGGGGACAGCGGCCTGTACTCTATGGACGACTCCCAAAATTAACTTTATAGGGGTAGAAGAGTAAGCCGCTGAAATTTCCGTTAGATTCAGTGGATTCAATATTGCTTGAAAAGATAGTCGATAATATCCTGTTGAAGTTCAAAGGTATCACGTCGTTCCGTAAGGTGGCTTTTTAGTACAGTGAGTGAACGTAGGCTTTCGCGTAGTTGGGTTTCGTTTGCTATATTTTGTCGCAATTTTTTGCAGTGTTCACGGAGGTTATCCTCTATTATCTTCGGTGTATTACCTCCTAGTGTGTGCCAAATCATGCCCGGTAACGAATCAGGTTTTTTTAGCTGATTAAGCTTATCGGCCAGTATATCTATACGTGCTTTTAGCAACTTATTGATGTCGGATATATCCCGACTGTTAAAACTGAAAGTTGGATCAATGTACTTGTGGTACATGTTTATTATCGTCCAGATATCATTATCTTTCTTGGCTTTTGATAACTGTACCATCAACTGGTTTTTTTTCTTTTTCTCATCTAAATCCTGTTCACGATCCGGATGTAATACCTTGGCTATTTTTCTATACATTTGGCTTACTTCCTGCGATTTAAACAAATCATCCAGTTTTTTCTGGTCTTCTTCCGCAGGGTCGAAGTTAGTGGTATCTTCTGCATCATATTCATCGTAGAAATGTTCTGATTCCCGTTGAAAATGCTGTTCTATGGTAGCACGCATTTTTTCAGGACTTTTCATCATATCAAGTAATTCTTCATCAGACATTTCTTCATTAAAATCAAAATACTCATCCAGAGTCTGCCGGATATCAGCCATCTGTTCTGGTGTTGGAGTTTCCTCTTCTTTCAACTCATGAAGATTGGAAAAGTGATCGGTCAACTTATTGATATCAAGGTTTTCGTTAAAGGGGTAAGTACATAACTCGGCAAGCTCTTCTTCTATCCAGTAAAATAATTCTCTCCGTTGGTTTTTCCCCAGCGATTTTTTATCGGCAAATGAAAGCAACCGTGCCGCTTTATCATATCTAGACTGTATATATTGATGCTCTACCGGTAAGACCTCCTGTTGAAAGCGCATGAACAACGCATCTTGTTGCTGTTGTAGCTTGGCTATCTTCAATTGGTATTTTTCGATGGACTTCCAGTAAGCTTTGAATTGTTGCTGGGGTGTTTTTGGTATCTGTTGTCCGCTCGATTTTCTTTTTTTTAGTTGCTTGTGCATCAATATTGTTCCTGAGGTTGAAACTCGTACGTTGCGTAATTAAAAATTGTATTGTCAATACCCGTTGTTGTTTATTCCTATTCTGCAATATATTTTCGTAACACGCAAAACATTATCGTTTTGCAATTGTTACATGGGCTTAAAAATGGTGATTTTTGCTAATTAATAAAAAACGGCACTACCGCGATGGGCGGTAATGCGTTGAATCAAACCTGGACTTTATGGCCGGAAAACATGGAGTGACGGGTAGCTTGGCCGTCTGAACCATAAAGAGAGGGGCTGTGGTGGCTTTTTAGAAAAGCGATAGCTTTACTATTTAACTCAAGATGCTGGGCTAACAATAGACCATTATGGGCATTTAAATCACGAACCTGGATAACTGCTTTGCCGATCTGTTGCCACAATGTGGTGAGCATAGGCTGCTTATCGTAAGGCGCGATGGTCTTTAATTCTTTGCTTAAATTAAGACGCTGTTGTTCTGAATGACCAAGCGCGGATAACAGAAAGTTTTTTCGTTCTGTTACCCGGTGCAAATCTCGTGCTTCAATAAAACCCTCGCACAGAATACGCTGTTCTTCTGTCATTGTTTGGGTCAGCGAGGTTAAATAGGTAACTTGCTGTTCGAGTAATTTCTGAAGTTCTTCCATAATGGGTGTAATTACTTTTTATAATACGGAAAGTTTTCGGCAGCTTCTCTGAGCAGAGCATCTGCGATTTTACCGCTGTTCATTTTTAAGGTTCCCTGAGCGACCGCTTCTTTCAGCTTTTGTACCTTTTGGATGTTGATATCCTGGCTACTCGGCTGAACCAGTTTTGTTTGTGCTTCGCTTAGTTTTACTTGTGCATCACTGCTTTTTAACGTAACGCCGGCGGTTTTTCGGGTGCCTTGGGCGCTTTCATTAGTAGGTCGCTGTTGAACAGCCGCGATAGCTAATAAGGGTTGAGTGCGTTCGATACTCATAATCATTATCCTTTATGGCCAGGCATAGGTTCACCTATGGATCGGAGCAGGTTATATGCCATTTGCATACCTGCAAATCATGCTCTGCTGGTTATATCGGCACAGTAAAAGAAAACTTTAGCAACTTATAACATGATTTTTACACTGCCGTTTTCTAATGCCTGGCCGGTTATAACGTGCCCTGAATTCATTCGAACCCTGACTTTATCAGAAGTTGCAGCGTTATTAATAGCTTTCCCTTCATTGCGTATCTGAAAACCCTTTCCTTGTACAATGACCCCCACATTCTGACCTGCCCGTACAGCCCATGGGCGACGCAACATGTTGCGGGTGATGGCCTGCCCAGCCGGAATGTTGCGTACAGCAACACTGTTTTTTATTTCATTTTTGTTAACAATCAGATCGTTCGGTAGTTTTTCCAGTAATCCGCTTCTAACCTGAAAATCTTTCTCGGATAAAACATCATTACGGGAAAGGGCGCGGCGGGTAACCCAATAATGTCCTGTAACGCTGACAGCGACCTGAATAAATTTACGTTGTTGATGACACACGATAGGTAAAGAGATATTTCCCCAATTTTGACCACCAACAGAAGGATGAATTTCCGGTGATTTACACTGAGGCCATTGTTGTTCTGGCGTTCTGATTTCAACCGAAACTTTTTGATGATTATCCCGGTGTATCTGCTGAAAATAATGTGTTATAGCCTGAGGTAGATTATTTCCCCATGCCATCGAATTCATAAAGAAAAACGTGAATAGCCCGATAATCTTTATAGCTTGCATCATTCTCGCTCTCATTATTCTGTCAATAAAAGGTAGATAAATCTGCGGCTGTTGGGTGGCGCACAGTGTACCTGCATTGAATGTCGGTTAATGGGATAAATAGCAATTCAATTAGCGTCTATTCATTCGATAGGCTTTTCTTTCTGCGTTTATTCTATTTACTGCGAACTTCGCGATCGCGAAGCGAACGGTGCTATTTAAAGTTCACAACACAGCTAAGTCACATCAGAGGGAGGAATATGCTCGATAAATTAGATGCAGCCTTTCATTTTCAGCAGGAAGCTTTGTCATTGCGATCACGGCGGCAGGGAATATTGTCCGCGAATATCGCCAATGCGGATACTCCAGGATATCAGGCGCGGGATATTGATTTCGCCACACAACTGAAAAAAACCATTGCGCACGGCCGGGTCACCGGAAACGGGATTGGGCTGACGCTAACATCGGATCGGCATATTCCTATTCAGCCTCAAAAGAGAATGGAGATGGATTTGCTGTATCGGGTGCCTTATCAGGCGGCGCTGGATGGCAACACGGTGGATATGGATATGGAGCGCGGCAATTTTATGGATAACAGCCTGAAATATCAGACTGAACTGACGGCGACCAGTGCTCAGGTCAAAAGCATGATGTCAGTTTTACAGCAAGGATAAAGGCCATGTCTTTACTCAGTGTTTTTGATATTGCCGGTTCGGCATTATCAGCGCAATCCCAACGGTTAAATGTCAGTGCCAGCAATATGGCGAATGCCGATAGCGTTTCGGGGCCTGATGGTCAGCCATATCGGGCGAAACAGGTGGTGTTTCGTGTCGCGGCTCCGGTAGGGCAGGAAACAGGCGGTGTCCGGGTCAGTGAAATTGTTGATGATCCCACCCCTTTCCGCCTTGAGTATCAGCCAGGTCACCCATTGGCAGATGAAAAAGGCTATGTGCGTATGCCAAACGTTGATGTAGTCGGAGAAATGATCAACACCATTTCGGCTTCCCGCAGCTATCAGGCCAACGTTGAGGTACTGAATACAACTAAGTCGATGATGCTAAAAACATTAACGTTAGGTCAGTAACAGGAGCGGCTCATGGGAATTGCCAGTGCAATGAATGAACCAATGGATAACACCATCGTTGGGGAAATGGCACCGAACAGCAAGACAAAGAAGAAGAACAGCGAAGAGCTGAGTGATAACTTCATGAACTTGCTGATCACGCAAATGAAAAATCAGGACCCAACCAACCCGATGAAAAACAATGAGCTGACCGCCCATTTGGCGCAGATAAACACGGTTCAAGGGATTGAAAAGCTCAATACCACACTGGGCTCTATTGTTGGTCAGATTAATAGCAGCCAGTCTTTGCAGGCATCGGCTCTGATTGGACGGGGCGTTATGATCCCTGGGGATACCATTCTGGTGGGTTCCAGTGAGGAAGAGGGCGTCAGTACCACACCATTTGGTATTGAGTTGCAGAGGCCTGCGGATGATGTGAAAGTGACCATTACGGATAAACAAGGGGTTGTTGTACGCCAAATTGATATTGGTGCGCTGGAAGCGGGGGTCCATAACTTCACTTGGAATGGCACAAAAGAAGATAGCACTACGGCTGCGGATGGCGCTTATAAAATCACTATTACAGCCAGCTATAAAGGCGAGCAGAGAGTGTTTCAGCCACTGGCGTTCGCTGTTGTGAATGGCGTTACCCATGGAGGGGACGGCGCTAAATTAGATTTAGGACTGGCCGGTACCGTCACGATGGATAAAGTGCGTCAGATTCTTTAACAAACGAGAGTTTTAACGGAGAAGTAATATGTCTTTTTCACAAGCAGTGAGTGGTTTGAATGCAGCGTCAGCTAATCTGGATGTTATAGGTAACAATATCGCTAATGCAGCGACATATGGTTTTAAATCCAGCACTGCTGCCTTTGCTGACATCTTTGCCGGTTCTCAGGTGGGGCTGGGGGTAAAAATGTCGGGTATTAATCAGAACTTTAAAGATGGTACGACGACTACCACCAATCGGCCCCTTGACCTCGCGATCACGGAAAGTGGTTTCTTCCGTATGCAAGACAGTAATGGCGGGATCTACTATTCTCGTAACGGCCAATTCAAAATGGACGAGAACCGTAACATTGTTAATATGCAAGGTATGAAACTGACTGGCTATCCGGCAGTGAGTATCAATGGGGGGACGCCACAGGTTCAAAAGGGCGCTAACCCGGTAGCGATTACTGTATCTCAGGATATGTTGGTGGCTAAAGCGACTACTGCGGTGACGATGCAAGTGAACCTCAATTCGATGCATAAAGTACCAACGGAAGCTTTCTCCCCAGACAAGCCAGACTCTTATAACTACCCTAACACGATCACTGTTTTCGACAGTCTGGGCAACCCGCATGGTGTCAGCGTTTTCTTTGTAAAAACCAATGATAACGAATGGCAAGTCCATGCACGGGATGGGGATGTTGCTGGTGCTAAAGAAGCTTTACTCGGAACCTTGAAATTTGATGGTAACGGTAAAATCATTGGTGATAATAACCAGTTCACGTTTAACGTTCCTTCACTGAATGGTTCTTTGGCTTCGGATATTACGATTAATTTTAACAATAGCCGGCAACAAAAAATTAATGCTGACAGCGTAATCAAACCAACCCAGGACGGTTATACAGCCGGTCAGTTTACTGGCTACCGTATTGAGAACGATGGTCGTGTTATCGGTACCTATTCCAATCTGCAATCTCAGTTGCTTGGTCAGATTGTACTGACTAACTTTGCTAACCCTGAAGGGCTGGCTGCGCAGGGTAATAATGTGTGGTCAGAAACCGGTACTTCAGGCAGCCCGGTGGTGGGGACTGCTGACTCAGGTAATTTTGGTAAATTGTACAGCGGTACATTGGAATCATCCAACGTTGATATGAGTCAGGAATTGGTCAATATGATTGTGACTCAGCGCAACTATCAATCCAATGCTCAGACCATTAAAACTCAGGATCAGATCCTGCAAACGCTGGTCAGCCTGCGCTGATAGTTTCAGGATAGCATTATGGATCATGTCATCTATACCGCAATGGGCGGAGCTCGTCAGACCCTGGAACATCAGGCGGTGACGGCAAATAATCTGGCAAATGCATCAACGCCGGGTTTTAAGGCACAACTGGCTGCATTGCGAGCGGTTCCTGTTGAAGGGGCTGCCTATAACACCCGTACTTTGGTTGTGGCTTCAACTCCGGGCTATGACCATCGTCAGGGGCCGATGAACTATACTGCCCGTCCGCTTGATGTGGCTATTGGGCAGGGGGGTTATCTGGCTGTTCAGCTTGAAGATGGCTCTGAGGCTTATACCCGTAACGGCAATATTCAAATTTCATCGGAAGGTCAGTTAACCATCCTGGGTAACTTGCTGGTGGGTGATAACGGCCCGATAGAGGTTCCACCACAGACTGAATTAACACTGGCGGCTGATGGTTCTATCTCTGGGTTGATTGCCGGTGATCCTCCCACTCAGCTAGGGCTGCTTGGCAGAGTGAAAATGGTGAAACCTGAAGAGCGTCAGCTGATCCGTGGCGACGATGGCCTTTTCCACATGACTGAACAGGCACAAGAGTTACAGGGTGATGTCTTGCCTGCTAGCGATGAGGTGAAATTAATGCCTGGTGTGCTTGAAGGAAGTAACGTCAACCCAGTGGAAAGCATGGTAAGTATGATTGCCAATGCTCGTCGCTTTGAAATGCAGATGAAAGTTATCCATAGCTCAGATGAAAATGCACAACGTGCCAATCAGCTCTTATCAATGAGTTGATTTAGATACAGAGGATAAAACTGATGATCCGATCATTGTGGATTGCTAAAACTGGGCTGGATGCCCAGCAAACTAATATGGATGTGATTGCCAATAACCTGGCGAACGTCAGCACTAATGGTTTTAAACGTCAGCGCGCTGTTTTTGAAGATCTGCTTTATCAGAACATTCGCCAGCCGGGGGCTATGTCATCGGAACAAACCCGTTTACCTTCTGGTTTACAGATAGGTACTGGGGTTCGTCCAGTATCGACAGAACGTTTGCACAGTCAGGGGAATTTATCCCAAACCAATAACAGCAGACATGTTGCGATTAAAGGGCAGGGATTCTTTCAGGTTCAGTTACCCGATGGCACCACGGCTTACACCCGTGATGGCTCATTTCAGATAGATCAGAATGGACAACTGACAACTGCTGGTGGTTTTCAGATTTCTCCGGCAATCGTAATCCCTGATAACGCCACAGAAATGGGCATTAGCCGTGATGGTTTGGTCAGTGTAAAAGTGCAGGGCCAATCTGCTCCTCAGCAGGTTGGGCAACTTACCCTGACAACCTTTATCAATGACAGCGGGTTGGAAAGTATTGGTGAAAACCTTTATCTGGAGACAAATAGCTCTGGGGTGCCAGCTGAAAACACGCCGGGAATCAATGGTGCTGGGTTGCTCTATCAGGGATATGTGGAAACATCTAACGTCAATGTAGCTGAAGAATTGGTCAACATGATCCAGACGCAGCGGGCTTATGACATAAACAGTAAGGCTGTATCGACTTCTGATCAGATGCTGCAAAAACTGGCTCAGTTATAACCTAATCATCAATCAAAATTACGGGGGAACGCTGTTTCCCCGTTATTCAGAGATAAATTAAGAGTATCGAAGATGGATACAATGGCTGTTGCCGAGACCAGCACTGTTTGTCAGTCCCGCAATTTACGGAAAAATGCGGCAAATAAATGGCGTTGCAGTATAGCACTGGCGGTATTGTCACTCACGGGCTGTGCCTATATCCCGCAAAAACCTCTGATTGCGGGAGCCACAACCGCGGCACCTTCCGCGGCAACCGCGCCAGTACCGAATGGTGCCATTTTTCAGGTAGTGCAGCCTGTTTATTATGGTTATCAGCCGTTATTTGAAGATCGCCGCCCACGAAATATTGGCGATACCCTGACGATTACCTTGCAAGAAAATGTCAGCGCCAGTAAAAGCTCTTCTGCCAATGCCAGCCGTAACGGGAAAACGACTTTTTCCGCCGCATTGACTCCCCGTTTCCTGAAAGGGTTAATGGGTGGAGATAAAACCGATTTGGATATGGAAGGTGATAATACTTTCGGCGGAAAAGGGGGCGCTAATGCCAATAACACATTCAAAGGGACGATTACCGTGACGGTTGATCAGTTACTGGCAAACGGCAACTTACATGTTGTTGGTGAAAAGCAGATTGCCATCAATCAGGGAACGGAGTTTATCCGTTTCTCCGGGGTGATTAACCCCCGAACTATCAATGCCAATAATACCGTCAGCTCTAATCAGGTCGCTGATGCCCGCATCGAATATGTGGGGAATGGTTATATCAATGAAGCGCAGAACATGGGCTGGTTACAGCGTTTCTTCTTGAATGTCTCACCGTTTTAAAAGGGGATGGTTATGATAAAACAATTTGCTGTCAGCCTTCTTCTTGTATTGCTGACGCTGATGACAACTCCAGCATCGGCGGAACGTATCCGTGATCTGACGACGGTTCAAGGGGTACGTGAAAATGCGTTGATTGGTTATGGATTGGTTGTTGGATTGGATGGGACCGGTGACCAGACCACCCAGACGCCATTTACCACCCAGAGTTTAAGCAATATGTTATCCCAGTTGGGGATTACGGTTCCTCCGGGAACCAACATGCAGTTGAAAAACGTGGCGGCTGTGATGGTAACGGCAAAATTGCCACCATTTGGCCGTACCGGACAGAATATTGATGTGGTGGTTTCTTCTCTGGGCAATGCCAAAAGCTTACGTGGCGGTACTTTGCTGATGACACCACTAAAAGGCATTGATAATCAGATATACGCTCTGGCTCAGGGCAATATTCTGGTTGGTGGCGCGGGTGCCAGTTCTGGTGGCAGCAGTGTGAAAGTGAATCAGCTGGCGGGGGGCCGGATTAGTAACGGTGCAGTTATTGAGCGTGAATTGCCGACACAGTTTGGTGAGAGTGGCATACTTAATCTTCAGTTAAATAACGAAGATTTTTCCCTGGCACAGCAAATCAGCGAAGTGATCAATCGTATGCGCGGAGCGGGGACAGCAACGCCATTGGATGCCCGCACCGTGCAATTAAGTATGCCGAAGGATAAGAGCGAGCAGGTAAAATTCCTTTCTCATGTGCAGAATCTGACTATCCGTGTTGATGTGGGTGACGCCAAAGTGATTATTAACTCCCGCACCGGTTCGGTGGTGATGAATCGTAACGTTATGCTGGATAGTTGTGCCGTTGCTCAGGGAAATCTTTCTGTTACTGTTGATAATCAGGTTGTTGTTAATCAGCCAAATACCCCATTTGCAGGTGGCGCGACCGTGGTCACCCGTAATCCCAGTGTGGCTGTCCGTGAACAGGGTGGTGCGTTGCAGAAGGTTAATGCCAGCGCGAGTTTGAATAGTGTTGTTCAAGCGCTGAATGCATTGGGGGCTACACCTAATGATTTGATGTCAATCTTACAGGCTATGGAAAGTGCGGGTTGTCTGCGGGCGAAACTGGAGATCATCTGATGAGTGATTTTTCAATCCTGTCCGGTGCTGCTTATGACGTACAGTCGGTTAATGCGCTGAAATCCAGTCTGGCAAAAGATCCACAACAAGGGCTACGACAAGTAGCCCAACAAGTTGAAGGTATCTTTGTTGAGATGATGCTGAAAAGTATGCGTTCGGCTCTGCCTAAAGATGGCATGCTAAACAGTGAACAGACACGCCTTTATACTTCGATGTACGATCAGCAAATTGCCCAGAATATGTCGCAGAAGGGGCTGGGTTTTGCCGATATGATGCTAAAGCAGCTTTCTAACGCCAATACCGCGCCGAGTGAAATGGCTGGGAAAGTGCCCATGACACTGGATAACGAAATTTTGCAAACATTGCCAAGACAGGCGCTTGAGCAATTTATCCGCCGGACGGTGCCGAAACCTGCGGCTGCACCTAAGCCACTCCCCCTGAACAGTACCAACTTTGTTTCTACGCTCTCTGTTCCCGCGCAAATCGCTAGCCAACGCAGTGGTATTCCTCATTTGCTGATTATCGCTCAGGCCGCGTTGGAGTCTGGTTGGGGGCAAAGAGAAATCATGACTGCCGATGGTAAGCCAAGCCATAATCTGTTTGGTATTAAAGCGGGTAAAAGCTGGAAAGGGCCGGTAACCAATATCCTGACCACCGAATATATTAACGGCGAACCACAAAAAATGAAGGATAACTTCCGTGTTTATGGTTCTTACGTGGAAGCAATTACAGATTACGTCAAGTTACTGACAGAAAGCCCCCGTTACGCCAGCGTTGCCAGTTCGGTTACGCCGGAGCAGGGGGCTTATTCTCTGCAACAGGCGGGTTATGCAACCGATCCCGGCTATGCGAAAAAACTGGTCTCTGTTATTCAACAGTTGAAAGGCGCTGGAGAGCAGGCGGTAAAAGCGTATACCCACGATTTGAGTGAACTGTTCTGATCCACATTTTGCTCAAGTTTTATTGAGGTTAGCCGATAAATTATAACAGTTCAGACGCTGTTTTTACCTATCTGAAGGGTTGTTTGCCGCCACCAGCGGAGATATAACGAAAACGCAAAAGGATCTATTCATGTCCAACAGTCTTATTAACACCGCGATGAGTGGCCTTCAGGCGGCTCAGATTGCTCTGGGAACAGTGAGTAATAACCTCACAAAATCCCGTGTTTCCGGTTATAACCGGCAATCAACAGTGATAAATCAAAATGGTGGTACGATGACATCCATTGGCTTTATGGGAAATGGTGTTACTGTTACCAGTATTAACCGTCAATATAATGAATTCATTAATAATCAGCTTTCTGCTGCTCAGGAAAAACAAAGTGGATTGATCGCTTATTCGCAGCAAATTTCCAAGATTGATAATTTGCTGGCAGATAAGGCGAATAATCTTTCAAACACCATTGATGACTTCTTTACCAGTTTACGCAATGTTATCAGTAATGCAGAAGACGATGCAGCTAGAACGACAACCATTGGTACGGCGAAGGGGCTGGTAAACCAATTGAAAAGTGCAGATACCTTCCTGCGTAATACGGAAAATAATATCAATAAGGGGATCACTAGCACTGTTGAGTCTATCAATGACGTTGCCCAGCAAATTGCCAAACTGAATGGTGAAATTACCCGAATGAAGGGCGGTAGTAGTGCTGAACCAAATGCATTACTGGATCAGCGGGATGAATTGGTCAATGATCTGAATAAGCTGGTCGGCGTGAGTGTTACTCAGCAAGATGGTGATTCTTATAATGTGACTTTTGCGGGTGGGTTGACACTGGTTCAGGGAACAACGGCATATAAGGTAGATGCTGTTTCATCTAATACAAATAGTAGCCGTATCACGTTGGGTTATGAGCGTGGTTTTGGTGACGTTGTTGAAATTAATGAGAAATTCATTAATCAAGGTAAATTGGGTGGCATATTCCGGGCACGTAGTGAAGTCCTGGATAATTCCCGTAATCAGCTAAACCAATTAGCATTGGTATTAGGCGATCAATTTAATCAGGTTCATCGTTCTGGTTTTGATTTGAAAGGTGAACCGGGTAAAGATTTCTTCACCTTTAATAACCCGGATGTTATTTCCAACAGCAAAAATAAAGGTTCTGCCGATTTCAAAGTGGAATATTCAAATACTTCAGAGGTAAAAGCCAGTGATTATCACATTAGCTATGATGGCGCTAATTGGAAAATCCAACGAGCCTCTGATAAGGTGGATATTTCTGCCAAAGTGACGGGTAATACACTGGAATTTGATGGACTAAAAGTTGAGATTAATTCAACGAACGCAATAGAGAATGACCAATATACCTTAAGAGCGGTCAGCGGTGCTATTGGCGGCATGGAAGTTAATGTTGATGCGTCTCAATTTGCTGCCGCCGGCACTAAAGACTCCGGGCCAAGTGATAACGTCAATGTAAAAAAACTCGCTGAATTGCAAAGCAAAAAATTGGTCGATGGTAAAGCCTCATTTTCCGGTGCTTATGCTTCTATGGTCAGTACTATTGGTAACCAGACCAGCACTGCCAATGTTGATTTAGAAACTCAGAACAATATTACTAAGCAGCTTTATGCAGAACAGCAATCTGTTTCTGGTGTCAACATAGATGAAGAGTACGGTGCGTTGCAGAGTTTGCAGCAATATTATCTGGCTAACGCACAAGTGATCCAGACAGCTACAACACTGTTTAATGCCATTTTAGATCTCCGTCGCGGATAAACGTGGATTAAAAATAGTCTGAGGATACCCGGATATCCTCCTGGGCGTTTAGCTGAATACTTGAAAGGAAAGATATCATGCGTGTAAGTACCAATATATTGTATGAACAGAAAATGATTGGTATCACTTTGGCCCAGTCAAAATGGATGCAGCAGGGAGCACAATTATCCAGTGGTCAAAGAGTGATAAATCCATCTGACGATCCGATGGCGGCATCTCAAGGGATCATGGTTGCTCAGGCCGAATCTCAGAATCAGCAATATATGACTGCCCGTTCATTTGCCAAGAACGCGATTTCTATGCAATTAAGCGTCGTATCCAAAGCTGTTGGTGTCGTACAAAATGTGCATGAAAGCCTTGTCGCCACAGTAAACGGTATCTTGAGTGATGAAGACCGCAACTCACTGGCTATTCAATTGGAAGGTTTTAAAGAACAGCTGGTTAATCTGGGTAATTCGACTGATGGTAATGGCCGCTATATTTTTTCCGGCTATAAAACGGATGTGAAACCTTTTGATGAGAGTAAAAGTGGTGTCGTCAGTTACAACGGTGGCTATGAGGAAGTGACTCAAAAAGTGGATAGCAACCGTTCTATGATTATCGGGCATACTGGGGAACAAGTATTTCTTTCTACTACCAGTAACCCGGTAAAAGAGCCGGATGGTAGCCCCAGTGAATCTGATATATTCAAAGCCATAAACCTGGCGATTCAGTCATTGAGAACGCCACTTCAGGGGACAGATCAAGAAACCCGTGATGATGCATTAGAATTGCTGAATAAGGCAAGCCGTGGTGCCCGTAATGCGCTGAATAATATCTCTTCTGTGGAATCAGTATTGGGTTTACAACTGAGAGAAATTGGAGAACTAGACAGCTTGGGCGCAGAACGTAGTCTGGCAAATAAAAGCCGTTTGAGTGAGCTGCTCGATGTGGAATGGAACTCGACGATTTCTAATTATTATCAGCAACAAGCTACACTTCAGGCATCATATAAGACATTTACAGATATGAAAGGCATGTCGTTGTTTGAGATATTTCGTTAATTCTATTTTTCTGCTCATTTTTTTGCTAATTAATCGCTGGGTTAGGCCAGCGATTCTTTTCCATTATGCGTATCACAGATATCAACTCTCCTTTTAAAAAGTTACATTTATTGAATTAAATCTGTCCTTGATATAAAATTCTTAACATTTCTGCATTCTCATTTTTAAATGATTATGGCAGATTAAACAAAGTGGAATCTCTCCTTGGTGCTACGCCAGTCAGCAGGGAGGGCATGACTTAATAATAAATATAACCGATTTTCGTGGAGAAAAAGATGACAATAACTACTATTATTATCTCTCTCATTACTGTAGGGCTTATCGGCTGGGGGATCACAATTTATAACCGTCTGGTTGCCCTAAAAGAGCAGACAAGCAATACATTTGCCAATATCGATGTTATTTTAAAACAGCGTGCAGAACAGATCCCGCAGCTTGTGACCGTGCTGGAAAAGTCTATGGAACATGAACGTGATATTTTTACTCGGTTGAGTGATGCACGGCAGGTATATCTTAATGCCGATACCCTCACAGATAAAATCAAAGCCTCCAATGAAATGAACAATGCATTCCGGTCTGTACTGGCCGTAGCTGAAAACTATCCGACACTGATCTCAGGTTCCCAATTTTCACAATTGCAGACAGCGGTGACGGATCTAGAAAATAAAATTTCTCATCGCCGCGAAATGTTTAATGATGCAGTCACGGAGTATAATACGGCGATTTATCTATTTCCTGATCTGATTTTTGCCCGTATGTTTCATTATCAGAGGCTACCTTTATTAGAAATCTGTCAGGAAGAAAAAGCCTATGACGGTATCAAGTTTAAATAAGATGATAAACCCTATGACGACTATGGTATTTTTTACTTTTATTTTTGTTTTTTCCTGCGCATTAATCTTTATCATCTACTTCCTTTTAAAAAAAGTCGTGGGATTTAAACACCTTCACTGGCTTTCCGTTCCTTTAATCGGATTGATCATTACCAGCACGTTTTTTTATTTTGATGAGCCCCTCAAACATTTTTTCTATATATTTTTGGGTGCCTTTCTTCTTATCTTTGCCATGATGACTCTAATAAACGTCATTTCGTTTGGGAAAAACTTGGTAGAGCATTATAGACAAGCCCGGCAGTCTGGTAAATCTGCCAGCAAGGCAACTTGGGACGTGATTTTAGGCTCGGCGGCTATTGTCATTATTCTGATTGCTTTTTTTGTTTCACCCAATGCTTTATTTGGCTTATTTTTACTACTATTTATCTATAGCGGTTTGAAAACAACACCGGAAAAAAAATTCCTTAAATTTCAGCAGATTTTGCCCACATCGAAAATCCGTTCAATTGCTATGGGCTTGGTAGAAATAGAAGGAAAAATAACAGAGGGAACTCACTTTAAAAGTCCTCTGAGTAAAAAGCTATGCTATGGTTATCGTTATTATGAATATGATGTCAGAAAAGATTCAAAAGGAGATAAACGTTATTCTTTGCGTCATTCGGAAGAAAAAATCTGTCAGTTCACTTTAACCGATGATTCAGGATCAGTCTGTATTGATGCAACACCAGAAACGCTGACATTTGTGAAATTCTCTTCTTATCAGAATTATGAAACCGATTCCGTTTCTTACCAAGAGTACTTGTTATTTCCAGATGAAAAGTATTTAATTATTGGCACAGCTATTGAAAAAGACGATCAAGTTGTTATTACTCAGGTTGCTCCTCACAGATTACTGGGGATTGCCTCCAAGGGATATTTGGGTACCTGGAATGAAGTTGCACCAATGCGCCGTAATCTTGTAATTACTGTCATTAGTGTAGCGATCCTGATTACCTTTATGCTGACCGTTCCTTATGAATATCAGTCTCATCATTTAACGGTTTTTTATCGTGAATCTCCGTTATTGAAATGGTTATTTTAGAGATAACAGCAATGGGTGAATATTTTCTCACTTTTCTTATTCTGGCCGTCATTCTGATTATTGCGGTTCGTTACCTCGTAGGAGTTTTTAATAAAATCGTTATGTTAAAAAGATACCGGGATAAAGCGTTTGCCAATATTGATGTTTTACTAAAAAAACAGGTTGATTTAATTCCACAGCTTATCACAATAACAGAACAAGCAATGGCCCATGAAAAATCGTTCTTTCTGCAACTATCAGAAGTCAGGAAAAACTACTCAGGTGCAAAAATAACCGATGAAAAGGTGAGAATGGGTAATACATTAGCACATCAGTTGTTGTCATTTCTGATGCTTGTAAAAAATTATCCGGCCCTAATCAGTCAGCCACCTTTTCAACATTTGCAAGCGCGGATCACTTTACTGGAAAATCAAATTGCAGACAGACGTGAGTTCTTTAATGAAAGCGTTACCCTGTACAATACCGGGATCCGGCAGTTTCCTAATATAATTTTCGCCCGGATATTAAGATATAAACCTAGTCCAATGCTGAATCCCATGCAAGGATAAAACTCATGTTTACCATTCCATTTGATTTATTCGGATTTATTGATGCCATCCGTAGTAATCCGGGTATTTTAATCATCACTGCAATTTTCGGCCCTGTGGGTGTAATGTTATGCCTAATTCCCTTTGCTAGAATGCCGGGAATTAGCCGGGTTATTCAGACACTGGTTATCAATCTATTAACCTCTGTTTTTGTTAATTTACTCTGTGTCATTGTCTTTTATTTAACCTTTGCAATAGATATTATCCGATTGTTCTGGATTTTGATTATTGTCCAGACGGCCTGTTTATCTTTTTGGTTTATTAATAAAGAAGCCGTATTTAAACTGGCTGGACAGTATGGCACCATACGTCAGAGACATTTGGAAATAGAAGGAAAAAATAATACCAAGAAAAAGAAAAGAAAGCGGAAGAAATAAACATATGAGGTGCTCAAAGAGTATATACGAAATATCCTCGTAAAAAATAGGATGTTGCTCTGAAGCAGAGTTTGACAATGCTTTATGGAATAAACTGTATTGGTGATATGGTTTATTCCATTTTTAACACTATAAATACTAACAAGTTAACTCAAACTATAAATTTACTATTCTGATCTGATTTTTTTAATTTAATAACATCATTCCAGTTCTTAATAAGAAATGCACATTCATGACATCCAAATTTACTCCCTTTGCTATAATATTTCTTTACCTTAAGGCTTTGATTTACACCAATTCCATTTAAATAATTTGTTCCAATGGCACGATAGCCTTCAAAATATCCATTTCTTCCAGCCAATTCGAAAAGTGATCTTGCATTTGAGTATTAAATGTGTTGTAAAAGATCTAATCACACCTCAAGCTTTCCTTTCATAGATTCTTACGAGAAGTCCAGATTATTATTTCAAAAAGCTATTAAGGTGTACCATGCGATTAAAAATACTTAATAAAATTTTAAATAAGAAAAATATTATTACATTTATCATTTTTTTTATAATATTTATTCTGCCCGTTATATCTATGATGAATTGTCACGGATGGAACGAAGGGAGTATGGAAGTAACGGAATGTTCTATAAATCTTTGGATAGTAAGAGAATATGCAAGTTTCTACTATGATTTTGTCCTTGTCGGTGCTTTTGCTATGGGCATACCTATAATTATTTATATTGTTTTAGGTATTACTATAATATTAATCTTTCGTAATTTAATCTGAGCTTTGCTTAAGAAGAAAGCGAAAGTGCCGCGTTAGCTGCTCCCTTACAGCGCTACTCATCATATGTTAGCTAATGAGGTGCAAATGATTTATCCCATATTCGTTTTTAAGAATGACAGCGGTATTGATGGTTACTTTCCTGATGTAACTGGGTGTTTTTTCGCAGGGGATACCCTTGAAGAGGCTGTTCGAGATGCTGAGTTCGCCTTTGGTGCTCACATGGAGGTATTAACCGAGCGCGGTGAACATGTGCCAGCACCTACGGACCCCACTTCTTATTTAGGTGATGAACGATTAATCCAGGATTCTGGCTATCTTGCATTTGTAGAAATCGACCCAAGTAAGTACGAAACCAAGGCGGTCAAATTCAATTTAACAATGCCGGGTAATCTCATTACCGCGATTGATCGCTACATTGAGAAAAGCGGACGATATAAAAACCGCTCTGCGTTTCTCGCTGAGTTGGCAAGAAAAGAAATTGCTCACAGGTGATATTAGGCCACTGCGGTGGCCTTTCTTTATACAGGCGGGATTCTGGCTTTGCATCTTCAAGTCAGAGTGTGTTACCGCTTCATTCAGCTTATGTGCTTTCAAATAGGTGCCTGCTTCCATACAAAAGTAGAATCCCGCCTTGGGGGTAGGGTTGAGGATGAAGCCGGAACTAGTCGGCTTTATTTTTTCGCTTATAATTTCATCACATTACTGCTTTTCACAGTAAATCGTCATTTTGGTCATTAATTGACATACAGATGAATCTGATTTTGACACTATTCCATACTGTTTAAATGCTTCGTAACTAAAGATTGGCGTCAGTTGATGGTTATATAAAACCTCGGTTTAGTGGAAACGGTGACTAAGGCTAAGAATGCCGTGTCAGCAACGGGGGGAAATTATCCGGGATTTTTTAGCTTTAAACATGTTGAAACAATTCCCGTAGAACGTAATGCTGTGATGCTTGTGTCGTCGGGCGGCGGATTACCCTCAGGAAACCTTGTTTCTTATTCTCATTACAATTGGTATGACAATGACGTCAGAACCGGGATAATTCGCGGCATCGGCAGGGATACACTCGGATATGCAGTAGATATCAATAGGAAACGAGTGTTAACAGTTTCTGGTAGTGGGCAAATTGAAGCAAACGGTAATCAAGTGTTGGTTTTTGGTAGAAACTGCATTGCTGATGCTAATGGATTCCTTAAGAAATCCTCACCCATAGTAGAAATTCACTCAGATGGCACATTCACAACGAACGACGAGTCAAAAGGTGCAACAGTCGAGAGACTTTCAGAGGGTGTCTATCTCGTCAGCGGTACCCTCGGATTTAATGCAGATGCGGCATGGGGTGGCATAGATGGCGGAATTGAAATACCGTTGTGTAAGAATAAATTGCCGCTGATTTGGGTTGATTACGAAGTTATGCAAGATGGTGCCATCAAATTGATGACATACCATCGTGAGCATCCAGACGCGCCAGTATTTGCTAAAAATATGAGAGAGGGCTACGCTAACGGTGATTTGATTGATATTCCTCTCGGAAGGTTCGTATCAGTCCGTGTGCAAATGCCTGGCGCTGATGATGAGAAGTTATCGACTTAACTCCTCTGCTGCCGGTTGCCGCTGATTCTAAATTGAGTCAGCTGGCATCTGGACACGAACATCTAAGCGACAATGCTCGGGAATATCGCAAGGTTCTCCGTCTTTGTAAAATACTCTTCCCCCGTTGTCATCAATAGATTTAAGTCTCCAGTTCTGGAATCTTTCTGGTAAATGCGAGTGTTGACGGTGGAAGGTTTCAATAATGATAGAGCCGTCACATTGAACTCTGTCATCGACAAAAATCAGCTCTAACCCGTTATTATCCTTCGGTGCTGAGATACCACCCTGTACGCCCCATCCCTTATCTACGTTGTAACCGGAAATATTTGATATGCGGTAGGTGCCTGTTGCCTCTTTTGTAACTTCTGCCCCCTCAGATTCGTCGTTCGTTGTGAATGTGCCATCGGGGTAGATTTCAACGATAGGGGAGGATTTTTTTAGGAATCCATTAGCATCGGGTATTGCAGTAGATCCTGTCCAAACATATTCCCAGTTATTCCATGAGACGCCATCAGTTTTTGCTGATCGTATATAGATGATATTTTCATATGCACTAAAAGCTAGCTGAGTAGACCAAGCTTTGCTTCCTATATTCATATATTTCATTGCTCTGCTCTCTGGGTTGTCGGGCGGTAACGGAACTGAACCTCTTGCATAAAACCCATTTGTTCCCGCCAAACTTGCTAATGCTTGGGCTGGAGCTAACTCAATCGGTGCTCCTCCCAGCCCAAAGGCCCCGACATCCATTTTTCTTGTTAAGTCTACCCCGTTTGCTTTCCCATCAACCACTGTTTTCAATGAATTAAAGTCATTAGTTGACACGGCATTCTTAGCCTTAGTCACCGTTTCCACTAAACCGAGGTTTTTCACAAACTCATTTTTATCAGGAATATCTGCGCCGTTTCGGTCTTTTGCCAGTTTATTATTAGCATTATCATTTATATCGGAAGCCAACTTCTGCGTTACCGCGAGTGTGTCACTATTGCCTGTCTGGTCAGTGAGTTGAACAATTCCTTTTTGTGTTAATGAGGTACTGGGAATTTCTGTTGTGATTTTTTTCTCTAACGCTCTATTTAATTGGGCGGTGAGTTTAGCTATATCGCCATCATCCAGAACGTCATCTCCTCCGGAGTGTGTTGCGATAAAATTAGCTACAACAGAGGATATCGTGGACGACTGACGTAACACCTTATTTAATTCATGAGTAGTGACATTATCTGGTGGAAACCCAGTTTTTAAATTCCGACTTTCTTCATATCTTTCTTGACTCACTACATTTGCATTATTACTGATAGAAAAGGCTTTAAAATCATTCTGGGGCTTGAGACTCATGTTTTTTCCTTAAATTAGATAATATTATTTCATAAGCAACATATTGAATTATTGTACAGATGATTTATCATAATTCGCTTAAATCATAGTTTAGTTCACAAAAGGAATAATGAAATATTCTTATAACTCAGATGGTTAACTATTTTTGTGTAATTAGTGGTAATAAATAACCTGATATTTTGCAATCAAAATATACCCAAGATATTTAGTGCTATAGCGAAATCTACACTTTTTTTGATAGTTAAAACGCTTAGAGTCCGAATTAATTAAGCTTTTAGATGAGTGTCTATTTTGTTGAAAAAAGAAAATACAGCTGTGGTACTGAGTATTAACTATCAGGAATATTTAGAAATAAAAGAAAATAACTGAACTAACATAAATCACAAAGATTAGAGCGTTTCTCCATTAACTGTTGACCAATGATAAGGTTGCAATTCACGAATTGTTTTAAATAACAACTCATTTTTCTCATTAGTTACCGCTGCCTTTACTGAACCACCCCAATGAACCAGATATTCTTGGCATATTCCGCACGGTGTCAAAATGGTATATTCACAACCTGTATCTTCACGGCAGAGACATAAAGAGTGTGTTACCGCTTCATTCAGCTTATGTGCTTCCAAATAGGCACCCACTTCCATACAAAGAGATAATGCGTCATTTTTGGTATCAGGTGCAATGCTGGTTAAAATCTTGCCTGATTCTGTCCGTACTGCGGCTGCACCACCCCATCCTTTGGGGTATCGTTTTTCAATTAAGTTAACTGCGGCGTTATATAACTCTTGTTCTATATTCATTAACTTACTGCTCCTGCACTATTAGCCTATTTTATTTTTCTATGTTAATAATATCTTTGGAAATAAGATTTTAGCTGTTATTAAAAATATTTTATATTGCTAAAATGCTAAAATGCTAAAATGCTAAAATGCTAAAATGCTAAAATGCTAAAATGCTAAAATGCTAAAATGCTAAAATGCTAAAATGCTAAAATGCTAAAATGCTAAAATGCGCTTTTCTCTTATTTAGAGATAAAATTTTATAACATTAAACAGTATGATTTATATAGTATATAATACTTATGGGTTTTTCAGTTCGATTTTAGTTTGAAAATAACTTTAAATAACCATCCCACTAATAATTACCGCCAGTCGATTAAACAATTCACTGAACATACGTTCAGAAAATGGTGCCAGCATCGGGATTAAAAGCGTTAGTACCAAGATACCGGTAGTAAGCGTTAGTGGAAAACCGACCACAAAGATGGAGAGTTGTGGTGTCATGCGGTTTAAGATCCCCAATGAGAAATTCAGCGTTAATAGCAGGGTGATTAATGGCAGAGCCAACATCAGACCGTTGATAAATATCATGCTGGCGCTTTGTGCTAGGAGCCAAAACCCTTGAGCACTAAGCTGCAATGGTTGTATTGGTATAACCTGGAATGTATCTGCCAGAACGGATAATAGCCACAGATGACCGTCAAAAGCCAGAAATAGCAGTAAAGTCAGAAGGTTAAAGATCCGCGCCAGAATGGGCATATTGGGGCCGCCGGAGGGATCAAAAAAGGTCGCGAATGAAAGCCCCATCTGTAAACCAATGATTTCACCAGCATGACGTACCGCAGCAAAGGCAATTTGCATGGTAAGGCCGAGTGATGTGCCAATCAGGATTTGCTGGATCATCACCCAAAATCCGGCAACAGAGAAAATAGGCACTTGCGCGGGTTGTAGGTTTGGCATTAAGAGCAGCGTTACCATCACCGCCAACCCGATCCGAACTTTTTTTGGGGCCTGTTTTTCACTGAATAATGGCGCTGTACTGAACAGCGCAAGCACCCGGACCAGTGGCCAGAAAAATTCACTGATAAACTGAATCAGCATTTCACTGTCAAAAGAGATCATAGTCAGCCGATTATCACGGGTATGCTGCTGTAGAGTTGACGCATGTAGTCCAGAAATAGATTGAGCATCCAGGGACCGGCGATAACTGTAGTGACAAATACCGCCAGAATTTTGGGGATAAATGACAGCGTCATTTCGTTAACCTGTGTCGCGGCTTGTAATAAGCTGACAATTAAACCGCATAATAAAGCAGATAAAAGCAGCGGTGCAGCCAGCGCCAGTGCGACTTTCATTGCTTCTGTGCCCAATGCCATTACCGATTCAGGTGTCATAATTCTTGTCTCTTTTCAGGTCAACCATAGAAACTCTGTGCCAGAGAGCCTAGGAGTAATTGCCAACCATCAACCAATACAAACAACATAAGTTTAAAGGGCAATGAGATTGTCGCGGGTGGCACCATCATCATCCCCAGCGCCATCAAAACGCTGGCGACAACCAGGTCGATAATCAGAAATGGGATGAACAGGGTAAAACCAATCTGGAATGCGGTTTTGAGCTCACTGGTAATAAATGCTGGCATCAGTACCCGCATAGGAACTGAGTCTGCTGTTTCAAAAGGGGGCTGGTCAGCAAGACGGGCAAACAACGCTAAATCGTTTTCCCTTGTCTGACGTAACATAAATTGCCGTAATGGTTTGGCTCCATTTTCTAAAGCGGCTTCCAGGCTGATTTTATCTTCACTAAAAGGCAGATAAGCATCTTGATAAACTTTATCGAAAACCGGTGACATAATAAAAAATGTCATAAATAGCGTCAGCCCCAGTAAAACCTGATTGGGCGGAGCAGATGGGGTGCCTAATGCATTACGCAGTAAACCCAACACAATAATAATGCGAGTAAAACTGGTCATCATGAGTAAAGCTGCAGGAATAAAACCCAGCGCGGTAATAAAAACTAAAGTCTGAACCGGCAGGGACCAGCTTTGTCCACCATTGGCCAGCGGTTGGCTGATAATCCCTGGCAGTTGTGCCGCGACATCCACGGGTAATATCAGCGCGGTGAGTGCCATTGCCAGGCGGCATGATAATGGGAATTTACTGCTCGTCATAAAGAAAGCACTACTTTTTTTCATCGGCCTTGCCTTGTCGCATCAGGGTATTTTTTAAAATCTGACCAAACAGTGCCGGTTTTATGGGTTGTCCTTCGAGGTTATCACCGCTGGATTCAGGTGTTGGCATCTGGTGTAACAAATTAATTTGCTGGGCGGTAACACCTAATACTAACCAGTTATTTTCAACCTCCACGATGACGACACGTTCACGTTGTCCAAGTGAGCAACTGGCTTTGATACTCAGGTGTTGCTGGGTTTTTCCTTTGCCGGAAACCAGCCCCATACGACGTATTAGCCAGGTGAGAGCGAAAATCAATAGCAGAACACCCGCCAATGCACTGCTGATCTGCATCAGTGTCTGACCTGCGGGAAGTGGCGCAGAGGTGGCTACCTGAGCAACCGCCTGGGTTTGCGCGACAGGTTCTGCCGCGCCATGATGAAGAGAAGGCTGGAAAGCCATATTAGCGACTCAGGCGACGCATACGTTCGGAAGGCGTGATGATATCGGTGATACGGATGCCGTATTTATCCGATACAACCACCACTTCACCCTGCGCAATCAGGTATCCGTTGATTAAAATATCCAACGGTTCCCCGGCAAGGCCATCAAGCGAGACGACGGAGCCTTGAGATAATCTCAGCAGTTGTTTGATTGTCATTTTTGTCCGTCCCAGCTCTACGGATAATTTGACCGGAATGTCCAGAATCAGGTCGATATCCGATAAATGAGCCAGTGCATCCTGAGGCTCCAGAGATTCAAATATGGCCGCGCTACTGTCAGAGGTTTGTTGTTGCGCGGCCTGTTGTTCCAGCGCTTCTGCCCACATATCTTCGGCAGATCCGGTTGAAGCGGTATCTGTGGGTTGTTTAACGTCACTCATTGGGCTGTTCCTCATCCAGAGCATTTAAAACAGGGTTAATAAGGTGTTCGACACGCAGGGCGTATTGCCCGTTTAATGTTCCGTATTGACTGGTGAGCACCGGCACACCATCGACATGAACGATCAAGCGCTCGGGTTTATCAATCGGTAATATATCGCCCGGCTGAAGTTGCAGAATTTTTGACAGCCTCAGCGGGATATCAACAAAGTTGGCGACCAATTCCAGCTCTGAATGTTGAACCTGTTTTACCAGGCTTTCCCGCCACAGGCTGTCCTCCTGACGGACGTTTTCCAATGGTGGATTAGTCAGGCGTTCCCGCAGGGGTTCGATCATGGCAAACGGAATACAGATATTAAATTCACCACTCAACGCGCCAATTTCTACCTGAAACGGTGTTGTAACCACAATATCGTTCGGTGATGTTGTGATGTTGGTGAATTTCACCTGCATTTCAGAACGTATATATTCCACTTCGATTTTGAAAATGGGATCCCAGGCATCACGGTAGGAATCCAGCGCCATACGTAACATCCGGTTAATCACGCGTTGTTCAGTATGGGTGAATTCACGGCCTTCCACTTTGGTAGGGAAACGTCCATCACCACCAAACAGGTTATCTACCGCGATGTAAACCAGGCTGGGTGCAAATGCAAAGAGTGCTGTTCCTCTCAATGGTTTCAGATGAACCAGGTTAAGGTTGGTTGGCACTGCCAGGTTACGGGCGAATTCATGATAGGGCTGAATTTTTATTGCACCGACAGTAATGTCAGGACTACGGCGGAGCATGTTAAACAACCCCATCCTGAAATGACGGGCAAAGCGTTCGTTAATAATTTCCAGTGCTTGCAGACGTTCCCGAACAACACGGCGTTGGGTATTGGGATCATAAGGGCGAACCTCGTTTTCCCCGGACGCGGTGTTTTCTGCGTCGTCACTGGCACTGTCGCCATTGAGCAGAGCATCAATCTCTGCTTGTGAAAGAATATTGTCACTCATGGTGATTATCGCAGAATAAACGTGGTAAACAGCACATCGGTGATGACCTGATCCGGCTCACCTGGTACCAAGGTTGGACGCAGCGTTTGCTTGATATCGGTCATCAGACGCAGTTTGCCGCTGTCATGAGCCAGATCGGCTGATTTCTGGCGTGATAGTAACAACAACATACGGCTACGAACTTCCGGCAGATACTCATGAAAGCGCTTGCGTGTTTTTTCATCGGCTAAACGTAGAGTCACGCCGATGTAGAGTACACGGTCAAAGTGGTCATCATTGTCGATCAGATTGACGGTAAAAGGCTCCAGCGTCATAAATACAGGGACTTTTATAGTTCGGGATGCCGCAGCATTATTCTCTTTTGCTTGCTTAAGTGTCCACCAACTGTATCCTCCGATGGCGGCACCGATAACGGTAATCAGTACTAACAGTATCATCCAAAATGAATTTTTGCGTTTATGCTCGTAGCTATAGTCAGACATGGACAGACAAATTCCTGTTTTCGTTGCGGACAAGTGTCCACTCATTCCGTGGCGGACCTGCTTATCCATCAATATCGATAATAATTATCCCGCGTATTTCCGCTGGCAATAGCCGGAACAAACGGGGAAAAAACCACTAACTCATTCGTTTGTTGTGAGTCTTGTGGACTACGGATAAATACCTTCCATCATTAGGCGAAAATATCCACACCTCCCCGGACTGACGCCAGTTGGTGAGGGGTTAAGCGTATTGTGGATTCGGTAGCCGAATTGCTCTCTGGCGTGGCATCGGTGCTGTGATTTCCAGTTCTGTCTGAATTTTGTGAACCAGAGCGTTGTTCTTGTTGCCACGAGCTGGCGTTGTCACTGCTGACATTGCTTTGGGTAAGTTGAATGCCACTTTCTGCCAATGCATGACGAAGCCCAGGTAACGCAGCTTCCAGCGCCGCCCGAACGTGACTGTGAGCCGATGCCAGATGTAATTGAGCCTGATTATCTTCAACAGACATACGAATTTGTAATGCACCCAGCTCTTGTGGATGCAGGCGCAGTTCTGCTTGTTGCAAACCATTGCGATTAAACAAGATGATTTGCTGGTTTAATTGCTGTTGCCACTCTTCACTACCCAACTGTGCATTTAGCAAAGGAGTGGCGGCGCTGGATAATTGAAACTGGGCTGTCTGGTTATGTCCTGCGGAAAGCAGAGGGGATGCTGCTACTGAGGACACTTGTCCGGCTTGCTGATTTTCGGCTACCACAGAAGTGGGCTGAATTTCAGCCTGAACGGTGGTTTGGATCACTGCCGGTTCACGTGAGTGGCTTTGTGGGGCACTTTCATGCGAAATAGCGGCAGAGGGGATCTTTGGTTTTACCTGAGAATTCTGTACTAATCCATTTTCAGGTTTTGTTTTGAAAAGATTGTCAAAACTTGCCGTTTTTTCTTCATGTTTTGGCTGTTCTGGCATATTTGTCAGAAGATTTTCCTTCGTCGGCAATCCTGTCATCACCCATTCTTTAGCGATAACCTGACGGCTTTTATCACTATGTTTTATTGGTTCGGCTGGTTGTGGATTATCTTTCTGGTTTTCTGATCTGATGGTTAATTGGGACAATTGTACGGGTAAGCTTGTCGCCAATTCTTCTGCTGACATGAGCTTTTCATCAACAGGTGCTGGCTGTTTGTTTGTCTCTGCTTTTACATTCAGCGGGATCCGTGAGGAGGTGACAGATTTCGCTGGAATTTCATTTGAGACAGATAATAAAGGTAATAACCCGTTGTCTATTTCATCCGTGGTCTCTTTTCCTTCTTTGGATGAAACTTTTCCCGGTTTGACCATGCCTTTTTGTACCGGCTCGGTTTCCAGGTTAAGAAACTGAGCAAAGTCAGAGGGTTGATCGGCGTCAGTGAATAAATCACTGCGCGTTTGCTGATTTTCTGCCGGTTTTAGGTCAGCAGGCAAAAGAGTGACATTCATTATCTATTTCTCCGTTGTGCACTACGTTGGGCATACTCATCCATCTGTTTTTGCTCCGTTCTGTTCTGCTGTAATCTTCGGTTGTTATCTGCCCGCTGTTGCAAAGTATCAAAGGCATTGAGACGTTGTTGTTTTTCCTGCCACTGTGATAAAGCGGTCTCAAGCCGCTGTTGCCATTGATTGAGCTGCAATTTGTGCTGTTCAATCGCCTTTTCCAGCGTTTTCATGAATTGCTGGTAGTTTTGCCAGGTCGTACACGGCATACCACTACTGAGCGTGTCGTTCAAGCGTACCCGGTACTCATCCTGATAGCCCATCAGCGTTGCAAGTTGTTGCTCCATTTGCTGATGGTTCTGACGAACTTGTGCAAGGTGAATGGCCGCTTTTTCCACTGCATTTTGTGCAAGTTCACGCAAGGTCATGAGCGGTGATTGTTGCTGCATCTTATTCCTC
This sequence comes from Photorhabdus tasmaniensis, assembly GCF_011189505.1. GTDB lineage: Bacteria > Pseudomonadota > Gammaproteobacteria > Enterobacterales > Enterobacteriaceae > Photorhabdus > Photorhabdus tasmaniensis. Next base: position 92,689 of record NZ_PUJU01000014.1, read on the forward strand.
GCTTTTTAATGGCAACATACAGAAAATTGTTACGTTATATAGGTAACAATTGTTGTAGTTGAGTACAGGCAGCCTCATATTCACTACATTCTTCAATATCTTGTAATAAAAATTGTACCATGTAGGGATAAAGTTCAATCGCTTTGTCCAATAGCGGATTACTACCCGCAGCATAGGCACCGACATTAATCAGATCACGATTGCGCTGATAGCTTGCGAGCAGTTGTTTAAACTGTTGTACCCGCCGATAGTGCTGTTTATCAATTAATGATGTCATAGCGCGGCTAATAGAGGCTTCAATATCAATTGCCGGGTAGTGCCCTGATTCCGCGAGAGAACGGGAGAGCACGATATGACCATCCAGAATAGCCCTGGCGGCATCAGCTATTGGGTCCTGCTGATCATCACCTTCGGTCAGTACGGTGTAGAACGCGGTAATTGAACCGCCGCCATTGACTCCGTTTCCTGCGCGTTCCACCAGTGCAGGAAGTTTGGCGAAAACCGAAGGCGGATAACCTTTGGTCGCCGGGGGTTCACCAATAGCCAAGGCAATTTCACGTTGAGCCATACTATAGCGGGTCAATGAATCCATAATCAGTAATACATGCTTACCCCGATCACGAAAATCTTCGGCGATACGGGTAGCGTAGGATGCACCCTGCATACGCAATAAAGGTGAGATATCGGCAGGCGCGGCGACAACCACTGAGCGGGATAAACCGGTTGTACCAAGGATATTTTCAATAAAGTCTTTAACTTCACGGCCACGTTCACCGATCAAACCGACGACGATCACATCCGCCTGTGTATAACGTGCCATCATGCCAAGAAGAACACTCTTACCCACCCCGGAACCGGCAAATAACCCCATACGCTGGCCGCGTCCTACTGTCAATAGGGCGTTAATTGCCCGAACGCCCACATCCAGTACATCACTGATCGGGGAACGTTGCAGAGGGTTGATTGGTGGCGTGGTGAGTGAGGCGCGATAGCCGGTGTCGGGTGATGGAAAGCCATCCAGAGGGCGGCCGGCACCATCTAAAACCCGTCCTAATAGTTCCGGGCCAAGAGGTAGCTGGCGTCCACTGCCGCAATCTTCACTGTACGGGCGAGCATAAACACGGGCACCGGGTACAATACCTTCCAGATCTTCAAGTGGCATCAGTAAAAGTTTTTCGCCATTAAAACCAACAACTTCACTTTCAACTTCTTCAATATTGCTGCCATTTTGCCGTTCAATCAGGCAAGTTGCTCCCAGAGGCAGATGTAAGCCCGTTGCCTCCATGACCAGACCTGTCGCTCTGGTCAGACGGCCATAACGACGAACCGGCGAAGCCTTCGCCAATTTTTGCTCAAAAGCATCCAGTGTTGCCAGCCAGCGTCCGAGTCTTGCCGTCATTACAATTCTCCCGGTGCGGCCAGCCGGCATAATTCATGCCAACGTGTTGCCAGGCTGGCATCCAAATCGCCTTCGTCTGCACTGATTTTGCAACCACCAGGATGCAGTTTGTTATCTGCCAGTAAACGCCAGCCGTGTAGTGAGAGTGTGGTTCCTAATTGCTGTTCAACCAATGGAATATCCTGTGGGTGAACCCGAAGTTGCGGTTTACCGCTGAACATCGGTTCCTGCTGGATAAATTCACGGATCTGATTGAGCAGGGCGGTTCCATCACAGATCGCGGGTTGTCCGAGGATCTGTTTCGTGGCTGTCAGCGATAACTGCATCAAGCGAGATGCAATAATGGTATCAAGCGCTTCAAGTGAATGGCGGAAATCAGCCAGCATATTTTGCCACTGCTCTGTGATAAGTTGCTGCTGCTGACTTGCATCTTTTAATCCCTGTTCCAATCCGGCTTCTAAGCCGGATTGGTATCCGTTGTCATAACCTTGTGCCTGGCCTTCGGTAAATCCTTGTTCATGGCCTGCCTGCCGGGCCTGTTCTTTCAGGTTATCCAGCATTGCCGCTTGTTCAAGGATTTCATCATGCTCGGAAGTTTCCAGTGAGTCATCAGCAGGCTCTGGTTTAACACGCAGTTTTTCCCACTGTGTGAGTTCATTGGGTTTCCAGGGTTGCCAGTCAGCATTGTTCAACTTATCAGACATAGCTATCATCACCACCGTTCAGGATAATCTCGCCGCTTTCTGCCAAACGACGAACAATAAGCAGAATAGCTTTCTGTTCGCTTTCCACTTGAGACATACGCACTGGGCCCCGGTTTGCCAGGTCATCACGCATAATCTCTGCGGCACGCTGAGACATATTGTTGAGGAAGTGATCGCGTAGCTGTTGGTCGCAGCCTTTCAGTGCAACAAGCAAGGAGTCGGTGGAGATTTCCTTCAACAGGCGCTGGATACTGCGATCATCCACATCGATAAGGTTTTCGAACAGGAACATTTCATCAATGATTTTTTGTGCCAGCTCGTTATCGTAGGCGCGCATTGCTTCGATAACATTCTCTTCCTGCTGACTCTTCATCAGGTTGATAATCTCAGCTGCGGTACGAATACCGCCCATTTTGCTGCGCTTGAGGTTCTGACCATCTAACAGGTTATTGAGCACTTCTGTCAGTTCAGCTAGCGCGGTGGGTTGTACCCCACCGAAAGTGGCGATACGCAGCATGATGTCGTTGCGTGACTTATCATCAAACAGCGCGAGAATATCGGCAGCTTGCCCACGACTTAAGTGAACCAGAATGGTGGCGATAATCTGTGGATGTTCGTCACGGATCATATCGGCAGCCATTTGTGGCTCCATGAAGTTAAGGGTCTCCATACCGGTGGTGGTATCACGGGATTCGAGAATATCCTCAAGCAGGCTGGAAGCACGCTCTTCACCCAGCGCTTTAATCAACACTGAACGCAAATAGTCACTGGCATTGATACTGAGCGTTGCGTACTGGCCGGCATCTTCTTCAAACTCTGCCAGTACATCGACCAATTGCTGGTTGGAAACCTGGCGCATACCCGCCATTGTGATACTGAGTTGCTGGACTTCCCGGGAATTCAGGTGTCTAAACACCTCCGCCGCCTGATCTTCTCCCAGGGTCATTAACATGACGGCGCTTTTTTCTGTTCCGTTTAGGCTCATTGTTCGTTACTCATCCATTGACGGATCACCAGTGCCACTACGCGAGGATCTTTTTCTGCCAGTTCGCGGATACGTTGGCTTTGAATTTCAGTACTGACCCGTTGACGTGTCAGTTTCTGGCGAGTTTTTTCATCCATTTCGGCAATGGATTCAGTCGATTGTCTTTTCTGAGATTTCTGTGCATTAAGCGCAGCTTTTTCTGCGGTCCGTTTTTTGGCGAGTTGAGGAACAACCATTTTGCGCCACAGCAGCCAGGCCACCAGTATCAACAGAAGGTAGCGACCAAAATCAAAGGCTTTTTCCAGCAGAGCGGGGTTTTGCCACACCGGGATCACTTCGATATTTTCTTTGCTTTCAGTAAATGGCGTATTAACCACATTTAAACTGTCACCACGCTCTTTGGAAAAGCCCATCGCTTCTCTGGTCAGCGCTTCTATTTTCGCCAGTTGTTCTGGTGTTAATGCCTGAGTTTCCGGGCCATTTTTACCTTCGACCGTGACATAATTAACTACCACAGCGACAGACAAGCGCTCAACACCGCCGGCTTGTTGCTGCACATGACGGATAGTGCGGTCCACTTCATAGTTTGTAGTTTCGTCACGGCGGTTATTAAGATTATTGTTTACCATGCGCTCGTTACTGTTGCCGGCGGATGATGTTTTCTTATCGCTTTTGTCGTTTTTATTACTCTCTTTGGTATTTGGCTTATCAATCGGTGCACTTGGTGGTGAGCTGGGTTGATTGGACAGCGCGCCCGGAATGCCACCAACCGAAGAGCCACCACTTTGTTCGCTTTCACTTAACTGTTTTGAGCGAACTGCCGCCTGATTCGGTGGCTGATTAGGTTTATATTCCTCAGCGGTTTCTTCTCGGCGGGAAAAATCCACCTGAGCCGTCACTTGTGCATGAACGTTACCGCGACCGACGACCGGAGTCAGGATAGCTTCAATACGATGTTGGAAACGGTTTTCCACTTCCTGAATGTATTTCAGTTGACTGGTGTTCAAATCGCGCCCGGTGGCATCCGCTTGTGTCAACAGGCGTCCCGTTTGATCAACAATCGTAACATTGCCCGGTGGTAATCCGGCGACACTACTGGAAACCATATGGACAATGGCATTTATCTGGCCTTCATCCAGGGTGCGGCCTTGCAGTAATCCAACCGTAACCGATGCAGAAGGGGACTTTTGTTCACGGACAAACAGGGAAGGTTTGGGTAATGCAAGGTGAACACGCGCATTTTGCACTGGTCCCAGTGATTCGATCGTCCGGGATAACTCACCTTCCAATGCCCTTTGATAGTTAACCTGCTCACTGAACTGGCTGATACCGAATTTCTCTTTATCAAGCAGTTCAAATCCCGCCGCTCCGCCTTTAGGCAACCCTTGTTGTGCCAGTCTTAGTCGGGTTTCATGTACCTGTTCAGCAGGGATCATGATAGCAGAGCCATTTTCGGCAAAGCGGTAAGGAATGTTTAATTGAGCGAGTTGTGTGACAATCTCGCCACCGTCTTTATCGCTCAAATTACTGTAGAGCACCCGATAATCTGGGCTGCGTAACCACAGGAAAAGGGCAATGACAATAGCGACGGCTGCGCTGCCAGCAACTAATAATGGCACTTTAGGATCAGCTTTTATCTGGTTAATGATAGCACTGAGACCCTTGGCTTGATTTTCAACGTCAGTTGTTGCGGCACTCATAGACGATCCTTGCCTTGCTGTTCAACATGAATACTAAAAGCGTGGCGTAACAAAACAGACTCCCCATACGCAAGCGAAAAAATTCTTCCTATTTTCAGTCTTGTCATTATTCGCTGTTCACTCATCTTTTAATGGCACGATAAGCCCTGACTTTTTACGTTAATTATCCGCTTTAGATTGAGGGGGCTATGTTAGGGTGGCAATCGGAAAATATGCCGTATAAACCTTGGGTTAATATGGCATTGAATTGCGTAGGGTATAGGGTGGTTTAACACGAGGTTTTTATGTCAATTCAGGCAATTGAAGGGGTACTGCAACAGATGCAGGCCCAGGCACTACAGGCAGCAAGTATCGCAAAACCCATGCCGTTGCAGGGGGGATTTGCCAGTCAACTGACGGCGGCTGTTGGTAAAATTAATCAGACGCGCTCGGCTGCTACAAAACAAACTCAGGATTTTACCTTGGGTGTCCCGGGTATTGAGTTGAATGATGTGATGGTGGATATGCAAAAATCCAGTATCGCTTTGCAAATGGGTGTTCAGGTAAGAAATAAGCTGGTGGCTTCTTATCAGGAAATTATGAGTATGCAGGTGTAGGTATATTAACTTATTGATATATATTGTGATAAACCTTTTGTATTTCCTGTTTTGGGATAGCCACCTGAATTTGTAGGTGGCTTTTAATTTTATGGATGTGTGACTATCGGTTTTATTTCGGGTCTTTTGTGTTGAGATGCAATCCATAGCTCATATTGGGACTGCATTCCAGTCCACATTTCAGCGCTGGTTCCCAATGCTGCCTCTAGACGTAATGCCATATCAGCGGATATACCGGCATTGCCGTTTAATATACGGGATAACGCGGCGCGAGTTATACCCAATGATTTAGCTGTGTCGGTTACAGATATATCTCCGAGATATTCGCGTAAAACCAATCCGGGATGTGCCGGGTTATACATTCTGCCCATTTTGTTATTCCTCAGTGATAATCTTGGTAGTCGACGAGAATGACATCTTCACCTTCAAATTTAAATGTTAATTGTCAATTGCTATTGACCGATATAGACTAGTGGCCTTTTAAATCAGCCCCTTTTAGTCTCTGGCATCCACGCGCCATAAATATCATTATTTTCTATGTTTGATATCTGCTTTTCGAATAAGGTCCTGCCGTATCTGATGAAGAGCAGCTGGGTATAAAATATCCAATAAATGAGATTGGCTTCACATTAGTGGTTTTTTTGTTATAGCAAACAATGAATTTTGGATGTTGCGCGTTGAAGTTCAATATAGGTTGAATTAAGCTTTTTATATGCGAAATTGGGTAGTAAGGTTATTCTTGTTTCGCCGGGTTAGATATTTACAGAATGATACAGATTGAAATTTCCACATGGAGCTACCTAATAATCTTTAGCGCTAATTTTTGCGTGTGACGTGAAATTATTGGCAAATACAAAAAAATGATAACAAGAGTGAACAGTATATCCTGTTATCATTGAATCCTAAGTTTTTATTCCGGTTCCATTAATTCACCGAAATTTACTGGATGTTTAATAGCAGTTCGAAAATTAAATCATACAGTTTAATTTTTAATTATTTATAGATATAAGGAAATAATATGTCTGAAGTTATCAAGCCTGAAAATGAATGCCCGTTTGATCCTAAGCAATATGAATGTCACGGTGTTATCGCTCCGGTCGGTTCTTTTTCTTGGGCTTTGATTCAATTAAAACTACGCAAGCGTGTTGCTCGTTCTGTTTGGGGTGACAAAGGTATGTATTTGGCTATTACTCCACGTGTAAATGATTTAACCGTTGAGAAAGATAGTGCTTATGCTGTTGATGGTGTAGCCGTTGGCACTAAATATGATTACTTGACGCATATCGATCTACGCAACGAGCATGGCAATTTTGTACCATGGCAGCCAACGCAAGAAGATATGATGGCTTGTGATTGGGGATTTGTGGGAGAAAAACCAGTTAAACCTAAGCCGCATGTTGAACCTGTGTACCAACTGAAAGCAAGGTTAACTGTTGGTAAAGCCTCTCCTGCTGATCTTAACTCTGAATATTTTGGTTACGCTAATAAGAGTAATTATTCACCTGGATATAGCATGGGGAAATGGGAAGAAATCAGTAATAATACATTGCTTCCAAAAAATATTATAGAATTCGATGTAGCTCATACAAAGAGTAATCCTCCAAATTGTTTTGTTATTGATGTAGAAGATAATTCCAGTAAAATCAAGGAGCAACTTGGTTCAAAAAGATTAATTGTTAAATGCTTAGGTAAAGAATATGATTTAGGGGTAGCTGAAACAGAATATATATTGACTCTTTTGTATACTAAAACTGATGACTCATCAGAATTAGAAGCGTTATTTGTTGAATCAGTCGGTAAGACACTAGAAATTGAATTGAATTTTTTTGATGAATAATTGAAATGGGTAGATTAACATATCCTTCAATTATCATATTGTATTAAAACATCAAGGCTACACTCCGGTGTGGCCTTTTTATTTTTCACAATCAACTTAAATCACAGGGCTACATCAAACAGCTCCTTCATACCTATTGTTCACGATGGGAGGGAATATGAAGAACAATCCTGATTTGTAGACCGGGATACTACAAGGTTTTAAAGACGCTTGGCCTCATTTGAGTCAGAAATGTAAAATACTTTTCATTAATGAAAAGCAGAACATTATTTCATTACCAAGATTTTATTATCTATTTTCTCTAATTTGAATTGAGATCGACGTGTTCTAAACCAAGCTCACAAAATGAGTAAATAATGGTGATGAAAATACATCACCTTTATTTCTCAATTACTTCTGTTCCGTAGAGCTCATAAGGGTATGATAGGGTTCAGCAGGGAATTGACCGTAGCTATCATTTAATAATTGCTGTCGGCCCGCTTGTTTGATGAGTTTGCTGAGTTCATCAAGTCTTCCCTGTAACAGTTCTTTTATCTCATTTTCATTATCTAAAATTGTCTGCAAAATGTTGGTCATTTTCTGCTGTAACGAAAGAGAGGTGGCAGATGATATTGAAGAGTGGCTGATCACTTCTACTGCTTTGAGGTAGGTGATTTCCATATCAACAAGATCATCCCATTTTTCGTTTTTGGCTAAATTAAGCATCTGCTCACTTAAACTTAGGATCCGTTGGTAAGCTGACAAAAGATCCATTTCATTATCCATTAAACAATATCCTGACTGGCGTTGTAATGAGGGCCAATTTGCCGCCAAGTTTCTGAAATCTCGGTGAGTAACTTTATAACTTCGGTAATGGCTGGCTCATCATTGTGTAAATTAGCGTGGAGTAAACGTTGGGTCATATAGTCGTAAAGGGAAGCAAGATTGTGTGCCAGCTCTCCGCCTTTCTCGTTATCTAACCCCTGTTTGAGGCCATTATCAATGATATTGATCGCTTTGGAAATAGCTGCGCCTTTTTCCGCGATATTACCTTGCTCCATCAGAATAATTGCCCGACGCAGGGCGCTTAGCGCCCCGTTGAACAAAATCTGAATCAACTGATAGGGGGAAGCATTCATAATTTCGCTTTCCACATCTATCTGGGCATATAATTGACTTGCCGAACGTTGATACATAATTTCCTTTAATTATCTCATCTGTTGTAATAGGAAGTTACTGGTCTGTTTTAAGGAAGAGACCATCTTATCCAGTTGTGAAAATTGGTGTTTATAGCGTTCAATCGTTTCGTTAATGTTGATTTGTGTTCTGTCCACTTGTTTTTCAAGTGTTTTCAGACGCTTATTAATGCCGTTAGTTGCGGTGACTAATGTACCTTCATGGCTATCCAGAGCGTCTTTTAATAGTTTATGTGTCTGGGTGGCAAAACCGGTTTCTTTACCGTCACCCATAAAGAATGCTTTCACATTAGCGGGTTTTTCTGTTAGATTTTTTTCCAGTTTTTCTTTGTCAATTTCCAGTTTGCCATCAAGCTTTTGCTTAATACCCAGTTTATTCAGGGTCGAAATATCATTAGCGGCCTGAAAGCTGAAAACTTGGCTTCTCAACTGGTTTTGTATTCCACGCAGAGTGCTGTCACCGAGTAAAGCGCCATTATCTTTCGACGGTTCTTCACCCTGTTTTACCGGTTTAAATTTGGTCAGAGAATCAAACGTCGTTTGCAGTTCATTATAAGCATCAACCCAGTTTTTAATCGCCTCTTTCGTCGGCTCAATATCACGGGAGACCACCAGCATTTCAGGCTTATGTCCCCCCGGTTTATCTTTATCGTGGGTCTTATCGTGGGTCGTTTTTTTCAGATCCAGTTTAACGCCTTCTGGTGCGTCAGTAATATGGTTTGTTTGACGCTCAATTTCGATGTTGTTAACTTTCAAGAGTGCGTTCTTAGCTTCAACGGTTTGAGTTAACCCACCTGTGCCTTTACCGCCATCGGTACCCGGAGTGTAGTTCAGAAACTGGCCCAGTTTGTCGTCACCGTCAACCTTGATTGTCATGATTGATTTAGTGCCGGCTTTTTTAGCCGTCAAAACTAAATAGTTTTCGCCATCTTTTGCCTTAATAATACTGGCGTTGACATTACCTTCCTGTTTATTAATTGCGTCACGCAGTTCAAGGATAGAGGTTTGTGCGTCTGTCAACTTGATTTGCATTGGCTTTTTTTCGCCAGGCTGAGTGATGGTAATTGTTCGGGTTTTGCCTTCGCCCAGAGATTCTCCTTGATACGTTTTCAGATCATCGACTTTTCCTGTCTGTAATGCCTGCGCCTGCGCCAATTGTTCAACTTCAATACTGTAGTTGCCTGGGCTGGCTTTAGAGTCCGTCGTGGCAGTGAATGCCTCATGTTTTTCACTGGCGGTGGTTGTATTGAGTTTATCGAATTTTTTCAGTGATTCAGACGCAGTTTCCAGCTTTTCCAGGCTGCCTTTTAACGTACCAAAAGCTGTTAGCTTACCTTTATAACTGGTTTGTTGTTGTGTCAGTGGTTCTAAACGTTTTTGTTCTGCTGCCTGAAGTTTATCCAGTATAGAACCCAGATCCATCCCCGACCCGGCCCCTAATGAAGAAATGCTAGCCATATTGACTCCTTTATTAGTAAATCTTTGTTGAACCGGTTATCGGTAAGTTTCGAAAAAAGTTTACTAATAAAAATAATTTTTTGATGGTAAGAATAGTCGTGAAGAACGGACGCTGTTTGGCTTATAAGAGAAATATGTTAAAAAAAGAAAAGTTTTTTCAAGAAAAATTAAAGGTTCTTTGAGGAACGCCGATAAAACTGTTGGCGGTGATGAACACCGTGGGCAAAGGCCCAAACTTATATCTGCTTGATTTAAAAAAGGAACTCTTACTATGGCACAAGTCATCAACACCAATAGCCTGTCCCTGCTGACTCAGAATAACCTGAATAAATCCCAGGGTGCTTTGGGTAACGCTATCGAGCGTTTGTCTTCTGGTCTGCGTATCAACAGCGCGAAGGATGACGCTGCTGGTCAAGCGATCGCTAACCGTTTCACTGCAAACGTTAAAGGTTTGTCTCAGGCAGCACGTAACGCTAACGACGGTATCTCTATTGCACAGACTACCGAAGGTGCTCTGAACGAAATCAATACCAACTTGCAGCGTATCCGTGAATTAACGGTACAGGCGCAAAACGGCAGCAACTCTGAAAGCGATATTAACTCTATTAAGGACGAAGTGAATCAGCGTTTAGACGAGATTAATCGTATCTCTGAACAAACTCAATTTAATGGTGTTAATGTCCTAAGTAAAGATAGCAAATTGACCATCCAGGTTGGTGCTAACGATGGTGAAACTATCACTATTAGTCTGGAACAAATCGACAAAGGCACAATGGGGCTGGACAAATTTAATGTTAATTCATTATTTGGAGTGCGTGTAGGCGATCCAGTTAGTAAGATTGACGTTCCAGGTAAACCCGACAAGGTTGATGTAAAACCAGTAACTGGTCTTGATGGTGTTGCTAATCCCAAGGTCTCTGCATCCAATGATAAAGATGGTAAGGCAATTAAGGACGAATACGTTGTATCCGGTCAAAAAGACGGTAAAGACGTATATTATAAAGCCACTATTGACAACGAAGGTAACGTTCAGGTAATCGGTGAAACAACCAAGATTGACGATAACGCTAAGCCGTTAGGCGATTTAGACAATGCTCTGTCAAAAGTTGACAAACTGCGTAGCTCTTTGGGCGCTATCCAAAACCGTTTTGAATCTACTGTTAACAACCTGAATAACACCGTTAACAACCTGAGCGCTGCTCGTAGCCGTATCCAAGATGCTGACTACGCAACTGAAGTGTCTAACATGAGCCGTGGTCAAATTCTGCAACAAGCAGGTACTGCGGTTCTGGTTCAGGCTAACCAAGTGCCTCAGACTGTATTGTCTCTGCTGCGTTAATTTCTCAGCTAAGACAATATGTGAACTTGATTCACATAAAAATTCAAATAAATCAAGGATCGGCTCGCCGGTCCTTCTTTTTTAGTCGTTTATCGTGAACAGCCTAAAATTTGTGTTACTATTAGGCGGGCAATAAATTTCGCATAGGTGAAAAAGAAGTGCTTTTACTACATTGTTCAAACGATTGCCCTTGTTAGGGGATTGGATAATGGTAGTTAGTCTCTTATTCCAAAGGTGTCTGTTGTTGTGAGCGATTTGTATACCGCCGAAGGCGTGATGGACAAAAACAGCCTCTGGAAGCGCTATGTACCATTAGTTCGCCATGAAGCGTTAAGGCTACAAGTTAGGTTACCCGCGTGTGTGGAGCTAGATGATCTGCTTCAGGCCGGGGGAATCGGCTTACTAAATGCGGTGGAACGTTTTGATTCCTTACAAGGAACCGCGTTTACCACTTATGCGGTACAGCGCATCAGAGGTGCAATGTTGGATGAGTTAAGGAGCCGTGATTGGGCTCCGCGTAGCGTGCGACGTAATGCGCGCGAAGTGACGCAAACCATCCGTAAACTTGAGCAAGACTTAGGCCGTCCAGCCAGTGAGCAGGAAGTTGCTAAAGAATTAAAGATTGATCTGGTAGAATATCGGCAGATACTGTTAGATACGAATAACAGTCAGTTGTTTTCGTATGACGAATGGCATGAAATGCACGGTGAAAGCTGTGAACCTGTTGTTGAAGAAGGGTATGAAACCAATCCCTTACAACAATTGCTGGAAAGTGACATTCGTCAACGGGTAATTGATGCTATTGATTCGTTACCTGAGCGAGAAAAAATGGTTCTGACGCTGTATTATCAGGAAGAACTTAATCTGAAAGAGATTGGCGCAGTACTTGAAGTCGGGGAGTCCCGTATAAGTCAGTTACACAGCCAGGCGATTAAACGCTTGCGGGCACGCCTAAATCCGGAAAAGTAACTTTTTGCTTATTTGTTTTTTTGTTTAAGACTACACACAGGGCTTTATCTCTTATGTCTGTTACAACACAAAAGAAACGGCCGCTCAGCCGTTACATTAAAGACTACAAACATAGTCAAACTCATTGCTTGCATTGTCACAAAGCTCTTGACCGCATCTCTTTGGTTTTTAATGGCCAGGTGATCAACAAAGAGTCTATCTCCGAAATGACGGAGTTGATTGATGACAAGACTTGGGATGAACTGCAAGATAAATTTGTCGCGTTATGCCGTTTTTGCAGTGAGATTTATTGCAATAGCGAGACAGATTATTTTGACATCATGTCTTTCAAACAGTATCTGTTTGAACAAACTGAAATGAGTCATAGCACTATTCGTGAGTATGTGGTTCGTTTACGACGTTTGGATGAATTGCTCACTTCAAGCAATTACCCTGCAAAAGAGTTCACAACAGAGAAAATTCAGGAACAACTGAGTGAGAAACTGTCACAGTCCGCATTCAGTAACTACAACATTGCCTTGCGGAAGTATGAGCAGTATTTGAGCTGGCAGCAGGGCGGCCACTAAGCTGGAAATATAAACAGCAAAGAGATGTTCAATTTCAGGGGAACACATTTTCAGTGTGTTCCCCTTCGTTTTATCTGGAATTAACCAATAGTCATCAGACTGGCATTGCCTCCCGCTGCGGCAGTGTTAATGCTCAGTGAACGTTCATGCAGCAGACGTTCTAGCAGCAGGTTAGTTTCTCCACGGGCAAAACCTTGCACGGAGATGATGGCTCCTTTACGTTGGGCGACGTGTTCACAAACCTGGCGGAGTTGATCAGAATCGCCATGGTAAATAACAGCTTCAAATTCCGTATCTTCATTTTGCCAGTCCCGGATCAGTGTGATTGCTTTACGGACACTATCCGGTAATTGACGGAACAATTGTTGATGTATTTCATCATTTTGCCACAGTAACTGACAGCCAACAGATAATGTTGCTACCAGTTGGATCAATGTATCTTGCTGATTATCCGCTAAACACAGTACCTGACCACGAGGTAACAGGGTGTAGGTATTGCGTTCACCTGTCGGCCCGGGTAACAAGCGGGTGGTACCACTTTGTGCCAGCAATTTGTACTGTTGCACCAACTGATTTAGCTCTTCGCTGTGCTGAGTGGTAACCCATTCTGCCAGGGCATCAAATGGTGCCATAAGCACTGAACGGGCATTGGTATCCAGTGGATACTCAATATCCTGACGTTCCAACGTCTGATTAATGGCATTCTGAGGGCGGCAAGAGAGCAGGCGATACAGATAGAGCGGGCCGCCCGCTTTCGGACCTGTACCGGATAAGCCTTCACCACCGAACGGTTGCACACCAACAACCGCGCCGACCATATTACGGTTAACATACAGGTTACCTACTTTCGCCTTAGAGGTGACTTGTACAATAGTTTCATCGATACGGGTATGTACGCCCAGTGTCAGGCCGTAGTTGGAGTTGTTAATCTGATCAAGTAACTTATCCAACTCATTGCGTTTAAAACGGACAACATGCAGAACCGGGCCGAAGATCTCTTGTTTCAAGTCATCAAAACTTTCCAGTTCAATCAGTGTCGGTTTAACAAAAGTACCTTGCTCCCACTCTTTACTGTCAGTCACATTGTCTTGTGCTGCTTGATAAATCGCGCGTCCTTTGGTGCGCATTGCCTGAATATGACGATCAATACCGGCTTTGGCTTCAGCGTCAATGACCGGGCCGATATCGGTAGAAAGGCGTTCAGGATTGCCCATCCGGCATTCAGACATTGCGCCTTTCAACATGGTGATAGTACGTTCTGCCACATCATCCTGAATACAGAGGATGCGTAAGGCTGAACAGCGTTGACCTGCACTGTCAAAAGCAGAGGCGACCACATCAGTAACAACTTGTTCTGTGAGAGCGGAAGAGTCGACAATCATTGCGTTCAGGCCACCGGTTTCTGCAATGAGCGGGGTTGGGCGCCCTTGTGCGTCAAGCCGTCCGGCAATGTTACGTTGTAACAGGCCGGCCACTTCTGTGGAACCAGTAAACATCACGCCACGTACTCTCTCATCACCAACCAGAAGCGAACCAATGGTTTCACCCCGGCCAGGTAATAATTGCAGTACATCATGGGGAATTCCTGCCTGATGCAATATTTTGACCGCAGTCGCTGCAATTAATGGAGTCTGCTCCGCCGGTTTTGCCAACACACTGTTACCGGCAGCCAACGCAGCCGCTATCTGTCCGGTAAAAATGGCTAATGGGAAGTTCCATGGGCTGATACACACAACGGGTCCCAGTGGGCGGTGGGTATCATTAGCGAAATCATGGCGGACCTGTCCGGCATAGTAATGGAGGAAGTCTACCGCTTCGCGTACCTCAGCAATCGCATTATTAAAGGTTTTGCCAGCTTCCCGGGCCAGAATGCCCAACAGTGGCTGCATCTGGCTTTCCATCAATTCAGCGGCGCGAACCAGAATTGCTGCGCGTTCTGATGGTGGAGTTGCAAACCAGATTGATCCAGCTTCTGTTGCGGCATCCAGAGCATGAGCGACTTCTTGTTCAGTTGTTTCACGCACATAGCCGACGATATCCAGTGGTGCGGCAGGGTTAATGACAGGCTTGGCAGCAGGTTGCTCGCCTTGATGGCAATAATTGCCACCCAGCAATGGTTCACTGTACCGTTCTTCCGTAGAAGAGCTCAGTAGCGCACTGGAAAGAGAAGCCAGCCGATGTTCGTTGGAAAGATCCAGACCGGCTGAGTTTGCGCGATCTTTGCCATACAGGTCATGAGGAAGAGGGATTTTCGGATGTGAAAGACCGATTTGTCCTTCGGCTTCGGCCATCTTTTGAACTTTTTTCACCGGATCAGCAACAAGTTCATCCAGTGGCAACGTGGTATCGGCAATACGGTTGACGAAGGATGTATTAGCGCCATTCTCCAGCAGACGACGGACCAGATAGGCCAATAGTGTTTCGTGAGTGCCTACCGGTGCGTAAATACGACATGGGCGGTTTAATTTTCCATCAGCAATTTTCCCGACCACTTGCTCATACAGGGGCTCTCCCATGCCGTGCAGGCATTGGAATTCATATTGACCAGGATAATAGTTTTGACCGGCCATATGATAAACAGCAGATAAAGTATGCGCGTTATGGGTGGCGAACTGCGGATAGATCAGGTTTGGTACTGACAACAGTTTGCGGGCACAAGCCAGATAGGAAACGTCGGTATAAACTTTGCGGGTGTAAACCGGATAGCCTTCCAGCCCATCTATTTGCGCACGTTTAATTTCACTATCCCAATAAGCGCCTTTTACCAGTCGCACCATTAGACGACGACGGCTGCGCTGTGCTAAATCAACTATCGCATCGATAACAAATGGACAGCGTTTTTGATAAGCCTGAATAACGAAACCAATACCATTCCAGCCTGCCAATTGTGGTTCGAAACAGAGTTTTTCCAGCAAGTCGAGGGAGATTTCCAGACGATCCGCCTCTTCCGCATCAATATTGATGCCAATATCATATTGGCGGGCTTGTAATGTCAGGGAAAGCAGGCGCGGGTACAGCTCGCTCATGACGCGTTCATATTGAGCACGGCTATAACGTGGGTGCAGGGCAGAAAGCTTGATGGAAATTCCAGGCCCTTCATAGATACCGCGGCCGTTGGATGCCTTACCGATAGCATGAATTGCTTGTTGGTAGGAAACCATATAATTCTGAGCATCTTCCTCAGTTAATGCGGCTTCACCCAGCATGTCATAGGAGTAGCGGAACCCTTTTTCTTCCAGCTTACGTGCGCTTGCCAATGCCTGAGCGATAGTTTCACCTGTGACAAACTGCTCACCCATCAGGCGCATTGCCATATCTACGCCTTTACGGACTAATGGTTCTCCGCTTTTACTGATAATGCGATTCAGTGAATTGGAGAGCTTGGCTTCGTTGTGGGTAGAAACCAGTTTACCGGTAAACAGCAGGCCCCATGTTGCTGCGTTGACAAACATGGATGAACTTTGGCCCAGATGGGAATGCCAGTTGCCATTGCTGATTTTATCGCGGATCAGCGCGTCACGGGTGGCTTTATCTGGAATACGGAGCAGGGCTTCCGCGAGGCACATTAGGGCAACGCCTTCCTGAGATGACAGTGAAAACTCCTGCAACAACCCTTGAACCAAACCAGAACGTCCAACGCTGTTTTTCTGGTTACGCAATTTTTCTGCAATGCTGTAGGCCAGCTTATGCGTTGCTTGTGCCTGATCTTCGGGTAATTGCGCCTGTTGCAGCAGCATTGGCACTGCCTGTGTTTCCGGCAGGCGATAACCTGCGGTGATTGCGGAGCGTTTTACTGATTGAGGCAAGATATGTTCTGCGAAGTCGAGGAAAGGTTGATGAGAAGAGTCTGTGATAGTTTCCTCTGTGGTTATCTTCTCTTCTTTAAGATCCTGACTGGCAGATAGCTCAGTGATCTGCTCATCATTTTCAAGACGTTCAAGGTAATTGAAAATAGCTTGTTTAATCAGCCAGTGTGGAGTGCGGTCAATCCGCAGTGCAGCGGCTTTAATGCGATCACGAGTTGCCTCATCAAGCTTCACGCCCATTGTTGTACTACCCATCCTCGCTCCTCAATAGGTAAGGTTTGTCTAAGATACATGATAATATCTGACATGTTGCAACTTTGTGCAACCTTATGCGTATTGCTTGTTTGATTTTTGTGAAATTAATCCAGTTATTATAATTAGGAAAGGGTATTTATTTTTGTAACTTTATCTAATTGATATATATTGGTTCGGCATTTTATGGCTAATACCAGTGGGGTAACCATGAAATGGTTAAAAAGTATAACCTTTAAATCAAATAAATGTGATTCAGCAAACGTTTCTTGTAAAAAATGGCGTTAATTAGTTGTTAAATTACCTGGTGCTAATCTAGGATTCATTGTGACTTTCTAATTTGTTACAAAAATAATTATTTCAATTTAAAATTATAAACTATTTTTAGGTGCAATCAGGTGCAACGTTCCTGAACCTGACAGGGAAAACTCTGTGTCCCCAGGAGAACTGCGGCTTTGCAAAACACAGATAACACTATGGAGAACCTGCATGACAGTAAATACACCAATGCTAATCACCTTTATTGTCTACATTAGTGGAATGTTGTTGATAGGCTTTTTGGCTTATCGCTCAACCAAAAATTTTGATGACTATATCTTGGGAGGAAGGCGATTAGGTAGCGTGGTAACGGCTTTGTCTGCCGGTGCTTCGGATATGAGTGGTTGGCTATTAATGGGTTTGCCTGGCGTAGTTTATTTCGCCGGGGTTTCAGAAAGTTGGATAGCGATTGGCCTTTCTTTAGGCGCTTACCTGAACTGGAAATTAGTTGCGGGCAGGTTACGGATCCAGACGGAAGTCAATAACAATGCGCTGACACTACCCGATTATTTCACCAGTCGTTTTGAAGATAGCAGTAAGATCCTGCGCATTATTTCCGCACTGGTTATCCTGATTTTCTTTACTATTTATTGTGCTTCTGGCGCTGTTGCCGGAGGATTGTTATTTGAAAGCACTTTCGGTATCAGTTATCAGAAAGCTATGTGGCTTGGTGCTGCGGCAACGATTGCCTATACATTCCTCGGTGGCTTCCTGGCTGTCAGCTGGACGGATACTGTCCAGGCTTCGTTAATGATCTTCGCTCTTATCCTGACTCCGCTTATCGTTATTTTCTCTATCGGCGGCATTGATACCTCTATTGCTTTGATAGCAGCGAAAAACCCCGCTTATCTGGATATGTTTAAGGGGTTGAACTTTATCGCTATTATCTCGCTATTGGGTTGGGGATTAGGTTATTTTGGTCAGCCACATATTTTGGCGCGTTTTATGGCGGCAGATTCCCATCACACTGTTCGTAAAGCTCGTCGCATCAGTATGACTTGGATGGTGTTATGCATGATAGGAACGATTTCTGTCGGTTTCTTTGGTATTGCTTATTTTGAAATGCATCCTGACCTGGCTGGTCCGGTCGCTGCCAATCGTGAGCGTATCTTTATGGAACTGGCTGTTGTTTTGTTTAATCCGTGGATAGCGGGCATTTTATTGTCGGCGATTCTGGCTGCGGTGATGAGTACTCTTAGCTGCCAGTTGTTAGTATGTGCCAGTGCATTGACTGAGGATCTTTATAAGCCCTTTATTCGCAAATCTGCCAGCCAGAAAGAGCTGGTATGGGTGGGGCGTTTCATGGTGCTATTGGTGGCCGCCGTCGCTATGGTAATAGCAACTAATCCTGACAATAAAGTACTGGCACTGGTAAGTAATGCCTGGGCTGGATTCGGCGCGGCGTTCGGTCCGGTGGTGCTGATCTCTGTTGTCTGGCAGCGTATGACACGCAATGGCGCACTGGCGGGTATGTTGGTGGGTGCAATAACCGTATTGGTGTGGATGAAGTACCAGTGGTTTGCGTTGTATGAAATTATCCCTGGTTTTATCTTTGCTTCTATTGCGATAATTGTTGTCAGCCTGTTGGGTAAAGCGCCAAGCAGAGAAGCACAACAGCGTTTTATTGATGCTGAAGCGCAATACAACACTAAGTGATTTAAAGTCAAACCGGAAATTGTGAAGGCAAAATGCCTTCACATAAATTTAAGCTTTAAGTATTTTAGCAATCGTTGCTCCATGTTCGCCCTGATAGCAAGCGATTCTTCATTCATGTTCATTGGGGGAATGCGAATGGAATTAAGTGTAGTGGTGATTTGTCACATTGCAGTAATAAAAATGACCTGTGGTGTATTATTCCAACAGGTCATATAGATAATAGTAGAAATTTAAATAAGTTAGCCGTATAAGCGAGTTCTACGTTTTTTTACAATTTGAAAACCAATAATTAATACTAGAAACCAAACAGGTGTGATGATTAATGCTTGGCGAGTATCATCTCGTAATGTGAGCAATATCAGAACAAATGCAAAAAATGCCAGACAGACCCACGACATAATAATCCCCAGCGGCATTTTATATATTGAAGCCTTATGTAATGCAGGGCGACGTTTCCGGTAAACCAGATATGAACACAGGATCATACTCCAGACAAACATAAACAGAATGGCTGAAACGGTTGTCACCAATGTAAATACATGCATCACATCAGGAATTAAATAAATCAGCACCACACCACAGGATAAACATAAACAGGTAAAAATTAATCCTGACGCGGGCACGGAACGGCGTGAAAGGCGGCTAAATTGCTGTGGTGCATCACCTTCTTTTGCCAGTCCAAACAGCATACGGCTGGTGGAGAAGACACCACTGTTTGCTGAGGATGCGGCAGAAGTTAATACTACGAAGTTCACGATACTGGCGGCAGCGGGTAAACCAATCAGAACGAACAGCTCAACAAAAGGGCTTTTGTCTGCAATGATTGAACGCCATGGTGTGACTGACATGATAATTATCAGTGCCAGCACGTAGAAGGTGATAATACGAACCGGGATAGCATTAATTGCTCTGGGAAGTGATTTCATGGGATCTTTAGTTTCCGCGGCAGCAGTACCCACTAATTCAATTCCTACAAAGGCGAATATTGCTATCTGGAACCCAGCAAAAAATCCACTTAACCCTGTTGGAAATAATCCACCATCATTCCATATATTGGCCAATGAGGCGGTATGACCCGCAGGAGATTGAAAATGCATACTAATCAAAACAGCGCCTGTCACAATGAGTGCGACAATGGCAACTATTTTTATCATGGCGAACCAGAATTCCATTTCACCGAATAATTTTACTGTTGCCAGATTAAGGGCCAGCAATAGTGAAACGCAGAGCAGGGAAGTGATCCATTGTGGAAAATCGGGTTGCCAATAGCTGATATATGAGGTGATGGCGACGACATCGGCGATACCGGTAATGACCCAACAGAACCAGTAAGTCCAGCCGACAAAAAAACCAGCCCAAGGCCCTAATAAATCTGCGGAAAAATCACTGAATGATTTATATTGCAGGTTCGAGAGCAGGAGTTCACCCATTGCGCGCATAACGAAAAACAGCATGAAACCGATAATCATATAAACAAATATGATCGATGGCCCGGCCAGAGAGATGGTTTTCCCTGATCCCATAAACAGGCCTGTGCCAATGGCACCACCGATAGCAATAAGTTGTATATGTCGGTTGGTTAGATTGCGTTGTAGTTGCGTTTCCCCAGTTTTAGCGGAAAGTGTCGTTTGTATTTTTTCTGCCATAGAATAGTGTCCAATATTTTCTCAGGTAAATTGTTAGGGCTCTTTAAGTGGCCTTATATGTGATGATGTTTGCGAAAAATATTGTGACACAGATTACTATAATAATAACAGCTTGATTTCACGTTAAAAACAAATTGGTTACAATTTAACTTATTAGTACTCTTGAGATTGAATATGAATTATTCGTTTAGTAAAAAAGAGTAAGAAGATATTGACGGCAGCTTTGTATCGGAGAATAATCGTTGACATTGGGTTGTTAGCTCAGTCGGCAGAGCAGTTGACTCTTAATCAATTGGTCCGGGGTTCGAGTCCCCGACAACCCACCAGTTAAATCAATTAGTTATCCGTTGCTTGCCTTATTATCAAGTCTTGCTTGGGACGTAGATGGGACGTGATTAATAAATATAGTATCTATTTGTTTCGCGTGCTCAGTTAAATGATTGGGTGCTAAATGAGCATAGCGCCTCACCATTTCAATTGATTCCCATCCTCCCATTTCTTGTAATATAGATAATGGAACTCCGGATTGAACTAGCCAGCTTGCCCATGTATGCCTTAAATCATGAAAGCGGAAATTTTCTATTCCTGATCTTTTTAAGGCGGAATTCCACGCTTTATTATTATCGACACGCATCTTTCTTATTTTCTGGGTCATTGTTCCATCATTTCTAATTGCCGCTTTATTATGAACGAACACATATTTATGATGGTTTCCAATCTGATCACGAAGTACGTTGCAAGCGGTATCGTTTAAAGCAACCCCAATTGCTTTTCCCGATTTACTGTCTTCGGGATTGATCCATGCAACCTTTCTCTGCATGTCAATTTGTTGCCACTCAAGATTAATAATGTTTGATCTACGTAATCCTGTAGCCAGTGCAAATCTAACTACAGATTTCAATGGTTCAGGGCATTCAGATATCAATCTCATTGCCTCATGTGGCTCCAGCCATCGAATGCGTTTGTTCTTCGGTTGGTTAACTTTGATTATTGGGGCTTTATCGAGCCACTTCCACTCTCTTTCAGCAGCCCTGAGAATAGATTTAATCAGAGCTAAGTGAGATGATTTTGTGGATTTCGATGCTGGCTTTGGTACATAAGCGGGCATATCTTTACCCTTTCTTTTATTTGCTTCGCTCTTTGATTGCCAATTTTCCATGTGTTTTCGATTCTGCATATTACCCACAGCCGCGTAAATTTTTGCTGATGTAATGTTCTTTATGGGATATCCGGAAAAATGCTCCAGCCAGAAACCAATCAGGCTCTTATCAGTATCAAGAGACTTTTTATCAGATTTATCTTCAAGCCATCTGACACACGCTTCCTCGAATGTGACATCAGGATAATCGCCAAGTTTATCGACTCTCCACAAGTCGGCCCTTAGCTTGTCATGCAATTCCTGCGCTTGCCGCTTGTCCTCTGTGCCAAGAGATTGCTTAATTCTCTTGCCGCCCGGGATCGTGATGTCGGCGTACCAAGTTTTGCCTCTGCGGAATATTGACATTTGTTACCTTCCTTAGCGTCAACCGCGCTCACTTTTATAGTGTTGATCGGATTGTTTAGCGCGGCAATGCAATTTTGCCTCGTGATGAGATATGGTGATTGTTGTTTTGATGGGTCTTTTCTTGCTGCTATCAACCTACCTGTTCTGATCCAGCTTCTTAATGTTGGCGGTGATACACCAACAAAATCACAGGCCTCTTCGAATGTTAGTGGATACCTATCCATTCTTTATCTCCTTTTGCAAATTCCTCACATACTGAGCAAGCCAGATTTTTGGGCTGGCTTTTTTCTTCTGATGATCAGACATAATTAATTTGAATTTCTGTGTATATTTATCAAGAATAGCTGTAACTGCTTTGTCATCGTATTTCGATAGTTGAGTAAGTTCGCTTAAGCATTCCTTTGCTATTTGTCTGCGTCCGTTCTCATATATTTGCTCTGACATCAGATTTGAATTAATGTATCTTTCCAGTCAACATTTTCTAAATCAACAATAGCGACTGGCATACAAAAAGAATCAAATTTAGATGCAAGCCACGCCCAGTCGTCTAATTTCGGCTCTTCGCGATATGCATATATAAGTCCGTCTTCATCTGTTGCTAGATATTCTACAAGACGCAGAACTGTTAATTGAATGCCAAAATAATCGACATTCTTTGTTTCAGTCGTAAGTGATTTAATAAGTTTCATGTAATTTTATTTCCTTTTCTAATTCTGTACATGTTTAATATATTCCAAGCAAAAGCAGCAATGTAATTTGTTCATGCTGGAACTTTAAGATCGATGCCAAAATAACTTGTTACAAAATACGAATAACTTGTTACAAAATACGATTCAAACACGGTTTGCAATTTCATTTTCCATCACCCTTTAATTTAACTAAGGAATCTTCCCATCGTTCATCTTCGAATAAAATCGACATTAGCTCGA
>NZ_PUJU01000015.1 GCF_011189505.1 Photorhabdus tasmaniensis
GCCCATTGTTCGGCGCAGGTTGAAAACATAAAGATTACCTCAAGTTGTGTTTTTTATTGAGATCAATCTATGAGGGAAAAGTTCAATAACGAGGGGGCGGGTTAAAATATTTGTGTAGGAAAGACAGGTTCTTAACATGGCGGCAAGCTCCGTTTGGTGAACGGAACTTAATTAAAATAGAGTGACGGATAAAAAACAAGCACTTTGTCAATAATCTGCAACCACCGACTTTAGTCGGTGGTTGTTGAGATGCCACTATAGTGCGCTGACGCCCCTAGGCTTCAGAAATCGCACCGGTTGAAAAGGTGCTTCTCTGATATTGCTCACCTCAGGTGGCTCAGGGGTAAAGTGTTTTTTCGTTTTCATGAGCGGAGAAATTACCTGACTGAAAGAATCAAGCAACAGGCAAAAGCGGATCAAGCGATGTTCGCCATATTTTGGTTATCAATAGGGGGCTGGTGAATGGTTCCCAAATTTTACTTGTATGAATAAAAAAATAGGGGTGTAATAAAAATTATAATTGAATGATTCATAAGATAATATTATATATATATTAATAATTTTTTCGTTATAACACATTTTTGTTTATGAAAATTTCAAGAGAAAATAATGAATAACAAAATGAATTGTACTATTAAATCGATATTTAATGGATTTCCTGATATACCTCCTGAAAATTATTTTCAGGAAGGTTTTTTCAGAGATCCTGCAAGAACAATAAATACTGATGATAGATATTTTCTATCTCCAGCGGATGGATTCGTTATATATATAGACATAATAAACCCAGATGAAGCAATTGTTGAAATAAAAGGAAAAAAATATAGCATCCAAGATATTATAAGGGATAAGTATTATAATAAACGTTCACTTGTTATTGGTATTTTTATGACATGCTATGATGTACATGTTAATAGAGTGCCATATAATGGCATGCTTAGTTATTCAGAGCATGAACCCCTAGAAACAAACAATCTACCTATGATTGATGTGGAAAATAATATTTTTTACCAAGAGAATCCAAAATTTATACATGATGATTATTTGCATTTAAATCAAAGGGTTATAAATAAAATATATTCTCCTTCTATCAATATTAACCCGGCAGGAAAATACATCGACTAAGCTGCATACTTGATAAACCTCGAATTGAAATAACTGATGACGCGTTTTGGTTGGCGTTGTAACTTGCGCATACAAGAACGAGTTCGTTTTTTGATCTCTTCGACACTACGCATTGCTGGCCTGCTGTGTATCATCCCTTTGACATCACAGTTCAGATATTCATCTGGATTCAGTTCCGGTGAATAAGCCGGAAGATAAAACACCTCCAGACGACGTTTCACTGAGGGCTGCTCCAGCCAATCTTTCACTTTTTTGGCATGGTGAACCCGCAGGTTATCCAGAATTAAAAAGCTTTTGCCTGGACGGGATGTCATCAACGCCCGCATAAATTTGAGCAGGGTATCTGCCGTCATATTGGATTCATACAGCATAAAGCGGACGGTTCCCTGATTAGAAATGGCGGAAATCATATTCAGGGTATGCCGCCTGACGGGGATAGGCTGAGTCGGTGTTTTCCCTCTGGGCGAATAACACCGGCCATGTTGCTCGGTATTTCGGATACCGGTTTCATCGCCCCAATAGATTTGGGCCTGTTCTTTTTTGGCGCGTTCCTGGATCTGGGGATATTCTCCGTTCAGCCACGTTTGTACACGAGCCGGGTTCTGCTCCCACGCCTTCTTCAACGGCTTTTGCGGCGTAAATCCCCATCGTTTGAGGTAATCACCGAGTGTTCGAACCGGAATATCCATTCGCCAGAACTGATAGATCAAGGCCGCGACGGCCCGCCGTGTCCAAAGTGAAAAACCCAGATTGTAATGATCGGGCATATGGTCTCGGATGGCCTCAATGACTTTCTGTTGCTGAATGGCGTTCAGACGGCCCACTTTATTTTTGGGGCCCCGTTTCTTGATGGTGAGTACGGCTTGACCCTCGGTCTGATAGCGTTTGAACCAGCGGCCAGCGGTATCCGGATGAATATTCAATATTTGGCCGATTTCGCGGAAGGTCATATTTTTTTCCCAACGAAGCCGGATAGCTTGCTGCCTTAGCAGTGCTTGTTGCTCAGTAGTGAGCTTGCGTGCGTCTGTTTTCATTCATACAGTATATCAGATATAAATTTCCGCCGGGTTAATAAAGAGTATTATGTGGCACAAATTGGTGACTATGATGTTGATACAATAACACCATTTCATATACAGCAAAAAAAACCTGTCTATCAAGGTGATAGGTTTTCTATGATTCGATATGGTTCACAAGTTGATTTAGTAATTCCTGTTACTAATGATGATGAACTAATTTCATTGGTAACTGAAAAAGAACATGTTACAGGTGGTATAACCAAGTTAGTCAGGATTAATGATAATTATCTATAATAAAATGTTATAAACTACAATTAAGGTCTTACAATGATGAAGAATTCTCCTAATATTATTTCTGATATAAAAATGCCAGTCTTTTTACTAGCACCTCCATTTTCACTAAATACAAATGTAAGAAATAACATTTGGATGGAAGAACTTGATGATTCTGAAATCAATGTTAACAATAAAGTTGCATTGAGGCAGTTTTATAATCTTTATAGCTTTATGTCATCACAGTCCCTTGTTTATTTATTGCCATCTGATACTCATCAGGAACTACAAGATCAAGTGTATACTGCTAATTTGGGAATTATTATTGGTGATGAAGATCAAACAGCAATAGTCGCCAATTTTTCATCAGAAATAAGAAGATCAGAAACACCTATTGGAGTGAATTTCTTTGAATCATTAGGTTATAAAACTGAAGTTTCACCTTATCACTTTGAAGGTGAGGCAGAGCTAAAGCATTTATATGGCAATATATTTGTAGGTGGTCATGGGATAAGAAGTGATATTAAATCCTATGATTGGATGGAAGATAAATTTGGCCTTAAAATTGTGAAAATAGAAGAAAAAGATCCTTATCTCTATCATTTAGATTGTATAATTTTACCATTAGATAAAGAAAATACTCTCGTATATACTAAGGGATTAAATAATGATGAATTGAAAGAATTAGAAAAAGTAACAAATATTATCAGTATTGATAAAGACGTTGCGTACAGTGGAATCTGTAATTCTGTTAGAGTTAATCAATATATTCTTTGTTCATCTAATATTAATAATCTAAAGGTAGGAACAGAAGATTATATTAATGAGATGAACAAAAATCATGAATTGGAAAAAATTTGCTCTAAATTGGCATTAACACCAAAACTATTCAATTTATCTGAGTATATGAAGAGTGGAGCATTACTTTCCTGTATGGTAATGCACTTGAATAGATACTCCTATAAAATACAGGTAATATAGTGTGATTTTTATCGTGTCATTTTAATTAACTTTGTTACTATATAATATATATTTAAAAGCATGAAATAGATTCTTATAAAAAATAGCATCTGTACATTTTATTTTTATTAAAATGACCACTTTGTATAATTATCAAATATAACTATTATGATGACCAAATTGAACAAGCATTACTCCTTGCTGTATAAGGGATGACACAAAATTATCTAAATTTTCAATTTATATTGAAAACGAAAATATTTTTATTTTCATAGGATATATTCCAAGGAAGGTTTTTATTACATTTTAATATGACGTATTGATGGTTTTTAATATTCACTATAATATATAAATCAGCATAACTTGATGTAGCCTACATGTCTCATAAGCAATGCTGCCTTGTCATTTGAATTTAGATATTATTAATACAGAGGTGATTTGTATTTTTGTAACTACATGTTACATATAAGTTTAAGACACTCATAAATAAATATAAACTACCACTAGGTTAATATGTCATATTATTTTAATTCTGCTATAACTGAATCTAAGTCCTAACTGTGAACAACATATGAAATATATTAAATTTATTTATTCTTTTATACGCAAACAAAAAACACCATTCATGCTAGCTATTTTTTTTACTATTATAGCTGCTTTGGCTGAGGTTGCATTCCCATTTCTTGTACAAGAACTGGTTAATTTTTTATTGAAAGACAAGCTAATTCTTAATTTTTCATTTAATCAACTAATAATTTCGCTGGTATTAATATCGTTATTAATTGTAATAAGTCATACTATTATTATTTGGATGCAAACAATTAGCACATCTGAACTAAGTTATAACATGAGGAAATCGCTTGTAGACTCTTTTCTTTCATTCCCATATTCTATAAATAGAAAATTTCATTCCGCAAGTCTAGCATTTAGAATAAAAAACGATACTTACCTTATATCAGATAGAGTTAGAAATTTATATAGTAAATTTCTCTATGATACTTTATCTATTATTGGTCCATTTATTGCCATAGCCCTAATTGATATTAAATTATCTATTTTAACATTAATGATAGTTAGTTCAGTCACTTTCATTAGTAAACCTATAACCAATAAAGTAGCTGTTTATGAAAGAATCCTACAAATTTATAACTCTCGGCTGACAGGAGTGATACAGGAGTCATTTTCTTGGATTAAGACTGTAAAAATTTTTAATTCTGAAATATCAGAGAAAAATAGAATCAACGAGGTAAATGTTAAAGTAAAAAATATCGAACGGATAACAGGTTTATTTATGTCATTATCCACTCCTCTTGGTTTCTTTGCTCAGTTTGCATCAACAATCATTATACTTTGGTATGGTGGATTATTATTAATGGATGGAAAAATCAACCCTGGAAATTTTATCGCAGCATTCACCTATGAGCAATTAATGTCATATTCGATTAAAGGATATAGCAATCATTTAAATATATTTTCTTCCTTAAGGTCATTGTTAGAAAGAACTTTAGAATTATTAGACGAAAATAAAAAAAATCCTTGTCGACAAAATCAATCAATAATAAACCACAGCTCTAATAACATTGATATAAATATAAAAAATTTCTCCTATAATGATAGAGATGTTTTGTTAAAAAATATAAATATTTGCATACAAAAAGGTGAGCGAATTCTTATTGTTGGTGATAATGGACAAGGTAAAAGTACGATATTTGATATCATGACAGGACTAACACCATTAAACGAAGGAACTATTTCTATTTTTGGTGATACTCTATCCTCTATAGGTACTAAGAGTTGGTTGAAAAAATTTGGCGTAATGTCACAACAAACTCAGATTATAAAAGGTACTTTATATGATAATCTTCATATCGCTAACACAGAATCAACTAGAGAAGACATGATCTCTTCATTAATAAAAGCCGGTGGTAATGAATTACTGGATAAACTAAAAAACGGCCTAAACTCATACATTGATGAAAAAGGCTCTTCTTTGTCAGGTGGAGAAAGACAACTCATTGGATTAGCGCGATTATATCTTAAAACACCACAGATATTATTATTTGATGAACCAACTACTTATTTAGATAATAACAAGATAAATGGTTTTATAGAATCGATGAGTAACCTTGTTTATGGTAAAACGGTATTCATGATAAGTCATGATCCACGTATATTCAAACTTGCAGAACGAGTTATCAAAATCGATAATGGGGAAGTTACATTCGATGGGGATTCACAGGTATATTTGGAGAAAAAAACAGAAAAATAACAAGTTATATTTTATAATGATTTAAATCTGGATTATTATTACTTAAAATCGCATAAAACCCCTTAATTATTAGCTATATAAGGAGTAATTGATTATCTTATAGTTTTGATTTTTTATTTATCTTTAAATGAAATAAAAATAATTAAGTTTGCAATCATAAAATAAAACTTATCACTCTGTGGTAAGTATATTCTCTGCATCTTAAAAAGTGAGTTTTAGTGAAAATAAAAATTAACTGATGTAATTATATCACATTAAAATATAGTGGGTATTGAATGAACGAAAATTTACTAGCATCAGATGTGAAGTTAAGAACTTCAAACATATCCTTACCAAAAACAATGTTAGCTCAAACAATAAGGCCTGAGAGATATGGTCATCCCTTAATTGCCTTTGAATTAGAAAGAGTATCTATACCCCCCTTGGAGCCTGATGAATGTTTGATCAAAGTTATGGCTGCGGGAGTCAATTATAACGGCATATGGGCTGCTAAAGGATACCCAGTTGATGTTGTCAACCTTCAGAAAAAATATGGAACATACAATGGACTTCATATTGCTGGCTCTGATGCATCTGGGATTGTAATAGCACTGGGTAAGAACGTTACAAATATAGCTATAGGGGATGAAGTAGTGCTGCACTGTGGCTGGTGGGATGGTAGTGTATCGGGTGATGAAATTATGGATAAATCAGCTAAAATTTGGGGTTATGAAATAAATTTCGGAGCCTTTGCTGAGTACACTCGTGTTAAGCAACATGCAGTCCTGCCTAAACCAAGCCATTTAAGTTGGGAACAAGCTGCTTCCTACATGCTATGTGGTGCTACGGCCTATCGAATGTTCCATGGTTTTGAACCCCATACGGTTAAAGCTGGCGATGTAATACTCATCTGGGGGGGGAGTGGCGGATTGGGTTCAATGGCTATTCAATTAGCTAATGCTGCTGGTGCAATACCTGTAGCTGTTGTTAGTAGTCAAGAAAAAGCTGATTACTGTCGAAAAATAGGTGCTAAGGGAATAATAGATAGACGTAATTATAAACATTGGGGGCCTATAGAAGATCTGATCAACCCATCTAAATACTCACAATGGGTTAGTGAAGCAAGACGCTTTCAAAAAGAAATTTGGAAACAAGTAGGAGAAAAGAAAAATCCTAACATTGTAATAGAACACCCTGGTGAAGATACTTTTCCTACATCTTCTTTTGTTTGTTCTCAAGGAGGAATGGTAGTAATTTGCGCGGGTACCAGTGGATATAGAGGTACATTTGACATTCGTTATCACTGGATGCGTCAAAAAAGATTCCAAGGCTCTCACTTCGCTAATCAAACTCAATGCACTGAATTCAACAAGCTAGTATGCCAAGGTGTAATATCACCATGTTTAACAAGGGTTTTTGACTTTGAAAACTTACCGGAAGCACACCAAATCATGCTTGAAAATAGAGAGCCTTTAGGAAACTTCGCAATTAGAATTGGCTGCCGAGTGGAGAAATAAGAAAATGCATTTCATTCAGAGATTCTTAGACATTTCCCATAATCACCCAGAATCACTAGCAGTTATTGAGAATTCATCTGAAATCTCGTATAGGGAATTATATGAACGAGCTAACCGCCTAGCAAGCATTATTGCTTTAACTGGCACAGGGAATATGGTAGGCGTGTTAATGGGGAAAAGCATTGATTATATAGTTTCAATTTTATCTATTCATATGTCAGGCAGAATAGCTGTTCCCCTAGATAGCAGTTATCCAATTGAAAGATTAAAGCAAATGATTACTTCTGTCGATTTATCGTTATGTCTAGTTAACCAACAACTGAACATAGAATTGGCGAAAACCTTAAACGAACAGACTAATCAACTATGTATCAATGAATTGCCTATGTCTCCTGCAAATAATAGAGATGATGAAATTACTATTAAATTGCAAGATAAAATACCATCCTACGTTGTATTTACATCAGGAACTACTGGAAAACCTAAACCTGTTGTGGTGCCCTACCAAACTTTGTCTACACTGATTTCTTGGATGGGGAAAACACATCAACCAAACGGCACCACATTACTATATGCCACTCAAGGTTTTGATGTTTCATTTCAAGAAATTTATAGCACTTTATGCTACGGTGGTCAGCTATTAATTATCACAGACGAACAAAAGAAAAATCTGCATACTTTAATTCAACTGATATCCTTACGATCAGTAACTCGTCTATTCTTACCTACTTCGATGTTAATCCCTTTTGTTACTTTTGGGTTACATGCAACCCAGCCATTAACCGATCTAATGCAAATAATTGTAGCTGGTGAACAATTAAAAATTACACCAGCTATTAGACAATGGTTTAAATCTCATTCCCATTGCCAACTTATTAATCATTATGGACCATCAGAAACGCACGTGGTGATGGAATATCAACTAGAAGGCGAACCAAATGGCTGGCCAGATTTGCCTCCAATCGGTCAAGTAATTCCGGGCAACATTGCTTACTTACTTGATGAACAGTTTCAACCTGTTTCATTAGGCACTATTGGTCAGCTTTATATTACAGGGCAATCTCTAGCATTAGGCTATCACCAAATGAAAGAGCAAACGCTAGAAAAATTTGTAATACATCCCAAAACCCAACAAATAATGTACAAAACTGGTGATCTCTGTGCTCAAAATAATAAAGGAATGTTTGAATATAAGGGAAGATGCGATCGACAGTTTAAAGTCCGCGGTTATCGAGTTGACCTGAAAGAAATAGAAACTACCGTTACTGACTCTGGTCTGGTAGAGGATTGCCTTGTAGTAGCTAAACAGTCAGGTATGACAACTCTATTAATACTCTACTTTACAGCAAAAAGTAGTACTCATGATATCAGCCTAACTTTACACGCATACCTAGCAGAAAGACTACCAGACTACATGTTGCCATCTTTCTATAAGAAAGTTACAGATATTCCTCTAACTCAAAATGGCAAAGTTGATATTAAAAGACTCCCAACTATTGGGGGAGTTAGATCTCAGATACCTTTGCCCTATGTCGCACCACAAAGCAAGCTTGAATCGGCTCTGAGCGATTTAGCTGCAGCTTGTTTTGGCCTAGATAGGATTGGAGTTAATGATAATTTTATGGATATTGGTGCTAATTCTCTTACCCTAATTTCTTTTTTGGCCGAACTTCGCTACATGCTATCTCATGACTTTCGTCAAACTGAATTATTCGAGTTTCCTACTATTAGACTCTTGTGCAATCACTACCAGCAATTGAATAACAATAATAAAGAACAACTGAGTAACACAATTAGACCTTCCAACAAACGTAAAACAAGAACTAATGCCATTCAACATATACACGGGAAAAAGAGGGGGTAGTATGCTAAATAACCAAGAAGATCAAACATCATTAGATGAAACCACTATTGCAATTGTTGGAATGTCTTGTCGCTTTCCAGGAGCTTCATCAGTAACACAATATTGGAAGAATCTCCTATCTGGAACTGAAAGTATCCAAGTCAATACATATACCGATGGAGGAATTCATTCCCATGCTGAACTACCTGACATAGAAAACTTTGATTACAACTTTTTTGGATTCAACTACAAAGAAGCACAATTGTTAGATCCACAACATAGATTTTTATTAGAGTGTGCTTGGGAAGTGATGGAAAATACATCACTACATTCTAAAAGTGAGTCAATTGGAGTCTTCTGCGGTGCAGGCCCAAGCTCGTATTTCATCAACAATGTTCATGGTCAATCTGACCATAGCGGAGCTTGTGGTTTGTATCAATCAGCTGATACGTTAACTCAATTTATGGCTACTGATAAGGAGTTTCTTGCTAATCGAATTGCTTATAAATTTAATTGTTGTGGTCCTGCAATTAATATTCAGGCGGCTTGTGCGACCTCAATATTTGGTATTCAAGCCGCAATTCAAGCAATCTTATTAGGTGATTGCGATGCGGCATTAGTCGGAGCAGCAGCAATTCCTGTTCCACAATCAATTCCTTACTATTTCGAACCTGGTATGCCTTTTAGTTCAGATGGTCACTGTCGTCCATTTGATGCGAAAGCTAGTGGGACTGTGTTTGGTTCCGGTGCTGCTATCGTTGCCCTTAAAAGACTTACTGATGCTATAAACGACGGAGATCATATCCATGCCATTATTCGCTCAGTAGCTACAAACAATGATGGCAGCAATCGAGCAAGTATGTCAGCCCCTTCTATTGCTGGACAAACCCGTGTTATTCGTGATGCTCTTGAAATGGCAGACATCGATCCTGGACAAATTTGTTATATTGAAGCCCATGGTACCGCTACTCCAATTGGTGATCCTATTGAGATAAAGGCATTAGCTAATGCCTTTATTGATCGCCCCCTCGAAAATACTTGTTACTTGGGAAGTGTAAAAGGTAACATTGGGCACCTGGGATGGGCGGCAGGAATGGCTAGCTTAATTAAGGCGGTATTAATTACTCAACATAAAATAATCCCTCCCACTATTAACTTTGAACAATACAATCCACAATTACATATTGAAGAAACCCCTTTTACCATCAACAAAGACGCGATAGTTATAACAGAACCTCGTGTCATTGTTGGTGTCAGTAGTTTTGGATTAGGAGGGAATAATTCACATATAATCATTGAGGAAGCTCCTAAAAGAAGTCTTATTACTCCATCACCATATCATGAGAGAGCACACTTACTACCTATTTCAGCTCGAAATAGTGATAGTTTACAACAATTACGCACTTCTTATTTACAGTTTCTCGAAAATCAGGAAGATAGCACCTTTCCTATATTCGTTGCTAATCTCCAGCATTCTAGAACATTTTTCGAAAAACGAGCATTCGTTATCGCTAGCCATAGGGAAGATGCTATAAGTACATTAGATAGTTTGTCGCTTAATACCAAGCAAGTAATAGAAGAAGTACCCAAAATTGCTTTGATGTTTTCTGGTCAAGGAGGAGAACATCAAAATATGGGAATGGAACTTTATACTTATGAAGCACTATTCAAAAAAGAACTAGACAAGTTCGATCCTGTGTGTTTAAAAATTTTTGATACTACTGCCGCAAACCTGCTATTTGATCCCCAATTAAATGAGAGAATAATAAACGATATTACCTGTTCACAACCTATGATATTTGCCTTACAGGTGGCAATGGCTAGGTTGTTACTAAATAGTGGTCTCACTCCTGCGGTCTTATTTGGTCATAGTTTAGGAGAATATGCAGCTGCTTATATAGCGGGAGTTTTCAGCGCCGAGCAAGGATTCAAAATTCTAGTAGAACGAAGTAGGTTATTAGATTCGTTAGGAAATATAGGAGCGATGATATCTCTTGAATGTGACCATACGTGTGCATTGAAATTAATAAAATCTTCAGGAAATAATTTTTCGATTGCAGCAATAAATACAGCCAATAATACGGTAGTTTCAGGAACTTTAGAAACAGCTGACCAGTTAATGCAAATAGCAGCAGAGGCAGGTGTAAAAGCAGTACGATTGAACATTTCACGGCCAGGACATTCTTGGTTACTTGATCCACTGCTAGATCGTTTCGAAGAATACCTTGCTAACGTTGAATTAAGTTCTCCCACATTACCTTTTATTTCTACAGTAACGGGGAAATTAGCTGAGAGTGAAGTGACGACTACTAAATATTGGTGTCGTCAGTTGCGAGAAACTGTGAACTTTAAAGCCAGCGTAGACACTACTATTGAGATTGGAGGGACACATTTAATAGAGATCGGCCCCAAAGGTACGTTATCAGGACTTATACTTGGAGATGTAAAAAATATTTTGAGTGTACTACCAATATCCAGAGGAGGGAGAAGAGATCATCGACAATTTTTGACTGTTTTAGGAGAATTGTTTTACGCCGGTATCAACATTAATTTTCCTCACAATGAAGAAAAAATGCCTGTTCTTGAGGGATTACCAACATATCCATTCCAGCGAGTTCGTTGCTGGATTGAAGCACCAGATGCTTTCCACTCTTTAGAGAATTATTGTTACCAATTAATTTGGCAACCATTAACAGTGGAAAAAATAAATGTACAATCCACCATTTCTCAGAAAGTTTTGTTTCTAGCGCCAGATGAAATACTCAACAATACAGAAATTGGTTACTTAAAAAATTCCTTTCAACAAT
The DNA here is from genome assembly GCF_011189505.1 of Photorhabdus tasmaniensis. Classification (GTDB taxonomy): domain Bacteria; phylum Pseudomonadota; class Gammaproteobacteria; order Enterobacterales; family Enterobacteriaceae; genus Photorhabdus; species Photorhabdus tasmaniensis. The sequence continues at coordinate 11,793 of NZ_PUJU01000015.1, forward strand.
TTCATATTGTTGACTTGAATACACTGATAACAGTTGATATGCCATCTGATGAAACCTTGAAGGCCACCACAGCTCAAAATTTTAATATGCTATGGCAAAAGTATTCTGATGGTGTGGACAAAATATACTTAGATCTACGCAATCAGCTAAACAACGATATATCAACAGCCATAACCACTTGTTCTCTAGTGCTAAATTTTTTGCAATCTATCATTAATACTTATAAACTCCAACCACAGATTTGCTTGCTATTTTCAAAGAAACCTAGCAGCCATGAAGATATGACCCTCTCACCTGTAACGAATAGCATTATAGGTATGCTCCGTTCGTTGCTAATCGAAGAACCAAACCTTAAGGTAAATGTTATTAATTTTGCCAGAGAAGAAGCACCCCAGAATGAAGAGGAAGCAAGCCCGATCCAATTATTACCGTTAACTGAAGAATTAGTCGTGACAGTTCTGCGAAATCAAATATTCGTGCCACGAGTAGAAAAAGTAGAAAAAGTAGAAAACACTCATTACATATACCCAACAGAACAAGATTATATCCTGATAGGTGGCGCTGGTGGAATTGGTGTGCAATTGATTAAAAATCTTTGTGCCGATCAAGTCCGTTCCATTCATGTAATCGGACGCTCGGCACATCCTAATAAGGAGCTGAGCGAATTAATGGATCGTTACCCAATTATCCAATATTTAGGATTTGATCTATCAACAGAGACAGGATATAAAAAATGTAATGATTGGTTACAGAGTACCTCAATTCACAAAGCAGGAGTTTTCAACCTAGCTGTAGACCTCAATGATAAATTGTTTGGGAGTATTCAATCACATGATCTAACTCTCTCATTCAATTCTAAATGCACTAGTATCTTGAACCTTTATCAACTATTGTGTAAACATAAAGTGGAGATTAGCTTCATTTTCAACTTCTCTTCAGCCACCTCAGTTTTAGGTAATGGTGGACAATCGAGTTATGGTGCTGCTAGCGCTTTTCTCGATGTAGCTCATGCAGCTTTATTTCCTGCTGCGGGTAAGGTATTCACAGTCAATTGGGGAGTATGGCGTGATGCAGGGAAATTAAGAGATGACCAACAGAGAATACAACGTCTTGAATCAGATGGACTTTTTAGCCATAACTGTGAGCAAGGACTCTTATTTATTCGCCTATTGTTAGCCAGTCCAGCTCGTATTATAGCTTTTATGAAAATTGATCCAAAAGTACTAAGTAATAAATCCCCTTTACTAGCACGCTTTCTGGAAAATTTGGTGGATGACACAGACGATAATAATCCCTCTTCATCAATAACCACCATAACCCGCCTTCTCGCGTGTAGAAATGAATCTCAAATGAGTTGTGTGCTCGAAACATGGCTCATGTCTACTATTGATGCATTAATTGGTCTAGAAGAGTCCATCTACGGTCAATATGACACGATAAAAAATATTGGTTTAAAAGCAATGGGTTTTGATTCCTTAGCGATCGTACAACTCAAAAATGCAATTGCCGTTCAATTAGATCTGCAGTGGACTGCTAAACAGCTATATTCTTACCAAACATTAAGTGAGTTACATACTGACTTGCTCTCTCACATAATCCAGCCAGCCTGGCATGAAGCTCATCGAGTATATAATGGAATAACCTCAAAAACTGAGCAAAATTTTTCAATTTCATTACAGCAATCTCGTTGGCTTTCGCTTATAGACAAAAATTATGGCCTGCGTATTATTCCCTATCTGATTTATTGCCCTTTCAATCTCGGGCACTGTCGCACAGCCTTGGCTAAGGTGATAGATGAACATCGTTTGCTGAGAACTTATTTTCCTAGAGGACTGCCATCTGTAAAAACTACATCACAGATCATGGATGATTTTGAAACGTTAAGTTCTAATCTATCTTCACTAACGACCGAAGAAAAAATTCAGCAAATTACTTTTTTAATCCAAGAAATGGAGCAGAGACTTCCTAAACCTAAAAATAATATAACTTGGACTATACACTTTATTGATGTAGGAGAACCGTTCTTTATTGCACTTTTAGGTGTTCAGCATCTGGAATTTGATGGAAAATCTCTAACGCTGTTTTTTGATGTATTTGGTAAATACTTACATTGCCTCTCAAATAATAAACTGTTAGATCATGTCGAACACAAACTCGACTATAATGTATATGCTCAACGTCAGAAGCAGTATCTACATAAACAGTGGAACAATGATTCTATCTTTTTCAAAGGACTATATAACTCCTTTAAAGGCCCGACTGTGTTACCGAACCATCCTGGATTTATGCCTACAATAGCTCGTTCATCATCACGACACAGTATCGAAGCAATTAATGCTAACAGAGCCTTGAACGAACTTTCTGAACTATATAGATTCAGTGTATTCCACGCAATTTTGTATGTTTATGCCAAAAGCATGGCCGACATTATTGGCCAAGACCAGTTGATTATCAGTACAATTAGTAGTGGTCGAGGATTGGGTGAATTCAATGACATAATCGGTCCGTTCACTTCACCTCTACCAGTGCCACTTACTGTAAGCCATGATGACTGGTTAACTGGAATTTCAATAGTTGCACGCACACTTGATGCCATTCATGATTATCCATTAATGCATCCATCAATGTTAATAAGTAAGATACCTGCGTTTGCAGGACTACCAATCGATACCTACTTTTCAGATATAGGTATCAATTTTCTCAATTATCGCCATATAACTGAGGAATCAGAAAAGATAAGAATCGAAGGAATAGAGATTTTAGGTCCCGTATCAGCGAATTTATTATCAGGAGCCAATGTCGAAGATATGCGGCGTGTTCCAGGTCTTCACTTAGTTGTTGAGATTAATGGTGATGATTTGCGTTTCAACTTTTGGTTTCATTCCGAACGATTTACAACAGCTGAAGTCGATCGTTGGGGAAAAAACATGTTACTACATCTAAAACAATTACTGTTTAGCCTGAGAAAAGACAATGAACAATAACAGACTAACGTTATTATGTTTTTCCTACGCGGGAGGCAGTGCTGAATTCTATCTGCGTTGGCAAAATTTACTGCCAAACATAAAAATTATCCCAGTGGAAATTCCTGGTCGGGGACGAGCATTGAACTTACAAGCATTGAATACACGTGATCATCTGGTTGATTATCTAATGAAACACTATACTCAATGGTGTATTCCTCCTTTTGCTTTCTTTGGGCATAGCTTAGGTGCCCGCATAGCACTTGAATTTTTATTGGCTCTTGAAAAAACTTGTGGAATCAGAGCGTCCCAATTGTTTGTAAGTGGATGCCTTGCACCAGCACGCTTTACCCAAGCTATGCGTATTCGGGAACAAGATTTGAGTGATGCAACATTATTACAAGTGCTAGCAGACCTAGGTGGGACGCCTCCTGAGCTTATGACCAATTCAGCACTAATGAAAAATTCTTTACCTATGATTAGAACTGATTTTCAATTGGCAATAGACTTATCAAAAAGCCCCGTAACTAGTATTTCTACCCCTATATACCTTCTACTAGGCAATAAAGATAAAGTTACTAGCCTATTTAAAGATTACTTAGGTTGGGCTCAATATACTTCCGGTAAATGTCAAGTCTCAGTTATTGACGGAGAGCATTTTTTCATCCGTACCCAAACAAAATCGGTTGTTAACTTAGTGAGACATAAGTTAAAAGAACTTTCATTACAAGAGAATAAATTTTGAAGTATTGAATTTGTTAATCAATAAATTAAGATCACTGCAATGTATTAGATGGTAAATTATAGTCCTATTTTTTCGTTTACTAGATACTTATTCTAAGTATAAACATTTCTATAAGGATCATTGACTTTGACACATTCACTCTCTAGTTCCTATATTAATAAGTCTGAAATCTATGATAAAGCAAGACCACTTTACCCACGAGAGGCACTTTTATTTATTCGCCATCAGCTTAATTTATCATCCGAATTACCTGTGTTGGATATTGGTTCTGGAACAGGAATACTTACAAGACAATTAGCAGCTACAGGCATACCCATGATCGGGATAGAACCTGATATACAAATGCTTTCCAAAGCTAGGGAAAGGACTAATCTACTCAATGTAGAGTATTGTCATGGTTCTGCCGAGCAATTAGGAATGGCATCTTGCTCAGTAGCAGCTTTGGTATGTGGGCAATCTTTCCATTGGTTCGAACCGAATAAAACTCTTTCTGAATTCAGACGTGTTCTGGCAACGAATAATCCAGTATTTCTTATCTGGAACATTCGAGATCCTGATCATGATAAATTTCATCGTTCCTATGAACAACTATTGAAAACTTATTTTAAGCGTTATTCAGAAACGTTGCAGATTGACAATATATTGGAAAGTAGAATTCACCAGTTTTTTAATGGCAATTTTAAGGAATGTACATTTAATAACAGTCAGCAATTGGATATGATTGGACTGATTGAGAGAACTATGTCTTGTTCTTATGCACCAGAGATAAGAACACCTGAATACGATTTCGCTAGCATGGCCATAAAAATTCTACATCAATCCTATCAAAAAAATAACTTAATCTCTATCAATTATAAGACCCGAGTAATATATGGACATATTTAGTGCGAAGATTCACTCTAAAAAAATGCATCAAAAAATAGCAAGGGAATTTTAAAAAAAATAAAACTGAAATCACATTAGTAGTGTCAAACATATTAACAGGGTGAACTCTCGCCCTGCCATACTGGCAATGACTGTAAATATTGAATTTATTTTGTGATTTACATCAATAATAAAAAAATCAAGCAATATAGGTATAGTATGTTAAAACATATTGAGTAATAATGTTAGCTTAAGCCACCAAAGTGATTGTATCTCACTGATATATACCCAATAGATTTCAAGTTGCAGCGCGGCGGCAAGTGAACGCAGCCAACAAAGCAGCAACTTGAAAGATGAAGGGTATATATATAATCAGCTATTCAACTAGTCTTATACTCTGTTTAAAAGGTAAATAAAAATGGAATTTCCACTCCCTAAAGATGTTGAATTTAAATATTCATTAGTTTATGAGAATTACATTAATGGAGACACGGTTAAAATAAATGAAAATATGCAAATGCCTTCATCAAGTGTAAGAAAGGTTTTCATAATGACAGCAGTTATGTCATATTTAATTGAAAATAAAATTTCAGTTCATGACGTTATTAAAGTCACTCCTCCTAATACTACAAGAAATGACATTTCTGGGTGTTTACAATATCTTGACATGGCTAATGGAAATATATCCTATCATGATTTATTACATTTAATGATTACCTATAGTGATGTATTATCTACTAAATATCTCGGAGAAATTATAGGAGTAGAAAAACTAAATCAGTACTGTAAGAAACATGGATTTTATGATACAGAACATTATTATCTGGTGCCACCAACTCAAGTACATAACATAAAAAAAATATGACAACTGCCGCAGATGTTTCTCTTTTTTATAAAAAATTGTTTTATGAACACTCCAATAATAACCAGAGTAGTTTTCATAAAAACCTAGGATTAGATTTTGATTATACTGTTTTAGCTAGAAAAATTCTGGCTAGGCAGCAATTCAGTGACCAATTACCTGAATTCCTTCCTGATGAATACATTGTTGCACATAAACATGGTTGGGGTGTAAATAACTTAGGTGATGCTGGAGTCATTCTAAAAGAAGATACTTTTGAATCACAATATTCTTTAGTTATTTTAATTAAAGATGTTAATTCAACTACATATTTAAATCATGAAGCAATGGTTATTGCTTCACTCTGGATATCTGATGTGTCTTTACAGATCTTCAAAAATAATTATAAAGGTAGAATAACTGAACGCACTATCTTAAATTAACTTGAAGATATAATTTAACCTGAAATTTGCTTAAGAAGGGAACTAAGCGCCTGAGGTACGATCAAAGTTTTTGTCAAAGAAAACAAAATCGTGGAGATCCTCAGGCATGTCTAATTTAGAAGAACTTTACTGCTGCGTCGATGACTTTTGCCAAAAATCTATTCCTCTCTGCGCTTTTTTTTCGTCACGCAAGGCTGAAACCCTGGGGATCGCTTTTATTGATTCAACCAAAATTGCCGTTTGCCATAATCTCCGTATTCCCCATCATCGCGTATTTGAGGGCGTCGCACAGCGAGGGAAAACCAGTACAGGCTGGTTTTATGGCTTTAAACTTCATCGGGTTATCAATGATTGTGGTGAACTTTTGGCGGTTAAGTTGACCTCAGGAAATAAAGATGATCGTCATCCCGTCAAAGCGCGGGTACAAGGGTTAACAGGGTGTTTGTGGCGATAAAGGGTATTTGTCACAGGCCCTGATGAACGGGAAGCAGAAGGAATAACGTTAATCACTCATGTCCGTAGTAATATGAAGGTAAAAGCGTTATCTCTCTGGATAAGCTGATGTTAAGGAGGCGATTTCTGATAGAAAGTGTGCCGCAGGCATACAAACTGGCAGCATAGGGAACGCAGCCAGTATGTAGCATAAGCTCAGGAGGAGATGGTGGCAGGCCCACCGAAGTCCGCTGTCGGAAGCCGGCTTCAAACCCCCTCAAGCGGCTGCCGTAAAGAGCGGTGGTCGTGAGCGTTGAGGTCAAAGCGCGAACAACAGTTCGGCAGGTAGGGTACAAAGAGACGAGTAAAACCTAACCCATGTGGATGCGTCGTAAAGAAAAGATTTGACATCAAAACCGGGGGCGTTTTAATCAAATACTAAAAAATCTAGAACAGCTTATAGCAAGTTGTCAGTCAGCCAATGAAATAGCCTTATTTCTTAAAAAGAATAACCTTGAGACTTGGCTACAGACATTTAAGCAAGCCAGAGACGAAGCGGCTTCTGATTACACCAATCTCCAACAGAGATTGGCACAACAAAACCATCATCTGGAAGTATTAGAAAGCGAGATAGAAATTGGAGATTTACATGCAGCAGAGCAGGAGCGTAATAAGCCTAATATTCTTATCCAAATTTTTAATCGCTCCCGCTACGTTAGCTATCTAAAGCACGTCAGTGACGTTAATCTTCAACAGCGGACATTAAAGCAACAACGTATAGATTTACTCAAAGAAATTGATACTTGTACTCAACAACAACCGTTATTGTTACAAAAGCAGCGAGAAGCAGAACAGTTACTACAGGAAAAACACGACGCATATACACTTAAACAGCAGAAACTTGCGCGTTTCTGTCATGAACATCCTGAGATGAAGCTTCCGGGCACTGAAAAATACATTAATGATAGTGAGCTACAAAGAAATGCCTACTGGCAAGATCCAACGATAAACCATTTCCGCTCACAGCTTTTTATCGCTGCACTCGATTTACACCAAGCCTGGCTTTTAGAAGTACTAAAACATGAAATATTCCGCAAAAAAGTGTTTAAATTGCCAGAGATGCTTGATGGAAAGATTGATCCTAACAATAAAAAAATATGGCAGCTGCTATTTATGATAGTGCCTGTAGTATCAACAACTTTTACCTCCTTAGGCTCGATGTTTAGAAGCTTAGGAAGTGAAGAGCTTGGTTGGTTACTGATTGACGAAGTAGGACAAGCTATACCTCAGGTTGCGGTGGGAGGTTTATGGCGAAGTAAAAGGGCTATCGTGGTTGGAGATCCTTTACAAATAGAACCTGTTTTCACCACCCCGCCAAAGTTGGTTGAATATATCAGTGGTACCATACTTAAAAAAGATGCGGAGGAATGGAACCCTAACAGATGGTCAATTCAAACTATTGCTGACAGAGCAAATCGTTACGGTTGTGAATAACCGTTGGATTCACTCTGGCGGGAGCTGTACTCTAAAGCAGTACAAACCATCATTGGCTCAAGAAGTCTTAACGCTATTAACTACATTAATAGAAAAAGAAAAAAATCTTTCTCAGATTTATATTATTTCGCCATTCAAAGCAGTTAAACAGCAGTTAGGTACAGAACTATCGTCCCATAAAGATTATTTTCATCAATATCTTGAAGGGGATAATAAAAAGAAACAATTCTCTAAATGGATTAGTCAAAATATAGGAACCGTACATACCTTTCAGGGGAAAGAGAACCATACCGTAATATTTGTCCTTGGATGTGATATTCAAAATGCGGGTGGCGCAGTGTGGGCTGCAAGTAAACCTAATTTACTGAATGTTGCTCTTACTCGTGCCCGTAAAAATATTTATATTATTGGTGACATTAACGTTTGGCAGGATAAAACCATACTTTAGTATGGTAGCGTCAGAATTGAGCACAAAAAACAGTAGCCACAGCGATAATATGAACCACTATCAAGACCAATTTAAGATGACGCCCTAAAATATAGGAATATACGGAGAAGAAATCATGGATAAATTTTCTATTGCCCGCTCCTCATACTATCACCGTGTAACGCGATTAGTAAATCCTGTTAGGTATTTCTACCTTACTAAGGAAATAGATAATTACTCGACAAAGATACAAAAACATTATCGCAGAAGTAAAATATTACTTAGCATTTTCAATATATCTCCTACGCTAAGAGCAATTGAACTCAGCAAGTTTAGTGAACTATATGAGAAGAAATAAAAAGATGAAAGCTTAATAAAATATGGACTAAAGAAAATATCGTCACGAATAATTAAAAAATCCAACTGGAACGACTTTGAAGCCTATTTACTCAAGTGCGGATTTTGCTTCCGTAACACACTTCAAATTATTAAAAATATCTTAATAACCTATCATTATAATTATGATGTGAACTACACAACCATAAAAAGGTTTTGTAATAACCTAATGAAATCTCACTCAATTTCTGACCATCATAACGAAGTTTCTTGGCTTCTATGGATATGTAAAGAACTTAGATTAAATCTAAAAAAAGATGTAATACGGGATATAGAAGAAATGCCAAGTTCAATCTGTGAGCTAATCGTTCTCGACCTTTTCAATTCAGAAATTATAAAAAATAATATACATGAAGGGTGAATTCACATAATCAGTGCAACATCGTTAATCTGGAAGTAAACATGTTCGTATTCCTTTAAATAATTCATTCGGTGTTTTCCCTCCCCGTGTTTTTCGGGGGGTATTAAATGAGCTTGCCGATTTATTTAAACACCATTTAAATAGATGTCGATCGGTAAGCTGTTTTTTTCGGTGATTTGTTAACTGAGGATAAAAAACAGGTATCCATTAATGCCAGATTTTGAAAAGGTACAGAATAACTAAAAACGGCTTATTCCCTATCATGTTTAATGCATTTATCAACGACGTTATCCTTCGCTTATTTTACATTTACCTATTCTGCCATAACCATTTAAAAGCACGAAAACAAATATATTAAATCTTTTATATAAAAAACGGATTTAACTATAAGTGCGGTTTTTTTAAATTACATTAACCATTAACATAAAACTTGAAATAAATCAGCGAGAAAAAGAATATTATCCGAAAAAACATAACGGGGTATCTTTATACCACCAAGCTATTTACGAGTTTATTTATGAAGATAAAACAAAGGATGGTAACTTATAAAAGCTGCTCAGAATTGCCAGTAAAACAGCTTCAATAAAGATAAAAACCGAATATGATTAACGTTGATTAAATGTAAAACACAATATACCATGATGATTAAATTTATCCTTATTAAGCATAAATGGAATGTGGCAAACTACCTGAACCAGTAAAAAGAACAGCGCCATGTTGTGCCAACCCACAGAGCTGAAAACATAAAGGCTGAGAATACCACCAACCAGAATTCCCAAACTAAACCCTGCAACCTGACCGACATTCACTTTGACATAACGGCTGCCTACAAAAGTGCGCACAGCCAGAGCATTAACCGCAACATCCTGGCTGGCATAAAGAAGATTGATGAATGTGAGTATGATCAGCAAACCGATGACATCAGTTTGTGGGCTGAAAAACCACAGAGAAGCGACAGCAAGCAATGAAAGTATTTTAAATAGTTGAATCCAGGCTAATCCGGCAGAAAGTTTGCCAAATCCCCACGGTTTATGGTTTTCAATGAAAGAAGCCCAGATAAATTTGAATGCCCAGGGTAACATGCATAAACCAATAAGGCCGATAAACTGCATATCAGCCCCTTGTTGCCGTAAGATCCCCGGCAAAGCAAAAATTGCCAACCCCAAAGGAGCACCTTACGCGCAATAAAGGCCAAATAAACCAACAAGGTTATGATTATATTTCATGATATTTCCTAAACTCATTGATTGCGCGAATGATGCCATGACGCATCAATATTAGTGTTGATATAGTCAAATAAAGCTGAAGATTTATCGTTGAGGTAAAAATGCCCGCCATCAAACACTTTCAGTTCAAATTTCCCTTTAGTTATCCCCTGCCACTGCGCCATCTCTTCCGGAGAAACTTCCGTATCGCGTTCGCCTGCACAAGCAAATACCGGGCAATCAAGTTGTTGCTGGCAACGGCGTTGATATGTTTCGATAGCCTGAAAATCCGCACGGAAAATGGGCATTAACAACGCCTTCAATTCAGGCATTGTCTGGTAATCAATCGCAGAACCGCCCAGAGACGTAATTTTATTCAGCAGTTGCTGTTCATTCCGACGGTGATAATCATTACCACTATTTTTGTGCGGCGGCAGGCGAGCAGAAACAAATAATGCACAGATTTTTCTACCCTGTTGTTGCATACGCAATGCCACCTCAAATGCCAGCGCAGCGCCCATGCTATGCCCGAAAAAATAAGTCGCACGTGAAGGCAAAATATTCAAGGCCTCGACCACTCTGTCTGCCAACTGATGAATACAAGTTTGTAACGGCTCGCTAATCCGCGAGCCATGTCCAGGTAATTGAACGGCATAAACCGCAGTATCTTTTGAAATTCCGTCACGCCAGGGGATAAAATATTCTGCTCTGCCTCCGGCGTAATGAAAACAGATCAGTTGGCTACCGATTCCCGGCTTTATCAGTCGCATTGCTCTATCAAGCGATACCTTATCAAACATAGGTAAACATCCCCTTGTAGTAAAAAACTTGAGGAATTATATAAACAACTTAAAAAAATTCAAATGCAAATGATAACCACTTGCATTATTGTCATTGTGGATAAAATAATACACCTCAATCTTTAATTCAACTTATTGTTTTAATTAAGATTAAATATTATCCAAATTTGTTAAGGCGGTTAAATTATCCAGATCTGAAACAAAACTGAGCCCTTGCAAAAACGCAAAACATACCTCAAATACTTAAATCTCTATTGCTATTAGGCTATTTTATTTACTGTTTTTTATAATAAAAAGTAAGCCCAGGCTATACAAAAGAATTATTTATCTGCTCAATACATTTTAAACATTTTCATTAGCCTCCAATATAAATACGCCAAAATGATGAAATGAGCCAAATAAATAGATACGGTGTATTATTAATATCATCGCCCTGACGCTATTATATCCAATAAATCAAACTCAAATTTACTGATAATAAACTTGCAGCCATCACCTCGACTCATTTTTTCTCACAATAAGAAACAGTGACTACTCCCCGCGCCACTCTGAAACTGTCACAAAAGACCGATGTTTCTTGCCAATCCACCTACTGACTGAGCCGTTCAGCCAGCCCGCTTCGCCTTTGAGTCGGCGTCTGAATAGCCTGACGCAATACCGCCTCATGTGCATAAAGAGTCAGTTTTTTTCTGGCGCGGGTCATCGCCGTATAGACCAATTCACGGCTGACAACCGGTACAAATTGGGTTGGCAGTACCAAAGCCGTATGCTCAAATTCTGAGCCTTGCGATTTGTGCACTGTCATCACATATGCGGTTTCATGCTGTGGTAAACGACTTGGCTGAATTCCTTTAATCTGCCCATCAGGCAGTTGAAAATACGCACGCAGCTCATTATTTTCGTCCCTGAGCATAATACCGATATCGCCATTAAATAGCCCCAGTGTGCTGTCATTACGGGCAATCATGACTGGCCGGCCAGCATAACCACGGCTGAAAATCCCGGCAGGGCGACGAATAAGCCCCTGACGATGCAATAGCTGTTCTATTCGCTCGTTAAGCCCACTGACACCGAATGGCCCTTCTCTGAGTGCACACAACAGACGGTAGCGGTTAAATTCAGCCAGAATCTCTTTAGCAGGTGCCTGCTCTGCTACCCGTTGCAAATAAGCGTGATAACCCGATACCGTTTCTGTCAGCAACCGCTGATAATTTGCATCGTCTGATAGTGGGTAAAAACAGATATCATCCAATGGCTGTTGCAGAATAGAGAGAGCTTGCCGGCTTTTTCCTTGATTAACTGCCGCAGCAAGTTGCCCAATTCCCGAATCTGCATCAAAACGATAGCTTTTGCGCAATAAGCACAGACGATCACGAACCTCTGGAACGTTTTCCTGATCACCTGCAACCAAATGACATCCCGTCAACCGACTTAGCTGTTCCGCTCTTACAACACTGTATCCCTGTTCAGCAAAACGACAAATATCACCCAACACAGCGCCAGCTTCCACTGACGCCAATTGATCACGGTCACCCAGCAGAACGATTTTCGCCGTGGGTGGCAATGCATCAATCAACCTGGCTATCATGGGTAAATCCACCATTGAAGCTTCATCCACCACCAGCACATCCAGATTCAATGGGTTATCTCGGTCATAGCGCAATCGCTGGCTATCAGGTTGAGCGCCTAACAGTCGATGAATCGTCTGCGCCTGATCTGGCATAGATTCAAACTGTTTTTCTGTCAGAGGCAATTTTCTAACAGCACTGTTAAGAGATTCAGTCAATCTGGCAGCCGCTTTTCCCGTCGGTGCCGCCAATTGAATAATCTGTTTTTTATCCGGGTTAAGCTTGATTAAGGCCGCCAATAACTTAGCAACGGTTGTCGTTTTGCCGGTTCCCGGTCCACCAGAGATAACTGAAACTCTGCTAGTCACTGCTACAGCAGCAGCCACTCTTTGCCAGTCCACTGTTTCATCAGACAGTATGAATAATTCATCCAGAATCGTTCTCAGCTGCTCTTCCTGAATACTCTCGGCTGATTGATTAGCGGAGAAAAAAGCGGCCACCTGGCACTCACTTTGCCACATTCTCTGCAAATAGAGTCGATTATGCGAAAGCACAACAGGCGTTGGTTGAAAACCACTACTGACGGCAGCACAGTTTTCCAGTGCCACCAGTAAACTCTGTTCATCAGGTCTGCCTGCAATCTGCCATAACTGCTCCGCAAATTCACGATGTCGCCCATCAAAAAAATGTTCAGGTGTTATCCGGTTAACAGGAAGGCAAACGTGGCCGGTACCGGTTTCAGCACTCAACAACGCCATGACCAACAACAGAACAGGATCTTCATCCTCAATCAATGTACGAGCAAACTGTAAATCCAATGAGCGCAGGAGCCGGAGATCTACTGCCTGTCGTAATAACGAAATCATCAATTTTTCTCTTTATCAGGCTGTTCATTACCACGGAAAAGCAGATCCAAAGCATCCACAAATTCAGCCGCAGGGCGACAACTGAAAATACCATTGCCCGGTTGTTGTTTATCTATTCCCCTCAAAAACAGATAAATCACGCCGCCAAAATGTTGTTGGTAATCATAATTAACCAATCTGTGACGCAAATAACGATGCAATGCCAGTGTATAAAGTTGATATTGCAGATCATAGCGATGCTCAATCATGGCTTTCTCCATTGCTTCGTGGGTATAAGCCTGACTCCCCTCGCCCAGCCAGTTTGATTTGTAATCCAGTACATAAAACCGGCCTTGCCAACAGAAAACCAAATCAATAAACCCTTTCAGCATGCCTTTTACCTGCTGAAATTCCAATTGAGGGCAGCGGGCAGAAACAGGATCGTAACGACGCATCACCGCATCCAGCTCCTGAGCTCGCAAAAGTTGTTCAACCGGCAGATAAAACTGCATTTCATCCTGTTGGTGATGAAGCGAAATTTCTGCAAGCTGTATACCTTCATCATTCAATGGAGTTGTAAAAATATCTGCCATCCATTGTTGTAATACCCCACTCCAGTGTTCATCAAACCCGGCCGGTTTCAGTTGTTCTGCCAACCATTTCTCATCAGGCAATTGGCTAAAATCAAGCTCTTCCAGAATAGAGTGCAAAAAAGTCCCCGCAGAAGTTCCCCGTGGAAATGTATGTGGTGTCATTTCAGGTTGTTCTGCTATTTGTTTCTCACCACTGGCATCAACATCCAACTTTGGCGCGATAGACTGAACAATGACGTCAATAGACTCTTCCCCAACAACACGAGGGAAAGTATTACCATGATGAACAGCAGAGTTTTGTAGACCAGAATAACTGGTGATCCGCCAATCATCCTGAACCTTACGATTAAACTGCCTTGCCGTCAGCAATAAATCATTTTGGCTTCGTGATTTCCATGGACTATCATCAGTATCACTGATTGCGGAGATAATAATCCCATCCCCGCTCAATTCATTAAGACATTTCGCCAGAAAATCAGCATCACCTTTAACTCCCTTTTGCAGCAGGTAACCCAGAGCACACTGATGCAGATCAGTATCCCCGGCCTTTTTCTTATTGCCTTTTATCAGTGGAGCCACACCGACACTGCAATGGTAAACAGAGCGTGTCAATGCGACATAAAGCAAACGCAAATCTTCTGCCAGCCTTTCTTCTTCCGCCAGTTTGATCGTTTCCTCATTAGGGAAAATATCAAGGCAAGCATCAAAACTTGTACGATCATGATATATCGCCTGTTTCTGCGCCCTGAAATTACAGACAAATGGCAACCATACCAGCGGATATTCCAACCCTTTAGATTTATGAATAGTACAGATTTGTACCAAATGGCGATCGCTCTCCAGCCGCATTTGCTGGTTTTCCGACTGTGGATCAGGATGAGATATTTGTTGAGCCAGCCAACGGGTAACCGCATGTTCACTGTCGAGTTGTAGAGATATCTCCTGTAATAACTCACCAATATGCATCACATCCATCAAACGCCGTTCACCCTCATAACTGACAAGCAAATTTTCAGCAATATGATGGTTTGCTATTACCCCCCGTAACATCGGTAACACTCCACGGCGTTGCCACAGACGGAAATAACCATCAAATTCATCAACTAACTGATCCCACGCCTTTTCATCATGATTCAGCTTGTCTATCTGACGAGCAGTCAAACCAAATAAACCACTGGCAAGCGCACTTCTCAGAACACGTTCTTTCTCTGGCGACAATACAGCTTGCAGTAACCAAAGAACATCCTTTGCTTCTGCGGTATCAAATACACTTTCCCGGTTAGAAAGAAATACAGAAGGAATGGATAGCAAGTTAAGCGCGCTACGGATCAGTATGGCTTCCTTTCTGCTACGCACCAAAACAGTAATGTCGGCAGCAGCCACAGGCCGGGAATCATCTCCCTTATGCAACAGAGCACGTCCTTCACTGCCAGCCTGCAACCAATCACGAATTTGCGCAGCGCAAAGCCGTGACATCGTTTGTTCATAATCTCCGGTAGAAATACCTTCTCCTGGCTGTAACCAGAAATTCAACGCTGCCTGTTCTTGACCGTCATAACTAAAAGAAAGTCCCCGATTTTTCTCTGCCGCAGAAACCTCAATAAAAGGGATTTGTTCAAACAAAAATGGATTTTCTGAACGTATAAATAGCTTGTTGACTGCCTGTACCATTGAGTAGGCCGAGCGCCAGTTTGTCTCCAGAGTATAGTGAGCACTTACCTGAGAGCGGGCACGAATATAAGTGAAAATATCTGCACCACGAAATGCATAAATAGCCTGCTTAGGGTCACCGATAAATAGCAACCCATTTTCAGGTTGATCGCCATAGATGGTATGGAAAATCCGGTATTGCTGTGGATCGGTATCCTGAAACTCATCAATCAACGCAACCGGATAGCGCTGGCGGATAGTTTGAGCAAGCAAATCACAGCCCGGGCCTTTCAAAGCATCATCAAGACGGCTTAGTAAATCATCAAATCCCATCTGACCACGTATCAATTTTTCCCGGCGGATTGATTGGCGAATTTCAATAATCGCTCTGGAGATAATCAAATCACGTAAAGTCAGTGGTTGCTGATATAAATCATCGATAGCCACAAAAAGTGAGTGCTCAGGTACATCACCTTTTTTTGTCTTTTCTGTTAATACCGACTGCCGGAATTTCTCCAGCTCTTTTGGTAACTGATAATCATCTGTAGGTTCCTGAACCCAATCAGTGACTCTATTCAGCCAATTTGGTAAGTGCTTACTACTATAACTTCTCTTGTCTACACCAGAACCTGCAATTAAATCATGTAATTTTCCAGCCACTTCATTCCATTGGCCTTTAACGCCGCTGATCAACTGGATAATTTTCTCATGGCGGCTTAACAGCGTTTCATCACTGTCTGGCGCATCAACAATATATGGCATATCCCCTTGTAAATAAGGGTGTAGTTCAGCTAACAGTGCTTCCGGCCCACTCCATTCCTGACTGATGACCATTGCCATTGACAACGGCAATGGATAGCAGTAACGCCGCCAGAAATCAGCACACCCTTGTTTTTCTAATGGATGTTGATCCTGAATTAATGTCTGTTCAAACAAAATCCCAGATTCAAAAGCATTATGCGCCAACATTCTCTGACAGAAACCATGAATGGTATAAATCGCGGCCTCATCCATTTGCCGCTCGGCGGCCAACAACCAGATAGCTGCTTGCTCTTTATCCGGAATTTCATCCAATAGCTGTTGATAGTCGGATTCTGCGCCTTCTACTTCGCTTCGAATACAAGCCAGGCGAAGTTTATGGATATTTTCACGGATGCGACCACGCAGCTCATCTGTTGCGGCTTCCGTAAACGTCACCACCAGAATTTCTTCCACGCTTAAAGGCCGTGGAAAAGCGGCATTTTTCCCCAATCCAAGTAGCAAACGGAGATATAAAATGCCAATGGTGTAGGTTTTACCCGTCCCGGCAGAAGCTTCAATCAGCCGCTGACCATTCAGCGGCAGAGTTAATGCATTAAGCCTATGGACAGATATCTCTGTACTCACTGAGCCCTTACCTCAACAGGTAACTGTTTCTGAAGTTCAGTGACATTATGATAGGTTTTCCAACCTTTCAATTTCGCATACCCATCCGGGGTTGCTGATTTGCCAATCACTTGGGAAATCAATGACAGTCCGTGATGTTTGGTTACCGCATCCTGGTAGAAATTAATCAGTTGCTTCTGTGTGGTTTTCTTTAGTACCTCAAGCATCTTATCTCGGCTATCAAAACTAAAGTTATTGCGGCTAAAATCACCGGAGAAACGGGCAACTTCACTATAGAAAGTTTGTGGCGGCTGCTGTCTTTCGTTAATCAGCGCATTTTTGTACTGCTCAAAATCAGTTTGAGACATCACTTTCAGTTTACTCGCTGCTTTCTGATAGAAATCCAGATAACGCTGATTCAAGTATTTTGGTTGTTTACTGTTACTTTGTAGCAGAAAACCCAATCCCCACTGTTCCCCGACACTGGTATTGAAAGCAAACACGGCATACCCCAATTGTTCCGTTGTTCTTAGCTGCTCATAGAACCAAGTTTGAAGCATATTGCTCAACAAACTTGAATAAATATAACCCTCTATACGGTCATACCCCGTCGGGATATAAACTTCGGCTAAAGCACCGTCGGTGCTGCTGCCAACACGCTGGAAATTAACCGGGTAATTTTTATCAATCACCACCTTGTTCCCACTCCACCAGTGGCTTCCTTGATTTGCCAGTTGATGATGGGCAGATTCAGCAATGACTTTGCTCTGCTGTTCGGTCAGGTTTCCCATGATCATCATCTGCAAAGCCGCGTTTTTGATCATCTGATGACGATAGTCAACAATATCCTGAATGGTGATGGTTTCCAGCTCTTTCAAGCGAACAGATTGTTCCGTGTAAGGCACCGCAGAAAGGCGCTTCAATGGTTGCATCGCCATTTCATAAGCTTTACCGTTATTAGAAACTTCTATCTGTTCGCGATACCAGGATTTAGCTTGTTCGAGTTGACTGTCAGTTGGCGTAAACGCCATGTAATTACTGATTAAAGAGGTTAAGAGTTGCGGCAGATTCTGAGTGTAGCCACTGACGCCTAATTGCAATCCCTGCGATGAGCCACTAGAGATACTCATTCCTGCAACAGAAGCCTGATAACCAAGCTGGTCAAGGGAAAGCCCTGCCAAATAATCAAGCAAAGAGGAAGTTACCTGCTTACGGGCACTGTTCAGACTTTCCGCATGGCGCAAATCAAGAACAATGCTGGCTTTAGGCTCATCAGCAAAATATTGGCTTGGCATATAGAACAAACGGAGATTCTGCTGTTCAAGAATCATCTCAGGATGCTTCTGACTTTTACCTGCTTTTATCAGTTTCAAGTCGTCAGGAATATAAGGATTTGGCACCGGCAGAGAAAAGTTCATCTGTTCCTCTAGCTGCTGCCATTTTGACTGCTGCTGTGATGTGATTCGATCAACCTGATAAGGTGCCTGAACAAAATAAGCCTGTTTATTGTGCGGCTCTTTTGGGCTGATATACCAGATACGCGCATTTTCAGGGGTTAACTCAGCAAGCCGACTGGCAATTGCTTTCGGATTATAATTATCAGCCACATAGCCGGAATTCAGTACATTGGCAACGGGAACCCGCAGCATAGCATCCGATAACCATTCGATATAATTCATATCACGAACGATAGAGCCATATTGGAAAGAGAGCTTTAAAACCTTAGCGATTTCATCAAAATAACTTTTCTGAATGCCTTTTTGTTTTAATAAATTGATATAAGCAAAAATAGCCGCAACAACCTGATCTCGTTGCTCGAGTCCTTTGTCTGTTAACGTAACATAAATAAAAAAAGCACCTTTGTTGCGATCAATCATCGGTGCGGCACCTGCGCTGATACTTTCTGCCAGCCCCTGAGTTTGCAGCCAGTCTGATAATGTATTCAGGCTACGATTGCCTATGACATAACCGAGATATTCATCCGTTTTACTGCGAAAATCAGCACTGTTATTGTCAATACTGAACTCCAGTTGCAACGCTTTTTGCGGTTGAGCAGGAACATAATGGATGATAATTCCTTTCTCTTTTTCTGTTACTGCCGGGACGGTAATCGCGGGTACGCTCGCTTTTCTATCCGATATCCGGCCAAAAGTATCAACCGCAATTTGAGCCAGTTTATCAATAGGCTGATTGCCGTAAATGACACCTTTCATCAGATTGGCTGAATAATAGCGCTGATAGAAATCCACCAGTTCTGTCTGTAATTTACTGCCTGGCTTATCTTTCAACGTTTCCAGATTACCACCAGAAAAACGGGCATTTGGGTGCGCAGGATTCAGGGTTTCTGAGCGTATTTGGGCAACCCGCATCCCATCACGAGCGCGCGCCATTGTCAGTTCCGCATTAACGGCGTTTCGCTCCCGATCTGCGTTTACCGGGTTAAGCAAAGGTTCAGCCAGTGCATCAGCCAGACGATCTGTGGCATCAGCTAACGCTTCATTTTCTACTTCAAGGTAGAAAGCTGTACGGTAAGAGGCGGTGCTGGCATTATAGCTACCACCGTGTTTTTGCAAAAACTCAGATAAACCACCCGACTGTGGATAGCGGGCAGACCCCATCAGAACCATATGTTCCAGATAATGCGCAAGCCCAAGCTGGCTGTCAGGGTTTTCCATACTCCCAACCGGAATCGACACCGCTGCCAGAGATTTTGTCGCCTTCTCATCAGACACCAGCAAAACCGTCATATTATTTGCCAATTTGATTCCCTGATACTGACGGTGATCATTTTCGCTTTTATGAATTGTCTCTTGCAGTGGCTGCCACTGTTGTGTTTGTGCATAACCTGCCGTTCCCCAAAAAAGCAGGAACATCACAGCAATCATGCGGACAAGATGTTTATGCATTATCGGATATTCTCCCTATGTGTTCTGATATCGCGCTATCGGTAACAAATAACTGAGCGCTTCCTGTTTAAGTTTTGCTAAAAATGATTTATCAACCTGCCTGAAAGCCCGCTGAACATAAGGATCGTCACCTTCCCCTCTGCGTCCTTGGTCCCCAAGCCATGCTTTCAATAGCTGGCTTTCAG
The DNA here is from genome assembly GCF_011189505.1 of Photorhabdus tasmaniensis. Taxonomy (GTDB): domain Bacteria; phylum Pseudomonadota; class Gammaproteobacteria; order Enterobacterales; family Enterobacteriaceae; genus Photorhabdus; species Photorhabdus tasmaniensis. Next base: position 31,876 of record NZ_PUJU01000015.1, read on the forward strand.
CTTTTGATTGAATTTCATCACTACTGTCAATCTCACCCGTTTCTTTATTCATACATGTTGAAAGCCACACCCAACCACTTTTACAAAACAAGGGCAAAGGCACTGATCTTCCGCGCTGATAACCTTCAACCAATTGATTTAGATAATCTTTCGCTTGTTCTGACGGCACCGGGGCAAAGCACCATTCGCTGTTATCACGTCCATAACTGCGGCTTTCCCCCTGACCACCAGCAAAACAGTAAGCCAGATGTTCAATCCACAACTGCATACCATCATTTGCTGTTAGACTAGCTGGTCGCCAACGTAGCAAACCATCCGGTTGCACCTTATTAATTCGTCCAGTCAGAATGACTTGCCCTAAATCATGATGTAAATCGACAGAGAAAGTCTCTGTTTGTTGTTCGCGAATTTTATCCGCCAGCGGCTGCATCTCTTTTTGCTGTTTTAACCAATAAACCTCACCAAAAGCACCAAAAGGCAGCCCTCCAGCCGCACGAAGTCGGTTGAAGAGTGGCTCAGGCGATTGTTGTTCAATGAGTGTATTCAACAATAGCTGATTAAATTGATAACGTTGAAAGTTATCCAAAACAAAAGGTTCTTCCTCTGGTAATTCCGTTTCTTCAATGACAAAGTTTATTTTCAGGCAACGCTGGAAAAAAAACCGAACGGGATGACGGTAAAAGCGGATTAAATCATCAAGTGTAATTTCCCGAATGTGTTCTGCTTCAATAGGCTGACAAAATTCAGAATATGCCGCACCTTGCTCAGTTGCTGCCGGTAGCCACTCTTCTGCATAACTTTGCTGATAACTGCCCGGTATAAAGTTTTCCGGCGCAAATGGAACTCGAGTATGAAGAGACAACAGATGTTTTCTGATATTAGCGGCACTTTCATCAACGTTCAGTTTTTTATTACCCGGCAAGCAGAAACTCTGGCAAACATAATCCAGCAATTCGTTAACCAGCACCGAAGGATTGCATTCCGTATCATCTCGAATGGATTTGCCAATGTAACTGATATAAAGAAACTGTTCAGCGGATATTAGCGCTTCAAGGAATAAATAACGATCATCATCCCGCCGTTTTCTGTCTCCCCTTTGGCTTTTTTCTGCCATCAGGTCAAACCCAAGTGGTGGAATTGAACGGGGGTAAATACCGTCATTCATTCCCAATAAACAAACAACCTTAAAGGGGATAGAACGCATGGGCATCAAGGTGCAAAAGTTGACAGATCCAGCGAGAAAACGCTGACTTATTTTTTCATCATCAAACCGAATCGCCAATTCATCCCGCAACAGAACCAGTGGCACGATTTCCTGATAGCGAGCATTCAAACCATTGCCTATCACTTTTTGCCACTGCTGCTCTATCATTGCCAGTACTAATTCAGTTTCACTGTCTGCGACGAAAAATGCCTCCAACAATTGCTGACAAACAGGTAACCAGCCCATTAACGTCTGATTCTCACCCAGAATTTTGCGCCAGTAGCTCAATTGCATTAAAAACTCAGCTAATTGGCCGGCAAGCTCCGCCGCTAAACCGCTGGATTCATCATAAGGCAATACCTCTTTCCAAGGGCCTGACCGACTATCCATGGCATAACCCAACAACATTCTGGTCAGTCCAAAACGCCATGTATGCTGGCCTGTTACCGGCAAGGATAACTCTTCCACATTGTCATCATCCAGCCCCCAGCGAACACCAGACTCTTCAACCCAACGCCTTAATAAACGTAAACCCTCTTCATGAATTTCAAATTTATTTGCCAGAGCAGGCACTTCCAGCAATGCTAAAACCTGCTCAGTGGTAAAACGGCTTTGAGGTAAATCAAGCAGGGTAATAAATACCTGTAAAATTGAATGCGCCTGACGGGCTTTGCGATCAGAAATTGCGAATGGAATATAACGTTCAGCAGAGACATTACCGAATACCGCCTGAACATAGGGAGTATAATTGTCGATATCCGCGACCATCACAATAATATCCCTTGGCGTCAGTGATGGATTATCTTCCAGCAACCTTAAAAGCTGATCCTGTAAAACTTCCACTTCCCGTTGAGGGCTATGGCAAACATGGAAAGACAAAGAACAATCCGAAGGATTAATCAACCGTTTTTGCAGGCTATTTTCAAATGTTTCTTTTGTTGCGCCAATCTGGGCATGATCCTCCAGATAGAGAATATCTCTTTGCAGCTGATGTAACATGTTGTCTTGTTCTAATTCGACAAAAGCGTGAACATCCGAACTTTGCTCAAGCTGCGACAGTAAATAAAGATTATCACGCCCCAATCGCCCCCATGACGCCAACAAGGGATGACTGATATCCTGTTCACCTTCATCGTTAAATAGTGATTGAGCATTGCCAGGATCTTTAAAATATTCCAGTTCCTGCTTATTTTTATAGTGACGCGGTTTACGGCTGTTCAGTTTTGCCAGAAAAGCATAATTCTGAATATCTCCCCAATAATATTGACATGGATTGGTAAACATCAGGTGAATATCAATATGCTGTCCCAGTGCCTGTAAGGCTTGTAAATAAACAGGCGGCAACGCAGAAATACCACAGATAAATACCCGTTTCGGTAAACAAGCTGAGAGTTCAGTACTGTTTTCCAATAGCGAAATAAAACGGCGATACAAGTTAGCCCGATGCCATTGAGGTTGTTGTAGCTGGTGGGTATATTCCGTTAATTCCAGCCACAATCTCTTCTGCCACAATTGATTATCACTCAAACCATCAATAAGCAGCCCTTGCTGCCAGCTTTCCAGCCATTGCGGGCGATAAACAAGATATTGGTCAAACAGGTCAGCAACCCGCCCGGCCAATTGATGAATTTTCCGTTTATCAAAATCCTGATCAAGATAGTGCCTGAGTGCAACAAATTCTGCTTCTGGCAATAATTGAGGCAATAATGTCATCAGTTTCCATGTCATGGCATCTTTACTGAAAGCGCTTTCTTTAGGGATATCAGGCAATACTTTGGTAAACATATCCCAGATAAAAGTAGCCGGAAGCGGAAACGAAATATTGGCTGATATGCCTATTCTTTCAGCCAGTTGGATTTGCAGCCACTGTGACATTCCTGGGCTTTGTACCAGAATGACTTCCTGCTCAAACGGATCAGTCAGAGGATTATTTCCGATAAGTATTGTTATCAGCTCTTTAAGAAGATCCAACTGATTAGAATGATAAACCTTGAACATCAGGACTCCCGTTTGAACAAATCCACCGGCTTGCTTTACTTTGCTGATTATAAGGCGTTGTCACTATAACTGTAAGCTGATAGCAATCAGATAACTGATATGTCGTCTGAAATTCAGCATGCCATCCCGGTGGCGGTGTTAATTCTGCTAAAGCACTTTGACCTGCAATTAATTCATATTGTTCCAGGTATCCATAAGATAATTTGTCCGCCTTTGATTGTTGCCAATGTTGCTGAAATCCAAATAATAGCGCCTGATGATAACGCATTAATCCCAGCAAAGAGACAGAAAAGACCATAACGGCAACCATAACTTCGGGTAAACTCATCCCTGATTGATGATCACAGAAAGGATCTGATTTCATGAGCAAAACCCCTCATCTACTTCAGGACAGAAATCCAACCAACCGCTTTCTACCGGAATAAGAGAATCACTGCCACCAGAAGAGACTAATTTCATCCATTGATATAATCCGACAGATTGCCCGGATGCCACTTCTGCCACACCTTTCAGCAGAAAAAAATTACTTGAGTACCTTTTTAAACAACTTGTCAGATGGAACTCCTGCTGTTGCAGGCAATACCATTCTTCTGTTTTATCACTATAAAGTAGCCATGACTGAGCCATTCCCCATGCCAATGCAGATTCTGCTTGCCGAAAAGCTTTTAAATATCTGCGTTCATCGACCATCATGATTAATGCATTATCAAGATGATGATGTAAAGCTTTCAGCATCATAAGGCTGACAGCCAGCAACATCAGCACTGAAATCAACAATACATTTCCTTGCTGAAATTGCAGGCAGACATTTGGAGAATGCTCAGTCACGGTACTTATCCCCTGATATTGCGCAAACGTATTACTGCCTGATATTGGTAGTTTATTGATGGATGTTTAAACCAATGTGCAATAAGCGTCAATTTGATAAAAACTAATCCATCTTTTGTTGGTAATTTTTCTGCTTTAAATGAATCTACCATTATCTCATTTGGGTCAAATAGCCTTTCCCAGCCATTTCCCTGACAGTTACCCGCACCTCTTTTCCATTCCACTGACTTATTACTAAGACGATAGCCAAAGAATTCTGACTCACTGTGTTCTGGTGGTTCCCATTGGTTATTTACATTAAGATCGTATGCAATAATTAGGCATGAATCCTCACTTTCATCATTTTTACTATTGATTAATATTGGCTTTCCATCGCAATAATACTGGCAATATCCTGCTCGACGAATATCTTTTTCTATAATATGTAATGTTTGTTTAACGAAATAGCCTAAACGATATCGCTGATATAATTCCATTATTTGTCTGGTTAAAACCGGGTAACTTTTAGCAATCGCCAGTAAGATAATCGTGCCAATAGCCATTGCCACAATCACTTCTAACAATGTCATTCCAGATTGGTTTTTATGTTCCATTATTACAATAGAGTATCACTTATTTTATAAGAAAAAGCATCATTAACCACAAGCTGGGATACTATTAAACTTATTATTACTACATGATCTTACTCTTCCTCGTGAAGAAAAAATAACTGATATTTCACCTGCGGAATTAGCCAAGATAAAACTCGCGGGCATCATCGTGTTTCTTATTCCATGAAACTCTATCTGCTCCTTAGTTGCTGAACTTATAACAACATCCTGATAGGATGATTTTATACCCTCAACAGTATCTAAATCACAATCAGCAAGTGCAGATCTAGAAAGCGCTATACACCACTCTTTTCCCGTTTTCAGCCACAATACGACTTCTTTGTTTAGATAATTTGCCATAGATTGCTGTCTGGCGATAAATGTTAATACCTTCTGTACTGATTCCTGTAATCTGGTCCTTTCCTGATGATCGCCCCATGCTTGTATCCCCCATAAAGAAAATATTGAAATTAAAACAATAACAATCATCAATTCCAATAAGGAAAAACCTAATTGATTATCAATATTATAACTACCAGTTATATTAATGTTATCTTCCATTAACAATTCCTTACATCCTTTCGTAAGACATTCTATTTATTTTAAAAACAGAATAAACACATAATTGAACTTTATGCGAGAGTGCGTCAATAAAAAAATAACAACACATTATTGTTACATTTAAATTGCGTAGAGCCTCGCAAAAATCAACAAGAATAGACGTTTTTGTTTCTTATTATTATAATACACAGTAAGTTCACATGGTTATGAGAGAGAGGACTTCCAAAAATGCAATCTAAGGAAAAATAAGGTATTTTCAAGTAAGAAACTTATTTTCTTAAAGAGTTATATAAAGATAAATAATATCAGTCAGAAAAATAATTCATCAAGAATATAGATATCAGCAATGACTCTTTCTATAGGCTCTAAGCACAATAAATCCATCAGGATATGTTTGACCAATGTGCCATTCTGGTTGGTGCCTTGAACTGTTTCGGTATCTATTCCTGTAGAGTCTATTTTATTAATATCAACACCATTGAATGTTCACATTTTGCAAAATAAAACTTTACATATTGTAAAATTTTATTTTTAGAGTATACTATCCGAACAGCTAAGGAAGGGGAACAATGCGGGTCATATCCAGAACACCATTTATTGAGGCGCAAAAGCGTTTTCCCAATGAGCGTGACGCTATACAGGGTGTATATCTCCTACTTAAGTCACTCCATGTTAAAACCCCGCTTGAATTAAAGCAGTATTTTCCCAGTCTTGATCGTTTTAAGTATCGCGATCGATGGTGGTGTATCGATATTGGTGGTAACAATGTCCGGTTATTGGCCTTTATCGAGTTTTCAATGGGGCACTGTTACATTAAACACATCGTATCCCACACAGAATACGACAAGTTAACCGACTACTACCGGAGAAACAGAGCATGATCAATTTTGTAGTCGTTCAGGAACGGGCTAACGCTCTGTTTTCAGAGATCCCTTGGCTGACCTACATCAATACCTCAGAACAGCACAAAGAAGCACTGGCTTTGATTGATGAGCTTTTCAAAAACTATGAAAATAACAAAGGGTTAATTGAAATTCTAGCTACTGCAATTGAACGCTATGAAGATACTGCGCCTGAATTTGCAGAATTTAATCAGGCTATTGAAAATATTCCTACCGGGGTTGCAGCCCTGCGGGTTCTGATGGATCAACACGGCCTTAAACAAGCCGACCTTAAAAACGAAATCGGGGGAGCTTCCCTCGTATCACAAATTCTGAGTGGAACGAGGTCGCTAACAGTAACCCATATAAAAGCCTTGAGTACACGTTTTAAGGTTTCTAGCGCAGTTTTTATCGATTAGCTTTATCTGTTCCCTCAGGGAGACAATTTATCATAAATTGTCTCCCTCCAGATTGTTGCTAATAACCAAGCAACTAAATAGCAACCGGTGCCTTTATTCCTGGATACGGGTCATAATCGACAATGTCAAAATCATCAAACTTATAATCAAAAAGTGATTTCGGCTTACGCTTTATGACCAGTTTTGGCAATGAACGCGGCTCACGACTGAGCTGTAATTGTGTCTGTTCCATATGGTTGTTATAAAGATGAGTGTCACCACCAGTCCAGACAAAATCCCCCACTGCCAGATCACACTGCTGTGCCATCATATGAACCAACAATGCATAGCTGGCGATATTGAACGGCAAGCCAAGGAATACGTCACAAGAGCGCTGGTAAAGCTGGCAGGACAGTTTGCCATCCGCAACATAGAACTGGAAGAAAGCATGGCACGGTGCTAATGCCATTTTATCCAGTTCACCGACGTTCCAGGCCGAAACAATGATCCTGCGTGAATCCGGATCGCTTTTAAGCTGCTCCAGCACCGTTTTCAGTTGGTCGATCTGGCGGCCATCTGCCGTTCCCCATGCACGCCATTGTTTACCATACACAGGCCCCAAATCGCCGTTCTCATCCGCCCATTCATCCCAAATAGTGACACTATTTTCATGCAGGTATTTGATATTCGTATCACCATTCAGGAACCAAAGAAGCTCATGAATAATTGAGCGGATATGACAACGTTTAGTTGTCACCAGTGGGAAACCATCCTGCAAATTGAAACGCATCTGATGCCCGAAAATGGAGACAGTCCCCGTCCCGGTGCGGTCTGCTTTCGGAGCGCCTTCTTCAAGCACTTTTTTCATTAAGTCCAGATACTGTTTCATTTTACCTCTTGTACCTTATTACCTTGGTGTTTGTATGCCCATATCATCATTAAAATTCCCGCCAGGATCATTGGAACAGAAAGAATTTGTCCCATGCTGATCCCATCGAATAAACCCAGTTGTGCATCCGGTTGACGGAAGAATTCCACTATTATCCTGAAAACACCGTAGCCAATTAAGAACAGGCCGGAAACACTGCCCATTGGACGAGGTTTACGGATATATAAATTTAAAATAATAAACAGGACGATCCCCTCTAACGCCATTTCGTAGAGTTGTGAAGGGTGACGGGGAAGAACGCCATATTGTTCAAGTATTGATAACAGTGAAGGGTCAGTTGCTGCCAGTGCCATATCTTCACTACGGGAGCTTGGGAATAACATTGCCCATGGTGTATCCAATGTGACACGCCCCCATAACTCACCATTAATAAAATTGCCAATTCGCCCCATACCTAGGCCAAAAGGGACTAACGGTGCAATAAAATCAGCAACTTGTAAGAAGTGGCGTTTAGTTCTGCGGCCAAATAACCACATTGCGCAGATAACCCCCATCAAGCCACCGTGGAAAGACATTCCTCCATCCCAAACTTTAAACAAATAAAGCGGGTTATCGAGAAAGGCAGGGAGATTATAAAACAGTACGTAGCCAAGACGGCCACCAACAAAGACGCCAACAAAACCTGCATAGAGCAAGTTCTCTACTTCGTTTTTTGCCCAACCACTATGGGGTTTCGCGGCCCTGCGTGTCGCCAGCCACATGGCGAATACAAACCCTACCAAGTACATAAAACCATACCAATGAAGGGATACGGGACCTACTGAAAAAATAACCGGGTCAATATTAGGAAATGCCAGGTAGCTGTTACTCATCGTTCCCCACTTAATATTTAAAATGAATACCCTAAGACAAATGATTGCGAATCATAGTTAAGCCGCTAAACGGATTAAATTCCGCCTCTGACCAAACCACCAATCCCATGCTGCTCCATAAACGCTGCTGACAACTCCTTTACTCTTACACTGGTTTCAGCCTGTAGTATTTCAGTCATCAACTTCTCAACCTGAACCCTCTCCAAATGACGTAATAAATATTTAATCCTTGGCACGCTACAACCACTCATACTCAGGCTACGATAGCCAAGGCCAATTAATAGCAGAGCACCCATAGGAGAACCTGCCATTTCACCACAAATATTGATAGCAAGACCTGCTTGCCGGCTATTTTCAAATACCAGTTTTAATGCCCGAATTACAGCCGGGTGCAAACAGTCATAAAGGGAAGCGACATGGGTGTTATTTCGATCTGCGGCCAACAGATACTGGGTCAAGTCATTGGTGCCAATAGAAACAAAATCGACTCTGTTCTTGAGTTGTGGCAAGAGAAAGATGGCCGAAGGAACTTCTATCATCACGCCAAGTTGCGGCATAGGTATCTGGCGTGCCAGAATTTGCTCAACTTCCTTTTTGGCTCTGTCAATCAACCGCTTGGATTCATCAATTTCTTCCATACTGGTGATCATGGGCAGAAGTATTTTCAAATTACCGCGATTAACGTTAGCTCGGAGCATAGCCCTAAGCTGAATAAGAAAAATTTCCGGTTGATCCAGTGTCACCCGTATACCGCGCCACCCCAAACAAGGGTTTTCTTCGCTGATGGGCATATATGGCAGTTGTTTATCCGCACCGATATCAAGTGTACGCAATACCACCGGTTTATCGGGAAATAATTGCAACATCTCCTGATAACGGGCTTTTTGTTCCTCTTCGGAGGGGAAACCACAGTGCAACATAAAGGGTATTTCGGTTCGATAGAGACCAACACCATCAATATTGTTGCCTATCTGTAACTCATATTTCAGACTCAACCCCGCATTAAGTTGAACAAGAATACGCTCACCACTTTTGAGACGCGCTTCCCGATCAACATCCCCTTCAGCCAGTTTGCTAAGTGCTTTTTCTTCTTCGATGATCTGTTTATATTCCTGAGAAATCAGCGGTTCAGGTTCAATAAAAACTTCGCCACGGAAACCATCAAGGATCAGCATACGATTGTGCAGAAGTTCCGGCTGGATATCAGCCCCCATAATGGCCGGGATCCCCATCGCACGAACCAATATGGCAGAGTGTGAATGTGTCGCGCCATCACGAACAATAACCCCGGCTAATCTTTCCTGCGGCATTTCTGCCAATAGGTTAGCACTCAGTTCATCAGCAACCAGAATAAACCATTCAGGCCACTGATGGCTGACAGTCGGTGAATCATCCAGATGAAACAGTAATCGTTGCCCAAGTGCCCGCAGATCCGATGCCCTTTCCCGCATATAGGCGTCTTGTAAGCGGGTGAATTGTTCTGCGTATTTCTCAATAACTTGTTTAACCGCCCATTGCGCGACAGACCCTTGCTCAATACAAGAAAACAGATCTTGTTTCAATTGAGGATCATTCAAAAGGTAGGAATAGAGATCAAAAATCGCGGCGCTCTCTTTTTGAGAACCGGTAGTAAAACGCTTACTGAGCCGCCGGCATTCCGCCATCGTATCTTCAAGTGCCTGAATCAGACGAGAACGTTCCGCTGCATGATCAAGGGTTGATGCTTCAAAAATTTGCTCAAATGAGGGCTGGGAACAATCCTGCCACCCTTGGGCCATGACGATGCCATTAGAAATTGCCAATGCTTTAATTCGAGTCTGCCGGTAGTGACCAAACACGCCCTTGGTCTGAGCCTGAGCAAGGATCACGGCCAGCTGTGTCGCAAGCGTCACCATAAAGGATTCTTCGGTTTCATTAAACAAGCGTTGTTCCTGCTGCTGAACGACCAGAACCCCTTGCAACTGACGACGATAAATAACCGGAACCCCTAAAAAAGCACGGAAGTTATCTTCCTTAACCTGAGGCAGGTATTTGAAACTGGGATGGCTGCGTACATCCGCCAAATTAATCAGTTCAGATAATTGACCAACTTGTCCAACCACTCCCTCACCAAATGCCAGGCTGACAATTCTTCCTCGGGGTTTCCTCAATCCTCGGGTTGCCATCAGGTAATAACACTGCCGTTGATGATCAGCAAGATAGATAGAGCACACATCTGTGCTCATCGCCAGGCAAGTCTCATTCACCAATAGCTCAAGCGCTTCGGCCAGATTGGTTGCCATAGCAACTTTTTCAACAATTTCCCGTAAGCGCATAAGCATGGTGTTAACCTAACTTCTTTTGCGACGATAAGAATATGAAGAACGCGACAACGATATGCTTTCTTGCATTGGCATCACAACCGAAGCAAATTCTTTCATCACACGCCGGTAAACATCACGTTTAAAAGAGACAACCTGCCGGACAGGATACCAATAGCTGACCCAGCGCCAGCCATCAAACTCCGGGGTATTACTGTGCTGCACATTAATATCTTCTTCATTACAAAGCAGTTGTAATAAAAACCACCGCTGTTTTTGACCAATACAGACAGGTCTTGTATCCCAACGCACCAAACGCTTGGGTAATTTGTAACGTAACCAATTACGGGTAGAGGCCAGAACGCGTACATCCTTCCGGCCCAAACCCACTTCTTCATACAGTTCCCGATACATAGCCTGCTCTGGTGATTCCCCCGGATTAATCCCCCCCTGAGGGAATTGCCAGGAATGTTGCCCATAACGCCGGGCCCACAAAACCTGGCCTTGTCGATTACAAATTACAATTCCTACATTCGGGCGGTAGCCATCATCATCGATCACCAGACTACCTCAATAAACTAAATTTGAAAGATGACTAATTGTTTCACACTACCCTCAAGTGGTAAACCTCTATCATTGGACTTTGCAGTCGCTAGCTAAATCTCTACAATAGCGCCATCTCAACGGGGTGCTGGCTGTTTAAAACAGTCTTGCTGAGAGTAAACCCGCCGAACCTGATCTGGCTAATACTGGCGTAGGGATTTGAGCTGCTAATTGTTTCACTGAAATTATCTTTTCGTTTAGCGCGCCCTCAGATCCTTTGCCAATCCTCTTAAATTAAGGAGAGCAAAGTGTTTAAGACGTTATTTTCGAAATTAATCGTACTGACGGTACTGTCAGCCTCTGCTTTGTTATTGAGTCAGGTTGCACAGGCAAAGCCGGTATTAACTGTCTACACCTATGATTCTTTTGCCACCGAATGGGGACCAGGGCCTGCGATTAAAAAAGCGTTTGAAGCTGAATGTGACTGTGAACTGAAATTTGTTGCTCTGGAAGATGGTGTGTCCCTGCTCAACCGCCTCAGAATGGAGGGAAAGCGAACGGCTGCCGATATTATCCTTGGTCTGGATAACAACTTGATTCAAGCGGCCCAACAAACCGGTCTGTTCACTGAAAGCCAAGTAGATACCCGCAAACTGAAACTGCCTGTGCCATGGAATAACAACGTATTTATTCCTTATGACTATGGTTACTTTGCCTTCATTTACAACAAAAATACGTTGCCAAATCCGCCAAAGAGCATGGATGAACTGATTAACAGTCACAATAACTGGAAAGTAATCTATCAAGATCCCCGTACCAGCACACCAGGGCAAGGTTTGCTGTTGTGGATGCAGAAAATTTATGGTGATGATGCCCCACAAGCCTGGCAAAAACTGGCAAAGAAAACACTGACAGTCACCAAAGGCTGGAGTGAAGCTTATGGTCTGTTCCTCAAAGGCGAAGGCGATTTGGTCCTGAGCTATACATCTTCACCGGGCTATCACATTTTGTCTGAGAAGAAAGACTATTATGCTGCGGCAACGTTTAGTGAAGGTCATTACTTGCAAGTCGAAGTTGCCGCCCAACTGGCCTCCAGCAAGCAACCGGAACTTGCCCAGAAATTTATGCGGTTTATATTAACTCCAGCTTTCCAACAGGAAATTCCAACCACTAACTGGATGTATCCGGTCATTGATATTCAACTACCAGAAGTTTATTCACAGCTTTCAATACCAGAAAAATCATTACAGTACCGTGCGGAAGACGTCGCAAAACACCGTAACCAATGGATTCGTGCATGGCAAAGCGCTGTCAGCCGCTAATAGCCGGATGGCTGTTGCCGGGGGCAATTGCCTCCGGTCTTTTGCTATTGGTCGCTTTATTGGCATTCGGTACACTTTGGTTTAACGCGCCTGAAGGAGATTGGTACTTGCTGACAGAAGATCGCTATTTGTGGCATGTGGTGCGTTTTACATTCTGGCAAGCTTTTTTATCGGCTCTGTTTTCTGTTATGCCCGCTATTTTTCTTTCCCGGGCACTCTACCGCCGTCATTTTCCGGGCCGAACCTTGTTTCTGCGCCTGTGTGCTATGACGCTGGTTTTGCCTGTATTGGTCGCTCTGTTCGGTATTCTGACTGTCTATGGCAGAGTCGGTTGGCTGGCGCAGTTCTGTGAATGGGCCGGTATCAATTACCATTTTACACCTTACGGTTTACAGGGAATTTTGCTGGCGCATATCTTCTTTAATATGCCACTGGCAACACGGTTGTTACTGCAATCACTGGAAAACATTGCGGTGGAACAACGGCAGTTAGCCGCACAGTTAGGCATGAATGAATGGCAACATTTTCGTTTCGTTGAATGGCCTTACCTGCGCCGCCAAATCCTGCCAACCGGCGCGCTGATTTTTATGCTCTGCTTCGCCAGTTTTGCCACAGTGCTGGCTTTAGGTGGCGGGCCTGCGGCAACAACTGTCGAGTTGGCAATCTATCAGGCGTTAAGCTATGACTACGATCTCGGCCGTGCCGCGTTACTGGCTTTGATTCAGCTGACTTGCTGTCTTGGTCTTGTTCTTCTTAGTCAGAAACTTAACCGTGCTCTGTCCATCGGCTATAGCAATCAACAGCAGTGGCGTAATCCACAAGATACTTTGCTGAGAAAAATCTGTGACAGCATGTTAATTATCGCAGCATTGTTACTGCTGGTTCCCCCATTGTTGGCTGTTGTCGTAGATGGTCTGAACAGCGGGTTATTCAACGTATTACGCCAGCCTGTATTACGCCAGCCTGTATTGTGGCAGGCATTTATCACATCCATTGTGATTGCGTTAGGCGCTGGATTATTGTGTGTTTTATTTACGATGATGTTGCTGTGGAGCAGCCGCGAGCTGTACCTGCGTTATTCACCCCGCTGGGGACAAGCGATGGAAATAAGCGGTTTGTTGATCCTGGCTATGCCCGGCATTGTGCTGGCAACCGGTTTTTTTCTACTCCTTAACGGCACCATCGGCTTGCCCCGCTCGCCCTATGGTCTGGTGATTTTAACCAACGCACTGATGGCGATTCCTTATGCATTGAAAGTTCTGGATAATCCCATGAAAGATCTGGCAGCCCGCTATAATCCGCTGTGCCGATCCCTGAACATTCAAGGTATTAACCGACTGCGTTGGATTGAGCTAAAAGCATTGAAAATCCCGCTGGCGCAAGCTCTGGCTTTTGCTTGTGTCCTTTCGATTGGGGATTTTGGTGTTGTCGCGCTGTTTGGTAATGAAGATTTCCGTACACTTCCTTTCTATCTGTACCAGCAAATAGGGGCTTATCGTAGTCAAGATGGAGCAGTCACCGCCTTATTGCTGTTATTATTATGTTTTATGCTGTTTAGTTTACTTGAACGCTTACCGGGGCGACGTAATGCTTAAACTTAAGAATTTGGCTTACACCTATGAACATCTGATGATGATCTTTGACTTGCAGATTCAGGCTGGGGAGCGTATCGCCATTCTTGGGCCCAGTGGGGCAGGTAAAAGTACATTACTGAACCTGATCGCCGGTTTTCAAACAGCAGAAAAAGGTTCCGTATGGCTGAATGGAGAAAATCACACCAATACGCCACCTTCTCAGCGCCCCGTATCCATGTTATTTCAAGAAAATAACCTCTTCTCTCATCTGACGATTGAACAGAATATTGGGTTGGGATTACATCCCGGATTACGCCTTAATAGCAAACAGCAACAGACGTTACAGCAAATAGTCTCCCAGGTTTCGTTGGAAGATTGTCTTACTCGTTTGCCTGCTCAACTTTCTGGTGGACAACGACAACGGGCAGCATTAGCGCGTTGTTTAGTACGCCAGCAGCCAATTTTGTTACTTGATGAGCCCTTTTCCGCGCTTGATCCAGCCTTGCGTAATGAAATGCTGGTATTGCTGGAGCAAGTTTGCAATGAACGCCAGCTTACTTTGCTGATGGTTTCGCATAATCTGGATGATGCCGCCCGTATAGCTGACCGCGCTTTATTAATTGTTGATGGCAATATTCATTATGACGGTTCAACCAATGCATTGGTTGCCGGTACTGTTTCTGAAGCGGCTATTTTGGGTAGGAAGGTCGATTCTAATTAGGCGTTATTAATGCCATCGCTGTCAGAATAAATGGGAACAGGATATGGCTTGGTATTTCGATTACTTCCTTCTGTGACCATGCGGGTACTTCTGCTTATAGCATCAGAGATGATGAGCCGCAACCAGAACGTCCATCATCACCCTGTCAGCTTTGTGAAGCTCCTTGATAAATCCTCGCCCTTGTTAGCGATGGCGATAGATGGTAACGAGTTGTTGGATGCGAGATTTATGTGTTATCGGACAAGCCCAATGGGGCAGTTGGAGTTTTTTTATGAAATCAAACTGACAGGTGCCACCATTGTTAATGTTTCCTACAATTATCCGCATTCAATAGACGACAACGGAGTAATTCCGTATGAAGTCGTTATGCTTGATTACAAGTCTATTTCGTGCAGTCACCTTGCAGCCGGAACGACAGGTTATAGTATTTCGCAATTAGCTGGGCGTGAAGAGGAAAAGCCGCTATTTTCTGGATTCTCAAATATTAAGCCACGGATTGAAACGGTTATCACTTCTTTGTTTAGCAAGCAATTCAAACTTAAACATCAGGGCGATGTTTGTCCAAATATTGCATATGGAGTGAGAACAGAAAAAGGATTAATAGAAGATATGTTTAAAACATCTGGTGTGACAAAACAGTTCGAAACAAAAAAAGAAGAAACTATCGAAGTTGAATATTTATATCAAACAAGAATAGGGCTCTAATTATGGCTATTTTAAAAACTAAAACGATTAAGGGTGGGGCTGTTACAGAGATTGAAATGGATATCTTTTATTTAAATCAAATTCCTGATGCAATGGAGAGAATGGGTTGGGAAATGGCTCCAAAATTAATGCGGCATTGGTTTAGTATTAAACCTGATTTTTCTTTTTTCGACCATAAAGATCTTAAGGATAAATATGTTAGAGGGGATGCTACCCTGATCCCACCAGAAAGATATAATGATTCAATTGTAAAAATGTCATGGGCCAAGAAATATATACAAGTACAGGAAGGAATAGAGCATTTAATGCACAATTGGTCATCTGTTAATGGAATTGGACTATTAAAAAAGAGATTAATGAATAACGTAACAAAACTAGGTTATTCAGATTCAGTTATCGAATTGGATACATACGCACAAGTTAATAGACATCCGATAGGCTCTATGACAGATAAAATCAATGATTATTATGGAGCTATAGGTAAAGCATTATTAAAAATGGCAGTAAAGGGATATGTAGATAAAATTAATAACAAAGATGTATTTATTACTGAATCAATTGGGCTGTATATAAAAGATACATATGATTTTGTCGGTGATGAAGAATTTCTTGGCGTTTGGGGTAAAAATGGAGTATTAAGTAAAACTAAAATGTTGTTATTCAAAGGCTACTATGATGGCATGCAATGGAAAGAATTAGCTGGTGAATATTCAGGTTATGTCCCTATCCAAAATCTTGATTTTAGAGCATGGCAGAAAAGGCGCAAAGAAGGTGGGGATTTTATAGTTTTCTCTGATGTTTTATGGATGCTTCCTTTAGATAAAGACAGAGTGATTTATTTATGAATATGAAAAAAACCATAAAATATATTTTTTATTTCATTGTATTAATATTTTTTTTATGGTGGTTTTTTTTATCACATGTGACTTTTTTAAAGAAGGAAAGAGAGATAAGCGATAGAAATGGAGAATATATAGCAAAATATTACAATCCATTACCCATTAATTTATTTGGGGTTTACTACCAAATAACGGAGAGAGATCCTATATTTGTTGTTCTATATGACAAGCATGGTAAATATATAGGGCAAAGTTCACCTTTTAATATGACAAGATCATTTGTGTTCTTTGATGCAAATCCTACATTACCAGAGAAAAACCCCAAAGATCTATTGGATAACCATTTTTATATTGTGATTGTAGGTGATGGCCTTGATGATGCCTATGATATAGATATAAACCATAAGAAATGGTGGAGTAAAATACTTAAGTATTTTCATTAATTTTTCGGTAGTTAACTTTAGAAAATTAGGTTCTAAATTTGATAAAATTAATGATTGGTATGGTGCTATGGGTAATTCAAATATGAAGGTGTCTGTTAGAGGTTATGTGGATAAATTAAGTGGTAAAAATGTTTTTATATATCCAAGCGATAATGGATATGAAAGTGTTGATATAAATTAGAACGATAGGTTTCAATAAAAATGAGGGGAATACTACGGCATTCCCTTTTTTTACACTATTGGCGAGTTCAATCCCGAAATTCAACTTTTGTTATTACAAATTAAAAATGACGGTTTTATCACATATGAGATAATCTCATGGATATCACCAACAACCTATGTGAAAAATTTTGCTCTCATGTTTTCGTTTGTTTAATTTCGAATTTAAGAGAATTTTTTATTATTTTCACGGTGTTAAATTCATGCCTTATCAAAATAATGTAAAAAAGGTAATTATTGAAGCTATCCTTAGCTTGGAATTAGAATGGGTACTAAATTGCCTATACTTCCTAATCGACCTGTCTATTAACGAACATAGGTACATCACTCTATTTAAATTGATTTTTAGACGATCACGTTACCGAAATCATTCCTTATCATAAAGAGGGTTTCTATTGCATCCTAATAGTTCAAAAAAACAATTAAACGCAATCATTTTTTAAGGTGATGAACATCACACTATCTGTTAATTTTAGTTTTAAAACCGAATAATAAATGTAACATATTTCTTCTTTTGAGGTTATTTAACATTATTATTTTTCAAAGAGAATGATGAATGGATTATCAGAATTTATTTCAATTAACCATGCAAGAAAAACATGACCTCTTTTTAGCATTAAACAAAATTGATTACGATCCTACCGGGAGTGATTCATATATTCATGCAGTAAGATCCGCAATGATGTCTTTTTTACCTATAAGGATAATATCAGCGCTAAATAAACAGCGGGCATCTATAAATCCTCGGCCATACATAATTTTAAAGAATGTTCCAATAGATTGTGAAATATTTTTCTCTCCATCACCAAACCAATATATCCCATCAGCAAAATCAGGAAATATTAGTGAAAATATTTTAACCGGCATAGCGTCACTCATCGGTGAGCCATATTCGATGTTTTTTGAAGGTAAAGAATTAATTAATAACCTTATTCCGACTCATGAATCAAAAAGCGAATATACGAGTTTAGGGTTTGATGTTGAACTTGACTTTCATATTGAAAATGCAGCTTTAAAGCATTTTGAACAATATAATGTTTCACCACTCGGCTTGCTACTTACAGGAATCAGGCATGATCCCAATGGCCCTCTGACACGAATATCCGATTCACGTCTATCCATTGCTCAATTAGAAAAAGAGGATATAGAAACATTAGCTGCACCATTGTACAGTATTAAATTGCCTTACCGCTGGAGACAATCCACATTGATTGGAAAAGAAGAAACCCACCTCGTTTCACTTATATCAGAAAATCATATATTACCCGACATTAGCGCTGTATTTTATCCTGGTATGATAGCAGCCAGTACAGCAAAAGCTGAAGTTGCTTTGGAAAAATTCTATAGTTTGATTAAAGAAAATTCGGTAGGAATACATATTAACCCAGGTGATTTATTATATATCGATAACAGATTTACTTTGCATTCAAGAGATAAATTTTCTCCAACATTCGACAATATAGGAACGCCATTACGTTGGTTGCAACGTGTATTTATCTCATCAAATCTTTGGAATCATAGATATTTAAACCAAATTGAACACAGAGTTTTCTCTATTTAGAAGGAACTTCAGATGTTAAATGTTTTCTTTTCAATTCTGCCCATATTCATGCTAATTACTCTTGGTTTCTTATCCAAGAAATACATAAAAGACGTTTCTAATTTCTGGCACTTTTCTGATAAATTTGTTTACTATCTCTTTTTTCCTACTTTATTAATCTTAGATATTAGCGAAGCTAATTTCTCTGGCTCTAATAACTTCTACCCAATAGTATCAACGATAAGTTCAACAATCATCATTGCTATTGTTATTTTTACTGGCAGATTTTTCTTTAATACTACTCCTGCTCTATTTACCTCTATCTTTCAAGGTGGAGTTAGATATAATTCATATGTTTTTATCGCACTTTCACAATCACTATTCGGCAGTGACGGGGTTGTATTATCTGGATTTTTCGTAGCCTATATGATAATTATTACTAATATTATGAGTGTATTGGTAATGAATCATTATGGCAGTGGAAGTAAAAAGAGCCTCAGTGGTGCTATTCTTGCTTTAGCCAAAAATCCGCTAATTATTGGTGCTATTATTGGTGTGTTACTAAACTTTTTTAATATTCATATTACCGGCTCAATTAAGCAACTTTTTGTCTATTTATCAAATGCAGCGACACCATTAAGCTTAATGTCTGTAGGAGCGGGGTTGATCATTAATATGCACATAAGAAAGATACTTTCGATCTCCTACGCAACAATATTAAAATTGCTTGTAATGCCATTGATAACCATATTAATAATTAAATACTTGGGTGCATCAGGCGTTCCTGCAAACATTGCTATTCTATATTCCGCAGTACCTTGTGCTGGTAATGCTTATATATTAGCTAGACAAATGGGAGGCGACCATGAAGCAATGGCATCTATTATCACATGGACTACGTTATTATCCATCATTACTGTCACTTTAATTCTTGGCAGTGTGCAATTATAGAAATACGCATAAAAATAAAGCCAAATAATATTAAAAACGTATTGCTAAAAACAAATGTAATACGTTTTCTATTATTCTATTCCTATAGATAAATTAAAAATAACTCAAGACATTATAAATATCACCACAAATAAATAATCCATCCGCCTAATTTCATTAATATTTAAATAATCAAGAAATTAAACTATACATATTAAATTCTTATTAATGATTTATTATTATGCTGTTCTTGTAAAGCCAACATTTAAAGCCCAAAGATTATTTTCACATAAAAAATTTAATCTCTTAATAATATAATTTCTTACATATAAACATATTTCCCAATTATATTTTTTCGTTTTTATAAAATGTTGAATAAATAATGATAAATTTTAGGAAGGTTATTTATTAGCGAATGGTTATGTCTGATTCTTCTAAATTTGATATTTCAAGTTGTTGGGTTTTAATTGCGTAAGTGAGGGATTATACCTGCCTGTACTGAGAGAAACCCTTGCCCTCAATGGCTACCTGAAACAAGTCAGGGAACGCACTGCATTTATTATCTCCGATGTTTTTGATGAGCAGGATTGGGTGCCTTTCGAACACGATTGCACCAGTCTCAGACGTTTTATCTATCAACATCACTCTATGTTGACCAGACACCTCTGGCTCAGGATTTTCAGAAGCAACTGTATGCTCTGGTTTTTCTTGAACAATTTTATCAGGCGTTTATTCGTAGTTATGTTACCAGTACCCTAAAAGGAAAATTTGGTGATAAACTAATCTACTGTAAACGATTGGACCGTATCGCTGATGCTATCCTGCCATTTTTACAGGATGATTTTATAACTTTGCTCACCGGACAGTTGATCATGCCTTTTGGTTAAATACTATTTGGTTGATTACTATTTTTTACAGGTGACGACTGGCTTTGCTTCCATTAACATATCGCCCCTTTGACGAGTGATCAGGCGATTTGTGAGCATCTTGCTATCTGCCCATTATCTTCGTTAAATCAAACAAAAGCTGTCGTCCTTCACCTATAAATAACATTTATCTAACAGAAACTGAGTCAAAATTTATGCCATTTACCCTCGGTCAACGCTGGATCAGCGATACAGAAAGCGAACTTGGATTAGGAACCGTTGTTGCATTGGACGCACGAATGGTCACTTTGCTTTTTCCTGCCAGCGGTGAAAACCGCCTTTACGCCCGCAATGATTCTCCTATTACCCGCGTTATGTTTAACTCGGGGGATGTTGTCACCAGCCATGAAGGCTGGCAACTCAAAGTGGATGAAGTCCAACAAGAGAATAGCCTGATTATTTATACAGGCATACGTCTTGATACTCAGGAAGAAAATGTCAGTCTGCGCGAAGTGTTCCTCGACAGCAAGCTCACCTTCAACAAGCCACAGGATCGCTTGTTTGCCGGTCAGATTGACCGCATGGATCGCTTTGCCTTGCGCTTTCGCGCTCGCAAATATCAAAGTGAACAATTTAAACTGGCTGAAAGTGGTCTGCGGGGTATCCGCGCGAGCCTGATCCCCCATCAGCTTCATATCGCGAATGAAGTCGGCAAACGCCACGCTCCAAGGGTATTGTTGGCTGATGAAGTCGGCTTGGGTAAAACCATTGAAGCCGGGATGATCATCCACCAGCAATTGCTGGCAGGTCGCGCTGAACGTGTTCTGGTTATTGTGCCAGACAGTCTTCAACACCAATGGCTGGTAGAGATGCTGCGCCGTTTTAATCTACGTTTTGCCCTGTTTGATGATAGCCGCTATACCGAAGCCCGACATGACAGCGATAATCCATTTGAAACAGAACAACTGATACTTTGTTCACTGGATTTTGTCCGCCGTAATAAACAACGTTTTGAGCATATGCTTGAAGCTAATTGGGATCTGATGGTGGTGGATGAAGCTCACCATCTGGCCTGGAGTGAAGATGCACCCAGTCGTGAATACCAGGTTATTGAAGAATTAGCTGAACAGATCCCTGGTGTACTGCTACTAACCGCCACACCAGAGCAGTTAGGGCAGGAGAGCCATTTTGCCCGCCTGCGCCTGCTTGATCCAAGCCGTTTTCATGATTATCAGGCTTTTATCGACGAACAACAAAACTACCGCCCAGTTGCTGATGCCGTAACTCTGCTATTATCGGGTGAACAACTTAACAATAATCAATTAAATCTGATGGGTGAGCTGATTAGTGAGCAGGACATTGAGCCTTTGCTGAAAGCCGCCAACAGTAATAGTGATGAAAGTGAAATCGCACGCCGTGAACTGATTTCCATGCTGATGGATCGCCACGGCACCAGCCGTATTCTGTTCCGTAATACCCGTAATGGCGTGAAAGGCTTTCCTCATCGGGAACTGCACCAGATTAAATTACCTCTGCCAACTCAATATCAAACAGCCATTAAAGTCTCCGATATTATGGGCGCTAAAAAATCGCTGGAATCACGCGCAAGGGATATGCTTTACCCAGAGCAGATTTATCAGGAATTTGAAGGCGAAAACGCGACATGGTGGAATTTTGATCCCCGCGTAGAATGGCTGCTGGGTTTCCTGACGGCAAACCGTGATGAAAAAGTGCTGGTGATTTGTGCTAAAGCGACCACAGCTCTGCACCTGGAACAGGTACTGCGTGAACGCGAAGGCATTCGCGGTGCCGTTTTCCATGAAGGATTATCACTGGTTGAACGTGACCGCGCCGCAGCCTACTTTGCTTCTGAAGAAGAGGGGGCACAGGTGTTGCTGTGCTCCGAAATTGGCTCAGAAGGCCGTAACTTCCAGTTCGCCAACCAGTTAGTCATGTTCGATTTGCCATTCAACCCGGATTTATTGGAACAACGTATCGGACGTCTGGATCGTATCGGCCAAAGCCGTGATATCCAAATCAGTGTGCCCTATCTGGAAAATACCGCACAGGCCGTTCTGATCCGGTGGTATCACGAAGGTCTGGATGCATTCGAACACACCTGCCCAACTGGCCGTACTATCTACGATAACTATTATGAAACTCTGCTGAACTATCTTGCCAAACCGAATGAACAGGATAAATTTGGTGAATTTATTGAACAATGCCGCCAACAACATGAGCAGCTCAAATCACAACTGGAGCAAGGCCGTGACCGGTTGCTGGAAATGAACTCCAATGGCGGAGAACATGGCTTACAGTTAGCAGAAAAAATTTCAAAGTATGATAATGATACTGAATTAGTGAATTTTTCTCTCAACTTGTTTGATATCGTTGGTATCAATCAGGAAGATCGCAGCGATAACATGATAGTGCTGACACCCTCCGATCATATGTTGGTTCCGGATTTCCCAGGGCTGCCACAAGATGGCTGTACTATCACATTCGATCGTGAACAAGCACTGTCCCGTGAAGATGCCCAGTTTATCAGTTGGGAACACCCGATTATCCGTAATGGGTTGGATCTGATCCTTTCTGGTGATACCGGCAGCTGTGCTGTCTCTCTTTTGAAAAATAAAGCCTTACCCGTTGGAACCTTGCTGGTAGAGCTGATTTATGTGGTTGAAGCACAAGCGCCAAAACATCTGCAATTGACCCGTTTCCTGCCACCAACCCCATTGCGGGTACTGATGGATTTGAAAGGCAACAATCTGGCTGGTCAGGTGGAATTTGAAAGCTTTAACCGCCAGCTTAACGCAGTTAATCGTCATACTGCGAGTAAACTGGTTAATGCGGTACAAAAAGAAGTTCACGCTATTTTACAACAGGCAGAAGGTTTGATAGAAACTCAGGCTCAATCGTTGATTGAACAAGCGAAACAGGAAGCTGATGAAAAACTCACCGTTGAGCTTTCCCGCCTGGAAGCACTTAAAGCCGTCAATCCGAATATTCGTGATGATGAGTTGGAAGCGATTGAATCTAATCGCCAACAGTTACTGCTTAACCTGAATCAGGCAAGCTGGCGTCTGGATGCTATCCGCCTTGTTGTTGTTACACACCAGTAAGTATTAGCAATACCCAGAGGCTAGACCGGGATGGGGCGTTTCTCACCAAGCCCCCCATTCCTGTGCCTCCCTTGATATTCTGCTACCGGAGCCTCAATGGAAGCTTATAACCCTCCCACCGACCCATGGTTACATGTGCTCTATCAGGATCAACACATCATTGTGGTTAATAAACCCAGTGGGCTACTCTCTGTTCCTGGCCGGGCAGAAGAACATAAAGACAGTATTATGACGCGGATACAGCAGCAGTTTCCGACAGCAGAGTCTGTTCACCGGCTGGATATGGCAACCAGCGGCGTAATGGTGGTTGCATTGATCAAAGATGCGGAGCGTGAATTGAAACGCCAGTTCCGTGAACGGGAACCGAAAAAAACCTATATTGCACGGGTTTGGGGACATCTGGAACCAGAAACCGGTATTGTCGATCTACCATTAATTTGTGACTGGCCGAACCGACCAAAGCAGAAAGTTTGTTTTGAAACCGGAAAATCAGCTCAAACTGAATACGAAGTACTCGCTTATGAAGATGAAGCGACCCGGGTAAAACTCTCACCGATAACAGGTCGTTCACATCAGCTCAGGGTACATATGCTGGCACTTGAGCACCCTATTCTGGGAGATCGGTTTTACGCCCATCAGCAGGCAAGAGCAATGTCTCCTCGCCTGCAATTACATGCACAAGGGCTCTATATCACCCATCCGGCCTATGGAACCCCAATGCATTTTCAGTGTAAAGCCGATTTTTAATTAATAAAACTGCGGAATTCTCCCCCCTAAATTCTCATTGAGCGTGAAACGAACTTTTAGGATTAGGGGAGATGGATAGCTAACAATCCATAGGACTGTCAGCGCAGGGATAAAGCTTTAGTCATTCTTAACAGGAAATTATCTTCGTAAAGAAAGGCAATAGAATTTTTTATTGCATGATGATCTCTTGTTTTATATTCATTAATAATGAGTTGTAATTTTTTAGACAACTCAAGAATACTACCTGATCCATAAAGTTCACCATTTAAATCATTAATAATATCGTTTGGACCACACTTACAATCTGAACTTATACAATAGATACCATAAGATATTGCTTCCGCTAATACCATACCAAAACCTTCATATTTTGATGTTAAAATAAAAGCTGACACTTCTTTTATACTATCCATAACAAATTTCCAAGGCTGATCTTTCCAACCGTGCCAAATAATATTGTTATTTATATTAAGTTGTGAAGATAATTCTTTTAAATAATCCTCATCATCACCGGAACCTATCATATGTAACTCCCAATGACCATACAATTGGGAAAGAGCTAAAAATAGTTCAGTTAGATTTTTTGACTTGTAGGCAAGAATTCTTCCAACATATAAGAATCTAGCTATATTTTGGGGTTGAGAAATTATAAAAGAGTTCATTTTGATAGGGTTGAAAATAAGATGAAGTTTCTCTCTTTTTATTCCAAAGGATAACATTTGGTCTCTTAAACCAGAACTGATTACAATGTGCTCGTCAGCACAGCACAAATCTTTAATTTTCTGTAAGGTAGGATCCCTAATGGAGGTATGCAGCCAAGAGTAAGTTCTTACCGGGAAATTAATTTTTTTACAAGAAAGTCGAGCAATATTGCAGGATGTAGTGTCTAAACTGATTAGAATCTCGGGGTGGAGTCTTTCTAATATCAAGGACAATTCACATGCAATATCTTGGTGAGATTCGTCACTACTTGATGCCAAGGAGATATGCTGAGCATGAGATAACCAAGTACGGTTTTCAATTCTGTTTATCTTATTTAGGGATATGAAAATGAAATTAATTTCAATGTTGGCACGGTTAATCAAATCTATTAAATTTGAACATACAGTTTCTACCCCGCCATATCCATTCAAGAAGAGATCATGGTATATTATAAATATTTTTTTCATTATGAATCCTTTACTTAATTAACCAAAAACGTTCTTGGATTTGGGTTTTACTAATAGAGTGATGATATTCTTTCAATGAGATTAAAAGATTTGATTTGTTATCAAACAGAGGTTCTAATTGAGACTCATAAAAGAGGATATTTTGCATTTTTTCTTTTAAATCAATATCCACCAATATGGCATTCTTATCAAATTTGTTATTTCTTAATAAAGCACTTTCCAAACTATCTGGGTTAATAGTAGGATATTTACCTAAAACATAGGGAAAGTCTTCATAAAGTAATATTTTAAAATTACGTGAACCTTTTATGTTATATGCCAGATTGTTTATTATGATGTGATCTACATGTCGACCTATACCTAAAGGGGCATATATATAATCAGGTTGATAATTTGACAATGTTTTGTTGATAAGATCTTCAGCCATATCAGATGCATAGTCTGATTTATGTACCAGGCCACTATAAATCATGGCAGAATGCTTATATATAGGCTCACCGCATTGATCGACTCTGTAAATACAATCTAAAATTTTACCATGTATTGGAATAGCTGATAATTTATTGCAAAAAGCGATATCTTCATTAATTCGCTTTGAATAAAGTTTTGTAAATGAATTCATATTATCATTATGTACAGAGTCTAAATAATGAGATGTAAGATATTGGTCATGCTCAGTAAAAAATGTTAAAACAATCACTTTTTGATTTTCTGAAATTAATTTATATATTAAACCACCCGCACTTAAGGCTACATCATCTAAATGGGGTGATAAAAATAAATGAATCATTTCAAATCTCCATGCAAAGGTTGTTATATTTTATTTCCATTAGTACTATATAAATAGCTGCTAGATCAATACGTATCCCATCCCTGTTTTTTATAAAATCTGAGTTGTTAATGTTTGGTTTTTCTTGGAATTGAACTCTTTCATCATGGGCATAAAATTCTTTCATTATATCAAACCAGCTAGCATGGATTTTTTTTGCTGCAACTTCTATTATGCTGTCACTGTGGCCTAATATTGTCATTAAATCTGAAAAAATAGCATCGTTTGTAGAAAGTAGAATTTCATAATTAAAATTATCAGATACGATATTATCATCGTATAAATAAAGATTTTTTATTACTTCTGATATAATACTCAAATCGCTCTTTATTAACCTTTTCTCAAACTTCTTCTCTTTTTCAGTGAATGCTTGATAAGGTTTTAAAAAATTGATTTGCAAGTTGTACTCAATTTCAAGTTTTGTTATTGAATCTTGTATAGCCGTTTTATTGTCGATTAAATATTTTGCACACCATAGATCATGTATGCAAGAAGCAAGGATATCTAAGTTGTCTTCCCGTTCCAAAAACACACATATCTCAGAAAATAATTTAATTTTTGAACTACTTAGCTGGGAATTCAAAGTTCTATGGCTTGGATTAAATATAAATGACGCTTGCTTTAATCTTCTCTGAATCTCTTTAGTTAAATATGTTGAATTTAAATTAATTTTGCTATCCAGCAATTTTTTATTATTTTCTTTACTCATGATCCATCTCCTGTTCTTTGTTCATTAACCTTATTTCCGTTGATGATATATCTAAGCGAAATAAATTTTCCGGAATAGATTCAAATAAAAAACGGTGTTCATTTCTAATATTTACCAAATCATTAACTGTATGATATCTATTATTAAAAAAACGTCCAGCTACAAGAAACCTACAATCATTACTCTTAATTTTCATAAGAGATTTTTTTAATTCCTCTTCACCTCCATAATAAATAGGGTTATTAATTTCTTGACATAAATCAGCTCCAATGACGAAAATTGCCCCTTGATAAATATGTGATTTTTCAATAAAAAATTTAGCATCACTTAAAATAACATCACCTTTTCCTTTGAATTGTCTTATCCTCTTGAAAATTTCATCAGTTGAAATTGTAAGTTTTACCGCATTCTTGATTGACAGTTCATAATATGGTTTTCTTTTAGTCATTTCTGTAGCGATTTCTTTTAATTCTTCATGTCCTTTATGAAGTGGATTGAAAGAACCAGATAAAATTATAGAATTTTTCCAGTCTATCTTTGTATTGTTAAAATATCCGTTTCTATCAATATGTATATAATTCGACTTACCATTAATTAAATCGATTAGATAATTATCATTCTTGTTAGGAATATTAATATATATTCTCATATGCTATTATTGTTAATCAAATTTATAATACTTCCTTATAAACTCACATATTTCTGAAGTTATATCATTGTATTCTTTGCCAATAGTGATTAATGACATATTTTCATTCTTTTGAAAGAAATATAAAATTTATTTCCCTAGTGATCACTTGGCCGTTTGTCAGTAGCAAATCCTTTGTGTTTTAACATTAAGACTATGAGCTTTAAATATTTTACTCGCAGCTTCGCTGATCGCTAAATCGCCTAAGTTGTCTGAACGATTCTCATTAATTATAAGTACTTCCTTCATAACTTTCCTCAGTGATTTTAGCTAAGGCTGATTTTATTTTTAAAATATCTTCCATTGTATGCGACGTATCAATACTAACCCGAACAGCACCATCGGGATAAGTTCCAAATTTTTTATGGGCTAACGGTGCACATTGTAATCCGGGACGTGTAATAATATTGTATTTATTTTCTAGTATATAAGAGATTTCTCCAGGATGATAACCTTCTACGGTAAAAAGAATTGTTGGCAACCCGACATTATGTTTACAGATTAACTTGACCTTCTTTAATTGTGATAGTTCATCTATAAGATTCGTGCGCAGAGTTTGTAGTTGATTTTGAATGTTTTTTATCCCAATTTTTTTTAAACGTCTTATGGACGCTAGCAATGAAAGTATGCCAATAGTGTTTTGTGTTCCTGATTCATACTTGTATGGTATTCCAGTGGGCTGTTTTATTAATCTTGATAATACACCTGTCCCACCCTGGATTAATTCATTATGAGAAAATTCATTATCAAGAATAAAATATCCGCCAATACCTGATACTCCTCCTAAGCTTTTGTGCCCGCTAAAAACAAGATAATCAATATTACCTTTAGACAAATCAATTATTTGTGAACCAAAAGATTGTGAACCATCAACTAAAACCATCGTGCCATATAAATGTGCCAATTTTCCTATCTCATCTATATTACAAAATGTACCAATAGTATTGGAGCAACTATGAACCACTAATAACTTGGTTTTTTTATTCTTCAATAAAAATTCCAAATGCGACATATCAATGTCGCCATCTGTCACATCGATTAATTGACTACTTACCCCAATACCTTTTAAATGATCTATAGGTCTAAGCACTGAATTATGTTCTAAATGGGTAGTAATGACATTATCACCCGGCTTAAGCGTACCCTTTATACATTCGTTGAGTGAGTACGTTGCCCCTGAGTTAAAAATTACTGTCCCATGACGGTTTAACCCTGTTTGTTCGATTAATTCATGCCTGCACTCTTCAATGAGTTCTGTAACCTTTTTAGATTGTTGCGATAAAGATCGCCCTGGCGTTACCCCAAGAGTGTCCAAGTACATATTTATTATGTCTTTTACTTCTTGTGACTTTGGCCATGAAGTAGAAGCTACATCTGCATATAACATTCTTCAATCTCCATATGATTATTAATATATGATTTGAATTTTTTAGCAGTCGCATCCATCTCCCTTATTCCTTCATTAGCTCTCCAATCGGATCTTTCTGGTACATTCAAACTATTTGCTAATACTGTTCTTATCATCCCTCTCTCAATGAAATCTGATTCGCCTATCGTAAAAATGTACTTATTACCACTATCTTCAATGTAGATATAAGGCCCCGCCTCACCGAATATCTTAAGTTCATCCAACGAGTCTATAGTATGCATTTTAAATTGATGTTTTAATTTATTATGAATATCAATCTCGGTGGGGAAACAACATAAATGTGCGTGATAACAGTACTTCTGATTTGGGTCCATGACGATACAACCACCGGCTCGTCCATTTTCATAGCAGATAGGATTGTTTATATTGTAATATTCGCGATAAAAATCATTTATTATATTCTTAAACTTTTTCAGTTCTTTTATTGCTTCTTCATCGTATATTTCTGCAAAACACCGGTATCCCCCTAAATCAGCTTCACATTTGTTGGTGGCAATGATTATATAGCCCTCAATTATCTGGCCTTTAGGTATAAACGCATAGAAATGTTTTCCTTGTAAAAGTATTTTATCTTTTGCAAAGGAAGACTCTGGGTGACAAAAAATACATCCCATTTTAAACTCCTTTATCGTTTGTCGATTCTACTGATAAATATATTTTCATGACACAAATTGAAATCGTCTTCGGTATGCCAGGCAATCATCATACTAAACTTATTTATAATACTGTGTTTGCTCAGTCTACTTTGTAGTTCAGAATAAATAGGATTTGGTAAGATTATTCTGCATTTTTCCCTAATAGCAAGACAAGAATCAATTACAGATATAATTGTACGGGGAGCGGTGCTTGACAAACCGATCACTTCCACAGTGATATCATCAAAACCTAATATCGCCAATTCCTTTCCAACAGTTAACAACTTAATATCCCTGTAGTAAGGACACTGCTTTGAGTAAGCGATCCAATCGTTATTTACTTCCCTGCCGAAAAAATTGATTTTATTAATATTATCTATTTCATTAAAATCACTCAAATCTACATCGATTCTAGTACATCCTTCTACTACTATTTCTATAAAGTCAAAAACGTTCACTCTGTTACATATGTATTTCTCGAAAATCTTTGAATAACATTTGATCTTCCGTTCATCTGAGTAACAAACCGTTGCATCTACATCATTACGATGTGTTTGTTTAGCACTTTCTATTATCAAAGTTCGTGATTTTACACATTCATCTATGCCAAAATCGCTAAGCATATTAATGGATATCAGCCTGTTTTTAAGGCAAAACTCACACTTTCTTGCCATAACAATTGACAAGTATGTATCGTTTATTTTAAACGAAAATGCTTTGATCTCACTAGAAAGATTATATTTTTTTTCTTTAAGATTTCTCCAAATAAAATAATCTAAGCTTCCTATATCACGCTTATAAAAATTATTCAGCAAGATATAGTTTTCCTTCGTTATATCTTCGCAGATCAGGGTTAATCCATTTTCCATTATTTCCCCCGTTATTTTATATTGGTGATAATTTCTTCTCACTTTCAGTTTATATTCATTTCCCAGTATATGAATCATGAAATATTTTATTTTATGATCTGTATCATGATTTAAAGATCTAACAGGAGCAAAAAATGCAATTATTTATTCTGAGAAGTTAAATTTAAGTTTCCCCCAATCATGCAAGACCATAGGGCTGTCAGCGCAGGAACTGCAACGAAAGCGATTAGCACCTGTTAATTGGGGTTATTAAGAAGCGCCCACGATAATCACGGGTGATTTAGTGGGGAGAGCAAGCCACTAGACAAATACGGTAACCGAATTCAATGAAGCTAATATTAGGCACAAGGCCAAGCCAAAATAACCTACGAGAATACGGATATTTGCCATTTTTTGCATTCTTTTTTAATTGAAAGTAAAAAATATAAATTTTTCTAATATTCTAGAGGAATAAAAAATAAACACAATAACAATAGGGGATTTTATTCCCCAATATGTTAATAGGATGTTTTTAAAAAGAAAATAGGATTCATTTAAAACCTTTCTCTTTTTTAATCAGATCATAAGCAGCTTGAATTGACTGGGCTTTTTGTTTAGCAATCTCCATCATTTCCGGTGGTAAACCTTTTGCCACTAGCTTATCAGGATGATGCTCACTCATCAGTTTACGATAGGCTCGTTTAATTGTTGTCACGTCATCACTTTCACGCACACCCAGCACCTTACAAGCGTCCGCCAGTGTTGGCCCCTGAGCGGCTCTCTGGTAGCTGCCATACTGCTGTTGCTGCCACTCTCCTCCACCACCGAAATTGCGGCCACCTTCCATCATGGCAAGAAATTGTTCAAACTGGCTACGGGAGATCCTAAGTTCATCAGCAATGATAAACAGCACGTTCCTTTCATTCGGATGCAGCTGACCATCAGAAAATGCAGCCTGTAACTGAATCTCCAAAAACATCCGAATTAAGTCAGACCGGCCAAAGCAAGCACGACGCAATTGTCTGAGTGTCTCACGCAAAGGAAAATTCAGCTCTTTACCTTCACGAAAAGCATGCTGTGCCGCAGTCCTTGCTTGCCCGTGAAGTTGCATTCGGTCCATTAACTGGCTGGCAAGCTGGATGTCTGTTTCGGTCACCCGTCCTTTTGATTTAGTAATATGCCCCATCACCTGAAAGGTACTGCTGAAAAACAGCATCTGGCGGGACTGATTATCCGCAAAAAAACCTTGGTTTCTCCGTACACTGGCCCTATCAAACAGATGACCAATAAACAGGCCAATGACAATACCCCAGAAGCCTGCTCCAGACATGACACCAAAGATCAGTCCAAGCAATTTTCCCCAATAATGCATATACTCCTCAATTCATCAATGCTCTGAGTGTAGTTTTGCATTATCATACTATTCATTCAGCTCCGTGCCTAACGGCAAGATAAATAAAGGCATGACTTTACACTAGCGCATATTCATTGAGTGCGTTAGTCTCTTGAGGTTTGCCGGCCTAACGCCACTGATGACGGAACCGCATAAATATCTATGAAGAAATGTTATCCAACTTTGCTGGCCACAATGGTATGGGCCGCACTTTATAGTCAGCATGTACATGCTGATCTCGCAGCACAATGTATGCTGGGTATACCTGTTTACGATCAGCCAATAATTTATGGCGATCTAAATCAACTTCCTGTCAATATCCTGGCGGATGACTCACACACAGATTATCCGCGCTCTGCTAAGTTCAGCGGTAATGTCCATATTAAACAGGGTAATAAAACATTGACCGCTGATAAGGTACAACTTGATCAGACAGAAGATGAAGTTCCGCTAAGGACTGTTACTGCAACGGGCAATGTTCATTATGACGACCCCCAAATTATTCTGAAAGGTCCACGCGCCTGGTCTAATTTAAATAATAAAGATACAGATATGGATCAAAGCGATTATCAGATGGTCGGGCGTCAGGGACGCGGCATCGCAGATAAAATGAAACTGCGTGGTGAAAACCGCTATGCCATTCTGGATAATGGTTCTTTTACTTCCTGCCTGCCTGGTAATGATAGCTGGAGCGTTATTGGCTCCGAAGTCATTCTCGACCGTGAAGAAGAAGTGGCTGAAATATGGAACGCCCGTTTCAGAGTGGCGAATGTTCCGGTATTTTATAGTCCGTATCTGCAATTACCGATCGGTACTAAACGCCGCTCCGGTTTCCTTATTCCTAACGCCAGCTATTCCAAAAATGATGGCTTTGAATTTCTTTTGCCCTATTACTGGAATATTGCACCGAATTATGATGCCACGATTACGCCGCATTATATGAGTAAACGTGGTTTAAAACTGGATAATGAGTTCCGTTACTTAACGAAAGCAGGTATAGGTACACTTGCGTTCGACTGGCTGAATAATGACGATCAGTATATCAAAGATAAAAATGCAAGAACACGCACCGCCAGAGAGAGTGATAATCGCTGGTTATTTTACTGGGGACACAATGGTGTGATGAATCAGGTATGGCGCTTTAATATCGATTATACCAAAGTCAGTGACCCTGAATACTTTTCTGATTTCAGTTCTCAATATGGTTCTACCACCGACGGCTATGCCACACAGAAATTCAGCATGGGATATGCTCAACAAAGCTGGAATGCCACCTTATCGACTAAACAATTCCAGATTTTTTCTAAAGATACCAATAGAAAAGCCTACAGAGCTGAACCACAGTTAGATCTGAACTATTACAAAAACGATCTGGGGCCATTTGATCTTAAGGTCTATGGTCAGGCGGTAAAATTTACCAGTGTAGGTAAAGATAATCCGGAAGCAACCCGTTGGCATCTGGAACCCTCCATTAACCTGCCACTTTCCAATGGCTGGGCCAGTATAAATAATGAAGTTAAGCTGATGGCGACTCATTATCAGCAGGATATTCCCAAGGCTCTTGAAAATGCTGAATATAAAGAGTCGGTTAACCGGGTTCTGCCGCAGTTCAAAAGTGAGGCCAAAATGGTGTTTGAGCGTTCAACATACCTGAACAGCGATTACACCCAAACGTTAGAACCACAGATTCAGTATCTGTACGTGCCATACAAAAATCAGGCTAATATCAATAACTTCGATTCATCTTTACTGCAAACTGACTATACTGGCCTGTTCCGTGAACGCTTTTATGGTGGCCTGGATCGCATTTCATCTGCTAATCAAGTGACTACTGGCCTCACTACTCGCATTTATGATGAGAGTTTGGTTGAACGTTTTAACCTGTCGTTAGGTCAAATCTATTATTTTGAACGTCCGCGCACCGGTGAGGAAAATATCATTAACAGTAAAGACAGAACAGGTATGATGACCTGGGCTGGTGATACTTACTGGAGAATTAATGATTCCTGGGGTTTGAAAGGCGGTATGCAGTACGATACTCGTCTGGGCAGCGTAACGATGGGGAATACAGTACTGGAATATCGCCGTGATGCAGACCGGCTTGTGCAGTTGAACTATCGTTTTGTTGACCGAGATTATATCCAGGCCACAGCTAAAAGTGCCCCCGCTTTCCAGCAAGGTATTTCTCAACTTGGTCTGGTTGCAAGCTGGCCGTTGAGTGATCGCTGGGCTTTGGTCGGCGCTTACTACTATGATACCAAAGAGCAGCAACCTGCAAGTCAGTTAGTGGGCTTGCAATACAACACTTGTTGCTGGGCGGTTAACGTCGGTTATGAGCGTAAAATCGTGGGTTGGAAAGACAACAATAGTGAATTTGACAACAAATGGTCATTTAACTTTGAACTCCGAGGCTTAAGTAACAATCATAGTCTGGGTAGCCAGAAAATGTTGCAGTCTGGCATCATGCCATACCAGCGTGCATTCTGATGCTAATAACGCTTTGATATTAAACAATATAAGTCCGCTATCGCGGAACCTACATATGATGGAAAAAGTATGAAGAATTGGAGAACTCTCATTCTCGGATTGATGTTTTCAGTGAGTACTGCCTTCGCTGCACCTCAGCAAATGGATAAAATCGCTGCGGTTGTTAATAACGGGGTAGTACTGGAAAGTGACATCAGCAGCCTTTTACACTCGGTTAAACTGGATGCGCAACGCGCAAACCAGCAAATACCGGACGAGAAAATGCTGCATCGTCAGATCCTTGAGCGTCTGATTATGGATAATATCCTGCTACAAATGGCAAAGCAGATGGGGATTACCATTCCTGATCAGGCTCTGGATTCCACAATTGCAAATATTGCAGTCCAGAACCACATAACCGTGGATCAGATGAAACTCCGTATCGCTGCTGACGGGATGAATTTCGATACTTATCGTAGTCAGATCCGTAAAGAGATGATAATCGCAGAAGTGCGCAACAATGAAGTTCGCCGCCGTGTCACCATTCTGCCTCAGGAAATTGACGCCTTAGCGAAACAAATTGGCAACCAGAATGCCTATGATACTGAACTGAATATCAGCCACATTCTGATCCCATTACCAGAAAACCCGGACCAGGCACAAATGGAAAAAGCCACGGCTGTAGTACAGAAAATTATGTCTGAACTTAAGCATGGCGTTGACTTCGGTAAACTGGCTATCGCTTATTCCGCTGATCCACAAGCCCTGAAAGGCGGTAATATGGGTTGGAGCAAGCTTCAGGAACTGCCAACCCTGTTTGCCGAACAGCTGCAATCAGCCCCGAAAGGTGCCATCGTTGGCCCAATCCGCTCCGGTGTGGGTTTCCATATTCTTAAAGTCAATGATATCCGTGGCGGTAATGCGACAATCGCAGTCACTGAAGTTCATGCCCGTCATATTCTACTGAAAACTTCACCCGTCATGACCGATGATCAGGCACGCACCAAGTTGCAGCAAATCGCCGGTGATATTCGCAGCGGAAAAACGGATTTCGCTGACGCCGCGAAAGCGTTTTCAGAAGATCCCGGTTCAGCCCTGCGTGGTGGTGATCTCGGCTGGACCACACCTGATATCTATGATCCCGCTTTCCGTGACGCGTTAATGCGACTGAATAAAGGTGAAATCAGCCAACCGGTTCATTCCTCTTTTGGCTGGCATCTGATTCAATTGCTGGACACCCGCAAAGTCGATAGAACAGATGTCGCTCAGAAAGATCGTGCTTACCGTATGTTATTCAACCGTAAATTTACCGAAGAAGCACAAAGCTGGATGCAGGAACAACGCGCCTCAGCTTATGTGAAAATTTTAGATGGCAGCGATGCACAACAATAAACCTATTGTTATTACCCCCGGCGAACCAGCCGGGGTTGGGCCTGATTTGACTGTCGTTCTTGCTCAACAAAGCTGGCCAATACAGTTGGTCGCCTGCGCAGACCCCAATTTGCTTCTGGGCAGGGCCAGACAACTCAATTTACCTTTGCAATTATTGGAATATTCGCCAGATAAAACACCCGAACCCCAGGCTGCCGGAACGTTGACTATACTGCCAGTTCCTCTTCATGTACCGGCAATCGCCGGCGAGTTGATGCAGGAAAACGGCAGATATGTGACTGAAACTCTGGCAAGAGCCTGCGACGGTTGCCTGAATGGAGAGTTTTCAGCGTTAGTCACAGGGCCGGTTCATAAAGGGAATATCAATGACGCTGGCGTGCCTTTTATCGGCCATACTGAATTCTTTGCTGATCGCAGTGGGTGTCAACGGGTTGTCATGATGCTTGCAACAGAGGAACTTCGGGTTGCTCTGGCAACAACTCATCTGCCCATTGTTGATGTGCCAAAATCCATCACTTCTGATAGCCTGCGGGAAGTTATCACGATCCTTAACCATGACTTAAAAACAAAGTTTGGCCTGGCAAAACCCTGTATTTATGTTTGTGGCCTGAATCCCCATGCAGGGGAAGGCGGGCATATGGGACGGGAAGAGATCGATGTCATTATTCCCGTGTTAGAAAGCCTGAGAGCAGAAGGTTTCGTATTAGAGGGGCCTTTGCCGGCAGATACCCTGTTCCAACCTAAATATCTTCAACATGCAGACGCCGTTCTCTCAATGTATCACGATCAGGGATTACCCGTGTTAAAATACCAAGGTTTTGGCAGAGCAGTGAATATTACGTTGGGCCTGCCGTTTATCCGTACTTCTGTCGATCATGGCACAGCATTGGAACTGGCTGGCACAGGTCAAGCTGATGTGGGAAGTTTTATCACCGCATTGAATTTAGCAATTAAAATGATACAAAACAGTAATGAATAATAGAGTCCACCAAGGGCATTTTGCCCGTAAACGCTTTGGGCAAAACTTTTTAACCGATCAGTTTGTCATTGACAGTATTGTTACCGCTATCAATCCACAACCGGGCCAGGCCGT
Organism: Photorhabdus tasmaniensis; assembly: GCF_011189505.1. Taxonomy (GTDB): domain Bacteria; phylum Pseudomonadota; class Gammaproteobacteria; order Enterobacterales; family Enterobacteriaceae; genus Photorhabdus; species Photorhabdus tasmaniensis. The sequence goes on from NZ_PUJU01000015.1 coordinate 68,619, forward strand.
ACTGGAAATTGGCCCCGGTCTTGGTGCATTGACAGAACCGGTTGGTGAGCGCATGGATAAAATGACTGTGGTTGAGCTCGACCGCGATTTAGCCGCACGTCTACAAGTTCATCCGCAATTAAAAGATAAGCTGACCATTATCCAGCAAGATGCAATGACCGTTAATTTTAGCGAATTGTCTCAGCAAAGAGAGTTGCCGCTGCGGGTTTTTGGTAATTTACCTTACAATATTTCCACGCCATTAATGTTTCACCTTTTCAGCTATGCTGATGCTATTGCTGATATGCATTTTATGCTGCAAAAAGAGGTAGTAAACCGCTTGGTAGCTGGCCCCGGCAGCAAAGCTTTCGGACGTTTGAGTGTCATGGCCCAATATTATTGTCAGGTTATCCCTGTGCTGGAAGTACCGCCAACCGCATTTACTCCCGCACCTAAAGTCGATTCAGCAATTGTACGTCTGATACCGCACAAAAGCATACCTCACCCGGTCAAAAATATTCGTATGCTGAGTCGGATCACAACTCAGGCTTTCAACCAACGGCGTAAAACTATCCGTAATAGCCTCGGTGACCTTTTTACTGTAGAACAGCTCATAGAACTGGGTATCGACCCAGGTACACGTGCAGAGAATATTTCTGTTGAGCAATACTGCAAAATGGCAAACTGGTTATCGGCACAAGCTGAAATGCAGTCATAACAGGAGTCAACCATGATTAATGCGCCCAGAGTTTCTATTCAGGTACAAAGTGTTTATGTCGAGAGCCAATCGTATCCCGAGCAACAGCGTTTCGTTTTTGCCTATACAATCACTATTCGTAATCTTGGGCGCGAACCGGTTCAGTTAATCAACCGTTATTGGCTAATTACCAACAGCGATGGTCACCAGACTGAAGTTCAGGGGGAAGGCGTTGTTGGTGAGCAACCAATAATCCTGCCAGGTACAGAATACCGTTACACCAGTGGCGCTATATTGGAAACGCCTTTAGGCACGATGGAAGGCCATTATGAAATGGTCGATCACAATGGTGATCCATTCCGCGTTGCCATTCCGGTTTTCCGTCTGGCTATCCCAACGCTGATTAATTAATTATGTCTACCTATCTGATCGGTGATATTCATGGCTGCTATCATGAATTACGAACTTTATTAACTAAAGCCAATTTTGATCCCCAAAAAGATACATTATGGCTGACCGGAGATTTAGTTGCCCGTGGCCCGGATTCTCTTGAAGTTTTGCGGTATGTTAAGCAATTAGGTTCAGCCGCAAAAATAGTATTAGGCAATCATGATCTTCATTTATTAGGCGTTTATGCCGGGATCAGTCGCAATAAACCGAAAGATAAAATTAATGAATTACTGTCCGCTCCAGATGCAGACGAATTAATTAATTGGCTACGCAAACAACCGCTATTACAGTGCGACGATGATCTGAAACTGGTCATGACCCATGCGGGTATTACGCCCCAATGGGATCTGGAAACAGCGAAAATATGCGCTGGCGAAGTTGAAGTTATGCTCAATAGTAGCAGCTATCCCCTGTTTCTCAATTCAATGTATGGGGATATGCCGAATAACTGGTCACCGGAACTTTCTGGGCTGGCACGCTTACGTTTCAGTACCAATGCATTAACACGTATGCGTTACTGTTTTCCAAATGGCCAGTTGGATATGCTTTGCAAAGATAAACCCGAAAGTGCTCCCGCGCCGTTAAAGCCTTGGTTTGAGCTGCCACAGCAGATCTCAGCAGAATACTCTATTGTTTTCGGTCACTGGGCATCACTGGAAGGTCAGGGAACATCAGAAAGATTTTATGCATTGGATACAGGTTGCTGCTGGGGAGGTGAGCTAACAATGTTACGTTGGGAAGATAAGCAATATTTTACACAGCCATCCCTGTCAGCCGTAAAACAGTATTAAAGCCAGACACGCCGTGAAGAAAGCTAGCTTCATCGGCGTGTTTTATCAATTAGATACGACGTTGTAGAATCTCAAAACAGTAGCTGTGAGAATTTGATTCATCTGCATCATGGTATTCAGTAAATTCAGAATCCCATTCATCTGGTTCATAATCAGGGAAATGAGTATCACCTATCACTTCTGCATCAATATGGGTCAGGTACATACGGCTAGCCAGCGAGATGAACTGGTCATAAATTTTGCCGCCCCCCATCACCATAATCTCTTCTGTATCACCAGCTACTGCCAGTGCTTCATCAACTGAGCTTACCCAGGTTACACGTTCATCATTACCCGGTTGATTACTTAATACAATATTGAGCCGTCCCGGCAATGGGCGACCTATGGATTCATAAGTTACTCGTCCCATAATGACTGGTTTATTCAATGTATTACGTTTAAACCAGGCCAAATCCCCCGGCAAATGCCAAGGCATTGCATTCTCCATGCCGATAACCCGATCCATAGCTAAAGCAGCGATCAAGCTGATATTCATTGAGTCACCTTATAGGCAAATAGTATAAAAATTGGTGACACTATACGGAAAGGGATGTACCCAGTCGATAGGATCAACACTTTCTTAAGTGCAAAAAATTCATTTATACTTGATTTGTTGTTTAAGACATTTATTGATCAAAATAATAACAAATCTAATATTAACTATAGGGTACATTATGCTGGAAACATCGCTGCTCGTCATCACCCTCTCAACTTTGGGCATGCTCTCTCCTGGTCCCGATTTCTTTCTGGTAGTCAAAAATGCCATACGTTATCAACGCTCTGCCGCAATGATGACGGTAATGGGATTAATTGCCGCTATCGCCTGTCATATGACTTATTGCGTCGCCGGGCTGGCTATTCTTATCACCACTACTCCGTGGCTGTTTAATCTGATGAAATATGCCGGAGCGGCTTATCTTATTTGGATCGGGATCAATAGCCTGCTTTCCCGCGGAGGAAATACCGTCACTCTTGATGATCAAACACGACAAATTGTCACTTTTAAAAAAGCGTTTATGCAAGGATTTCTATGTAATCTGCTGAATCCAAAAGCAACCTTATTCTTCCTGGCAATATTTACTCAGGTACTAAACGTCAATTCGGGTGTTGATGAGAAATTATGGTATGCCTTTATTATTTGGAGTCTGTCGGCCATCTATTGGCCATTATTGGTAATATTGATCCAGAGTGCACCAGTTCGCTGCGGATTAGTTAAATCCCAAAAGATTATTGATAAACTGCTTGGCGTTGTTTTGATTGGCTTAGGTGTCAAAGTGGCTCTGGGATAACAGGAGTTCATTCCCTCCCTTTAGGTTTTCAATGAACATAAAAAAGTGCGCTTAATCGAGCGCACCTTTTTATTACTTCAATTAATCAGAATACGGACTAGCTGTTAATCTTGGCATGCATTTCCTGTACAGAGGTCACCTGCTCGGTTGGATCTGCGCTCTGTGCCATTGTTGTAGCAAAACCACCATTCAATGTGGTGTCATAATGCACTTTATATTGTAGTGCACTACGGCGAATAAGCTTGGAATCCTCAATCGCCTGACGACCCGCAGTGGTGTTCACAATATAGCTATACTCACCATTTTTGATTCTATCTTGAATATGCGGACGCCCTTCATGAACTTTGTTCACCAAGCGAGGATTGATACCTGCTTCACCTAGTACAACTGCCGTACCGTGAGTCGCATCCAATTCAAAGCCCTGTTTCAGCAACTTAGCAGCCAAATCTACGACCCGGCCTTTATCACCATCACGCACCGACAAAAGAGCTCTGCCACTCTGTTGCATTCTGGAGTTACATCCCAACAGTGCTTTTGAGAAAGCTTCTGCAAAAGTACGGCCAACGCCCATCACTTCCCCGGTTGAGCGCATTTCAGGCCCAAGAATCGGATCCACACCCGGGAATTTGTCGAAAGGCAGTACAACCTCTTTCACCGAGTAGTATGGCGGGATGATCTCCTGAGTTGTGCCCTGCTCTGTCAGAGACTGACCCACCATCACTCGAGCTGCAACTTTCGCCAGTGGCAAACCTGTAGCTTTAGAAACAAAGGGCACAGTACGGGCCGCACGAGGGTTGACTTCAATCAGGTAAACCTCGTCGTTCTTAACTGCAAACTGAACATTCATCAAACCACGGACACACAATTCAAACGCCAGTTTTTCTACCTGCTGGCGCATGACATCCTGAATTTCCTGACTCAATGTGTAAGCCGGCAGTGAACAGGCGGAATCACCAGAGTGAACACCTGCCTGCTCAATATGTTCCATAATGCCACCAATCAGCACGCGTTCACCGTCACAGATAGCATCAACATCCACTTCTATTGCATCATCAAGGAAACGATCAAGCAGTACCGGAGCATCATTAGATACACTGACCGCCGTCTGGAAGTAACGACGTAAGTCAGCTTCGTCATATACGATTTCCATCGCACGGCCGCCCAGAACATAAGATGGACGAACTACCAGCGGATAACCTAACGCATTCCCTTTCTCAACCGCTCGTTCAATCGTCGCCACAGTGGCATTTTCTGGTTGTTTCAGGCCAAGACGATTGACCGCCTGTTTGAAACGTTCACGATCTTCAGCACGATCAATCGCATCCGGACTGGTCCCAATAATTGGCACACCTGCGATTTCCAGCTCACGGGCCAATTTCAGTGGGGTCTGCCCGCCATATTGAACAATCACCCCTTTTGGCTGCTCAACACGCACAATTTCAAGCACATCTTCCAAAGTAACCGGTTCGAAATAGAGGCGATCCGAAGTATCATAATCTGTCGAAACTGTTTCCGGGTTACAGTTCACCATGATGGTTTCATAACCATCTTCACGCAGTGCCAGTGATGCATGAACACAACAGTAGTCAAACTCGATCCCTTGTCCAATACGGTTAGGACCACCACCCAATACCATGATTTTTGGCTTGTCACTATTCGGATTGGCTTCACACTCATCTTCATAAGTGGAATACATGTATGCGGTATCGGTCGCAAATTCTGCCGCACAGGTATCAACCCGTTTGTAAACCGGATACAGATTATATTTGTGACGCAGCTTGCGGATCTCTTTTTCCGCCACACCGACTAAGTTCGCCAAACGCGCGTCAGCAAAACCTTTGCGTTTCAAATGACGCAGGAAATCGACAGTCAGGCTGTTAATTCCCTGTTCGGCCACTTGCTCTTCCAGTCGCACCAATTCTTCAATTTGCACCAAGAACCAGCGGTCAATATCAGTCAGATTGAAAACACCATCAACCGACATACCGGCACGGAAAGCATCGGCGATATACCAGATACGCTCCGCACCAGCATCTTTCAATTCACGGCGTATTTTGGTCAATGCCTGTGGATCATCCAGACTAACTTTCGGATCAAAGCCAGTTGCTCCCACTTCCAAACCACGCAATGCTTTTTGCATGGACTCCTGCTGAGTACGGCCAATCGCCATCACCTCACCAACAGATTTCATCTGAGTTGTCAGGCGATCATTGGCACCGGCAAATTTCTCGAAATTGAAACGAGGAATTTTAGTCACTACGTAATCAATTGAAGGTTCAAAGGAAGCCGGCGTGCGGCCACCAGTGATATCATTCATCAGTTCATCAAGGGTATAACCTACCGCTAATTTGGCGGCAATTTTGGCAATCGGGAAGCCTGTCGCTTTCGAAGCCAACGCAGAAGAGCGGGAAACGCGTGGGTTCATTTCGATGATAACCAAACGACCATTTTTTGGGTTCACCGCGAACTGTACGTTAGAACCTCCGGTTTCCACACCGATTTCACGCAGTACCGCCATCGAAGCGTTACGCATGATTTGATACTCTTTATCGGTCAGCGTTTGTGCCGGTGCGACGGTGATGGAATCGCCAGTGTGAATCCCCATAGCATCGAAGTTTTCAATCGAGCAGACGATGATGCAATTATCATTTTTATCACGCACCACCTCCATTTCATACTCTTTCCAGCCAATCAAAGATTCATCAATCAATAGCTCGTTGGTTGGCGAAAGATCTAAACCACGCTCACAAATTTCTTCAAATTCTTCGCGGTTATAGGCAATACCGCCACCACTTCCTCCCATAGTAAAGGAAGGACGGATAATACAAGGAAAACCGACTTTATCTGCGATGGCCAGCGCTTCTTCCATCGAATGGGCGATACCAGAACGTGGGGTTTCCAAGCCTATCTTTTTCATTGCTATATCAAAACGGCGACGATCTTCCGCTTTGTCAATCGCATCTGCGGTGGCACCAATCATCGTCACGCCAAATTCTTTCAAAACCCCCTGACGTTCCAGTTCCAACGCACAGTTCAGCGCAGTTTGTCCACCCATGGTTGGCAAAACCGCATCAGGACGCTCTTTTTCAATGATTTTACGTACCACTTCCCAGTGGATCGGCTCAATATAAGTGGCATCCGCCATGTCTGGATCAGTCATGATGGTGGCAGGGTTTGAGTTCACCAGCACAACACGATAACCTTCTTCCCGTAACGCTTTACAAGCCTGTGCACCTGAGTAGTCGAACTCACAAGCCTGGCCGATAACAATTGGGCCAGCACCCAAGATCAGGATACTTTTAATATCAGTACGTTTTGCCATTTTATTTTCTCCTGATTACTTGGTGTTATGACGATTATTTTGCTGACAATACTGTTTAATCAGCTCGATAAAGTGATCGAACAATGACGCAGTTTCATGTGGGCCAGGGCTGGCTTCCGGGTGCCCCTGGAAGCTGAATGCTGGTTTATCTGTACGATGAATTCCTTGCAACGTACCGTCAAACAGGGATTTATGGGTCACACGCACATTTGCCGGCAGTGATTTTTCATCCACAGCAAAACCGTGGTTCTGTGCCGTAATCATCACAATATTACGATCAAGATCTTTTACCGGATGGTTGCCACCGTGATGACCAAATTTCATTTTCATTGTTTCGGCACCACTCGCCAATGCCAGCAATTGGTGCCCAAGGCAAATACCAAAGATCGGAATATTTATTTCAAGGAAAGTTTTAATTGTTTCAACCGCATAGCCACAAGGTGCTGGGTCACCTGGACCATTGGACAAGAAAATACCATCTGGATTTAACTTTAATACATCCTCAGCTGGTGTCTGAGCGGGAACCACTGTCAGGCGACAGCCACGATCTACCAGCATCCGCAAAATGTTGCGTTTTGCGCCAAAGTCATAAGCAACGACATGATAAGGCAGCTCCTGTACTTGTTTCTCTTCCGGTAACCCATCTGCCAGCGTCCAGCTTCCCTGTAACCACGGATAAACCTGCTCCGTTGTCACCTCTTTTGCTAAATCCATCCCTTCCAACCCTGAGAACGCTTGTGCTTTTTCCAGAGCAACCTGAGCGTCAATCTGCTTACCTGCGATAATACAACCATTCAGTGAGCCTTTTTCCCTTAGCAAGCGAGTCAGTTTGCGGGTATCGATATCCGCTATCGCAACAATATTATGGCGTTTAAGGTAATCAGAAAGTGTTTCTTCGCTGCGGAAATTACTGGTTAGTAGTGGTAGATCACGGATTACCAGCCCCTGAGCCTGTACTTTTAGTGATTCTTTATCGACTGAGTTAACACCGACATTACCAATATGGGGATAAGTAAGAGTGACAATTTGGCGGGAATAGGAAGGGTCTGTAAGAATTTCTTGATATCCGGTCATTGAGGTATTGAAAACCACTTCCCCAACTGCCGCCCCTTTAGCCCCTATGGCGCGACCGTGGAATTGGGTTCCGTCTTCCAGAACCAATATAGCTGACTTAATCAAAACACCCTCCAGAGAATAATAAATCACAATTAGTGCATATTAATTCAGATTTGTTCGTCAAAATCAATGCCAAAGCTGCTTTTTAGGCAAAATTTTGGCAAATTGCGCGCATTCTAATGATGAGAAGGATAGTTGTCTACAAAAAATGTTACTTTTATTATTTTTTTGCACACTTCACCGAAAAAACCAACAAAAGAAGACTAAAAACAGACATAAAGTTAACTTAGAAAACGGTTGCCAGCATAGAAGATTTAATTTTCAGACGAAAAACTGAAAAGAATCATAAAAAGGAGAAAAAATAAGACAATAAAGGTAAAAAATAAGACAAAAATAAGAAAAACCAATGATAATCAAATAAAAATAAACAAAACAACTAAAAATCGCACAATATATAAATTAATTATGCGATATCAGGATGTTATAAAAATACTTTTTTAAAGTAAATCGAGATCCAATACATCTTTCATATCAAAAAGACCTCTATTTTCACCACTTAACCATAATGCTGCCTTCACTGCTCCATTTGCAAATGTCATCCGGCTTGAAGCCTTATGAGTTATTTCAACTCTCTCGCCGATATCTGCAAACATAGCGGTATGTTCACCTACGATATCCCCGGCACGGATGGTGGCAAAACCAATACTTTTCGGATCACGTTCACCGGTATAACCTTCACGAGCATAGACCGCGCATTCTTTAAGATCCCGCCCTAAAGCATGGGCAATCGATTCTCCCATCGCTAACGCCGTTCCTGATGGAGCATCCACTTTATGGCGGTGATGTGCTTCGATAATCTCGATATCAGTATATTCACCCATCACTTTCGCCGCTTTTTCCAGTAATTTAAGCACTAAATTCACACCAACACTGAAATTTGCAGCAAATACTATCGGGATATCCGCAGAAGCATCTTTAATCGCCTGTTTACCTTCATCATCAAAGCCTGTGGTACCGATAACCATTGCCTTACTGTTTTGACGGCAAATTTCAAGATGGGTAAGCGTTCCTTCCGGGCGGGTAAAATCGATAAGCACATCAAAATTATCAACAACTTTTTTCAGGTCATCACAAACAGTAACGCCTGTATTACCAATACCTGCCAATTCTCCGGCATCCGCGCCAATCAGAGAAGAGCCTAAGCGTTCTAAAGCTGCACCAAGAGCGACGCCACTTAATTGATGGATAGCCTGTATTAACTGACGCCCCATACGCCCACCAGCACCAACAATAGCAACACGAATTTCTGTATCAGCCATAAGCCCTCACTGTGAATTAGTCCGTTTCCTGATTTAACACAGGCGATCAGTCAGATAAATATTTTAAATCAATAGATTATGAGCAATCTCACTCTTAATCTGGCGCAGTACTTTTTAACTAATCTGTTTAACCTCAACACGTAACTCTTTGGGCACTTCGAAAACAATATTCTCTTCCCTGCCATGTAATTCCTCGACAGAATCAGCACCAAGATTTTTCAGCCGCTCAATGACTTGTTGAACTAAAATATCCGGTGCCGAAGCTCCCGCAGTCACTCCAACCAGAGAAACGCCAGTTATCCATTCTTTTTTAATATCATCAGCAGAATCTATCAGGTAAGCAGGTTTACCAACACGTTGAGCTAACTCCGCAAGGCGGTTAGAGTTAGATGAATTCTTTGAACCAACAACCAATACAACATCAGCATCAGATGCCAGATCCCGTACCGCTTCCTGGCGGTTAGTCGTCGCATAACAGATATCATCTTTACGGGGACCGACAATGTTGGGGAATCGCTCATTAAGCGCATCAATCACTTCTGAAGTATCATCAACTGATAACGTAGTTTGAGTCATAAAACACAAGTTATCTTCATCTTTGACTTTCAGATTCCACACATCTTTAGGAGATTCAACCAGATACATTCCACCATCAGCATTATTGTACTGACCCATTGTCCCTTCAACTTCCGGATGCCCAGCATGACCGATCAGAATAGCTTCTTTGCCTTTGCGGCTGGCTCTGGCCACTTCCATATGGACTTTAGTTACCAAGGGACAAGTCGCATCGAACAGCATTGTCAGATTGCGGGAACGGGCTTCTGCGCGGATCGCCTGTGAAACGCCGTGGGCAGAAAAAATCAGAATCGCATCATCGGGTACTTCTGCGATGTCTTCAATAAAGATAGCCCCCCGCTTGCGCAGGTTATCCACAACATAGCGGTTATGTACAACCTCATGGCGAACATAGATCGGTGCACCATATAATTCCAGAGCACGTTCTACAATACTGATAGCCCGGTCAACGCCGGCACAAAAACCACGAGGGTTAGCCAGCAATATCTGCATGGTTTTTCTCCAACTGTGGATCAATTTCCAACACTTCAATCTCAAATGTGATGTTCTGATCAACTAACGGGTGATTGAAATCAACAGTGACGGACTCCTCTGCCACTTCTTTTACGATGCCTGGCATTTCACTGCCATTCATTGCCGTAAATAACATTATAGTTCCAATTTCAGGAATACCCGTTTCGGCAAAATCACGCGGCGTAAAATATTGGATCAGATCAGGATTCGGTTTACCAAATACTGCCTCACCAGCCAGAGTAAATGTGCGTTTATCTCCCTCTTTCAGACCGGTAAGCTGCTGTTCCAAAGGTGAAGAAAGGGTTCCATCACCTAAACGGAATAATGCAGGTTTGCCCTGATGGTGGGTGGAATCGGCTGTAGAACCATCTTGCAGTTTTAAAGTGAAGTGCAGTAAAACCGCACTATCTGCATGTACCTGCTTTGACATATTACTCAGAACCTATTTTTATTTGCTGCTTTTTATCGTAAAAAGCGAACTTGGGCACTGCCCAAGTTCACTATTCACTCACAAGAACCGCCTGAACAATAACGCCTACTAAAATAGGCTTTTATCCCGCTTTAATTGTCTTTTCATCCGGGCTTGAAAAACTATCAATAATAACCAATGCTGCTCCGATGCATATCGCCATATCAGCGATATTAAAGGTTGGAAAGTGCCAATCACCGACATAAAAATCAATAAAATCAATGACAAAACCATGAACCAACCGGTCAAACAGATTGCCCAATGCTCCACCAATAATCAGGGCATAAGCGATATTACTCAGTTTCTTCTTTGCACTGGAGCGATACATCATCACCATCAATATGACTGAAATAGCAACGGCAATTAATGCAAATAACCAACGCTGCCAGCCGTCTTTATCCGCAAGGAAACTGAAAGCCGCCCCCAAATTCTGGGCATAAGTCAGGTTGAAATAAGGTATTAATGGAACGGATTCATACAGATAAAAGTGTTTCAGCACCAACTGTTTACTACCCAGATCCAGAATCAATACCACGACAACTAACCAAAGCCAGCGAAGGCCAGTGGAGCAAATGGGTCTATTCATCAGGCAAACTTACGCTCTTCGCCGTTACCGGCAACATTAGTTACACAGCGGCCACAAAGTTCTGCATGCTCCGCCACCAATCCCACATCTTTAGCGTAATGCCAGCAACGAGGGCATTTTTCACCATCCGCTTTATGGAAAGCAATTTTCAGGCTGTCGATTTCGCTTTGCTGCGCACCGTCACCCGCCTGTTCATAAGCTGCAACAGAAACCTGAGATGTCAGCAGCACAAAACGCAATTCATCTCCCAGACTGTTCAATTTATCAGCCAGTTCATTATTTGCATACAGAGTGACGGCGGCTTCTAAAGAGCTGCGAATATGTTTATCTGCACGTGCCTGCTCCAGCACTTTGTTGACTTCACCACGAACAGCCAGTAAATCAGCCCAGAAAGCATCATTCATTTGTTCGCCTGCGGCCAAACCAAACAAGCCGTCATACCACTCTTCGGTAAATACATACTGAGCATGTTTACCAGGCAATTCCTTCCAGACTTCATCTGCGGTAAAGGAGAGAATAGGCACCATCCAGCGAACCAGTGCTTCTGCAATATGATACAGCGCAGTCTGGCAACTGCGGCGAGCCAGACTATCGCCCTTCGCGGTGTACTGACGGTCTTTAATGATATCGAGATAGAACGACCCCATTTCTACAGAACAGAACTGCATTAAACGCTGAACAACAGAGTGGAAATCATACTCATCGTAACATTTTGTAATGTCTGCCTGAGCAGCCTGAGCACGACCCACAGCCCAGCGATCCAACACCGCCATCTCTTCCGGTTTAACCCTATGTTGTTCCGGATCAAAACCATTCAGGTTTGCCAGCAGAAAACGCGCTGTGTTACGGATACGACGATATGCATCAGCAGAACGTTTCAGGATTTCATCTGATACCGCAATTTCACCGGTGTAATCAGTAGAAGCAACCCACAGACGCAGAATATCCGCCCCTAATTTATTTATCACATCCTGCGGACTGATGGTGTTGCCGATAGACTTAGACATCTTACGGCCCTGACCATCTACAGTGAAACCGTGTGTCAAGACCTGGCGGTAAGGCGCTTTGCCTTTCATTGCGGTTGAGATCATCAGGGAAGACATAAACCAGCCACGATGCTGATCTGAACCTTCTAGATAGATATCCACAGCGTTGCTCTGGAATTCAGGACGGGCATCAACAACCGATGAATGGGTTGAGCCAGAATCGAACCATACATCCAGAGTATCAAAGATTTTGACATAGTTAGCCGCATCATCACCCAGCAGTTCGGCTGGATCCAGATCCCACCACGCCTGTATACCATCAACTTCAACACGTTTAGCCACTTCTTCCATCAGTTCGATAGTACGTGGATGAAGTTCTTCCGTCTCTTTATGGACAAACAGGGACATAGGCGTACCCCAAGTCCGCTGACGTGAAATACACCAATCAGGACGATTCTCAACCATTGCCTCAATACGGGCCTGCCCCCAGCCTGGGATCCACTGAACACCTTTGATCTCTTTCAGAGATTGCTTGCGCAGACCATTTTGATCCATGCTGACAAACCACTGTGGCGTGGCACGGAAAATGATAGGTGCCTTGTGACGCCAGCAGCAAGGATAGCTATGCTGTAATTTTTCCAGGTGGAGCAATGCATTATTTTCACGCAGGATATTCAGCACAACATCATTCGCCTTAAAGACAAACACGCCATCCAGAGAAGGATAAGTACCCGGCAGATAGCAGCCATTCGGACCAACCGGGTTTGCCACTTCCAAACCATATTTCTGACCAATAACAAAATCGTCTGGGCCATGACCTGGCGCAGTATGGACAGCACCGGTACCCGCATCCAATGTAACGTGATCACCCAGTACAACCGGTGAATCGAAGCCCATAAACGGATGTTTGAAGCGCAACAGTTCCAACGCAGAACCCGCACAATGTCCCAGCACGGTCCACGACGTCACACCCGCACGCGTCATCACACTTTCGACCAAATCAGCAGCCAGGATCAAACATTCACCCTCAATCTGTACTAATTGATAGTCAAATTCAGCATGCAAAGCGATCGCCCGGTTAGCCGGTAACGTCCACGGCGTGGTTGTCCAGATCACCAGAGAAACAGGTTGATCTGATGGCTGTACACCAAATTTCTCGTAAACAGCTGCCGTATCAACAGCGTCAAAACGCACGTCAATAGATGGAGATGTTTTGTCGTAATACTCAACTTCCGCTTCCGCCAATGATGAACCACAATCAGTACACCAGTGAACGGGTTTAGCGCCTTTCAATAAATGTCCATTGGCAATAATACGGCTCAGTGCACGAATAACGTTGGCTTCGGTCTTAAAGTCCATCGTCAGGTATGGGCGATCCCAGTCACCTAATACGCCCAGACGGATAAAGTCTTCCTTCTGACCTTCTATCTGCTCTTTAGCATATTTGCGGCACTCGGCACGGAATTCAGCAGCGGAAAACTTTTCTCCCGGCTTACCAATAATCTGCTCAACCTTAAGCTCAATGGGTAAACCATGGCAATCCCAACCGGGTACATATGGCGAATCATATCCCGCCATCCCTTTGGATTTAATAATAATATCTTTGAGAATTTTATTGACTGAGTGACCAATATGAATGCTGCCATTCGCATAAGGAGGGCCGTCATGCAGAATAAATGTTTTTTTACCGGCTTTTGCTTTACGAATTACCTGATACAACTCATCTTTGTACCAACGTTTTAGCATGTCTGGTTCGCGCTTTGCTAAGTCTCCGCGCATTGGAAACCCTGTTTCTGGTAGGTTCAGGGTATTTTTATAGTCACTCATTCGATTCTCAATTCCAATTTTCCGCTAGATACATGACACTGGTTGCTGTTTAAAAAATGCCTTCGCAGCGACCAAATCATTAGCAATTTGCTGCTTGAGTGCATCAAGAGAAGCAAACCGCTGCTCATTACGCAGTTTTTTGCGTAACACCACATCAATATGATGCCCATACAGATCCATTTGGGTATCAATCAGATGTACTTCAAGTTGTTGGCCCTGACCAGAGACGGTTGGACGTGTACCAATATTGGCAACACCCGGTAAAGGCTTATCTCCCAGGCCATAGACTTCAACGACATAAACGCCCTGTACAGGAGCCACTAAACGTTTTAATGGCAAATTCGCTGTTGGAAAACCAATAGTGCTCCCCAGCCGTTTGCCATGAACGACCCGGCCATAAATGCTATATGGATGGCCCAATAATATTTCAGCTAGTACCAAATCATCATCTTGCAGTGCCTGACGGATAGCTGTACTGCTGATCCGCAAGCCACTGTCACAAAAGCTTTCGCTGTTGGTCACGTCAAAACCGTATGTTTCGCCGGCTTGCTGTAGAAAGGCAAAGTCACCACTGCGGGATTTGCCAAAACGAAAGTCATCGCCTACCGCCAGAAACTTAACACCCAATTTTTCCACGAGCAACCGCGAAACAAAGGCTTCTGGCGTATTTGCCGCAAAATTCCTGTCAAATTTCACACATAATAAATAATCCACTCCATACTGGGCGAGATATTTAGCTTTATCCCTCAATCTCGTCAGACGGGCTGGTGTATTATCCTTGGCAAAAACTTCCAAGGGTTGTGGTTCAAAAATCATAACCGTTACTGGTAAACCCAGACGCTGCCCTTCGCGTTTTAAGTGCTTCAGTAGTGCTTGATGGCCTCTGTGGACGCCATCAAAATTACCGATCGTCAGCACGCAACCATGGTGACGCGCCCGGATATTACGTATACCGCGAATTAGCTCCATAGCTGGCTCAATACCCTGGAAATTGCCAAATTATACCTTGTACAAAGCGCAAGGTTAACCCACCATCATAAGATGGCTAAAATTAATAACCCTGATTCATACAACAAAAACGGGCAGGAATCCCGAAAAATATTTATTTTATTTCTCATTAGGACTATTCAATGAGATTTTTATTGTGAAAGACTGTATTCCAACTAACTAAGCTGATAAAATCCTGCGCCATCACAACGTAACAAGTGCCGCAGTACAACGGCGCTTATTTGCACAAATCCATTGACAAAAGAAGGCTGAACAGGCATATTCCTCGGCCTTTGAATTGTCCTCGATAGAATATATTTGGGAGTTGGACCTTGGCTAATATCAAATCAGCTAAGAAACGCGCCATTCAGTCTGAAAAACGTCGTCAGCATAACGCTAGCCGTCGTTCTATGGTGCGTACCTTCATCAAGAAGGTTTATGCTGCTATCGCCACTGGCGATAAAGAATCTGCACAGAAAGCATTTAATGACATGCAACCTATTGTTGATCGTCACGCCTGTAAAGGTCTGATCCACAAAAATAAAGCAGCACGTCATAAATCTAATCTGGCTGCTCAAATCAACGCAATGTAATCATTTGCGTTTAGATTACTGAAAAACCGGCTTTCGCCGGTTTTTTTGTTGTTTGCAATTATTATCAATTATTTTTTAAGTCCGCTTCTTAGATGGCGCATTAAACAACGCGGAAAAATCTTTATTACACACTCGCTGAACAGCCGGATGTTGAATCATTCGTTCAGCAAAAATCACATAATACTCTTCCTGCACTGCATCCAGCCGGCCAATTTCAGCAATATCGTTGTCAGCAAAAATATCATTGGTATACAAAGACGGTGCCACGAAAATCGCATTATGATACATACCAAACGCTTTCATTAATGCGGCATCATCAAATTCACCCAGAACTTCAACCTGAAGATTTTTATTACGGATCCAAGTCAACAGTTTACGCCCTAACATAGAGCGACGTCCTGGAACCAACAGGCGACGTTCCTCTAAACATTCTGGGAAAGGCTTTTCCGGAACAGGTTGCCGGCAGAAGAAACTGACGTTGCATTCACCCAGTTTTACCGAGAACAACCCTTCCTGCTGGGAAGAATCCACCGGGCAATCAGACAGTATCATATCGAGTTTGTGCTGACTAAGTTGCTCAAGCAGCAATTCATGGGTTGATTCAAAACAGCGCAGATGGATCTGCTCATGTTCCACTACCGCTGTTTCCAATACCTGGCTAACCAGACGTTTGGATAATGCATCAGCAACACCAACATCAAACAACAGGTTGGATTCACGGCTGTAGTTAACAATATCCAGCATCTCCTGACTCAGCATAAACATCTTATCCGCATAGCGGAAAATAAGCTGTCCCAGTTCTGATGGCACCAGACCCCGTCCTTGGCGTTTGAACAGCTTCCCGCTTAAACGCTCCTCCAGTGCTTTTATTTGCCCTGTAATCGTCTGCGGCGTCAGATAAAGCGCTTCTGCCGCCCCAACCACAGATCCTTCCTTGCAAACATGCCAGAAATAATAGAGATGATTAAAATTCAGATGTGACACCCGCATATGTTTTTCCTTGTGTATCGCTTTCGTCTGATAACCAACGCCAGCCATACATTCCTAATTTACCGTTTTACGGCGATTTCCTGTTTTTTCGCTACATAAAATATCCGCGATACAATTTTTTGTTGTACCGCGAGTACAAAAATGAGAGTCAGTTCGGAAATTCTTTCTGAAACTATCAGGCTAAATTAATTAATTTATCACGGCTCTGCCATTACTTTTTCGTTGGTAAGACCATTCGTAACAAGCCATAACCCATTAACGCGGCAGTTGTTGAGCCAATCAGAATTCCCAGACGGGAATAGGTACTGAAAAATTCACCTGCACCTTCAAAAGCCAATCCTGAAATAAAGATGGACATGGTAAAGCCTATCCCACAAAGAACCGAAACAGCAAATATCTGTTTAAGACTAATCCGTTGCGGCAATTTAGCAAATCCTATCTTGATGGAAATATAGCTGAACAGGAAAATTCCCAATGGCTTACCAAGAAACAGAGCCGTCGCAATGCCCAGCGGTAACATATCAGTCAAACCATTTAGCGTAACGCCACTCAGGATCACACCTGCATTGGCAAATGCAAATAACGGCAAAATAAGATACGCCACCCAAGGATGTAATCCATGTTCAAGTGATTCAGAAGGAGAATGACCACTCTGGCAACGCAGAGGAATAAGAAAACCAACGATGACGCCGGCTAATGTTGCATGAACACCCGATTTCAGGATACAGACCCAAAGAATTGTGCCAATAACCAGATAAGCCGATGTTTTTTCAACACCACGCCAATTCATCCAAATCAACGCAGCAATCATTGCTGCCGATAATCCAAGCGCGACCAGGGAAACTGTTTTGGTATAAAACAGAGCGATGATCACAATAACACCCAGATCATCAATAATCGCTAATGCCAGTAGAAAAACCTTAAGTTCTGTTGGTACCCGTTTAGCCAATAGCGCCATCACACCCAGAGCAAATGCAATATCTGTTGCCGCAGGAATAGCCCATCCCTGACGGGTAAACTCATCACCACCGTTAAATAACAGATATATCAGTGCAGGTGCGACCATGCCACCAATAGCCGCTATTACTGGGAATATCGCTTTATCACGTCCCGCCAGAGAACCTTCTAGCAGTTCACGCTTAACTTCCAAACCAACAATTAAAAAGAAGACAGCCATCAAGCCGTCATTTATCCACAACAATAAAGGTTTATTTATCTCCAGTGCAGAAAATTGTACTGCTACCGGAATGTTAAGAAATTGCTGATAAACACCCTGTAATGGCGAATTTGCCATTATCAGCGCAATAATGGCAGCAATGATAAGAAGTAGCCCGCCAGCTGCTTCTAATTTCAGGAATTGACGAATAATTGCTGTCACAATGATTAACCTCTGAAATTGATCGGGTTATGAATAGTACTTCAACTATCATTTCGAAAAAAATCGATTTTATAGCCATAATAATTCGTTATAACCGATCTATTGATGATCTACATCTCAATAAAAGTAGATTATCAACCAGAGGGAGAGCGTTGAATGACGGCTCAATTACCTTACATCAGCACCGATTTCCCGCATTATTGATTAATCGTCAGAAAATAATCTTTACACCCTATAACTTCTTTTCTCTTAGTCGGAATTATTGAGTAATACTCTTCACTATTAGTAACAATAATTGGCGATATTAGTTGAATCTGATTCTCTTGAAGAAAAGAGATATCAAAATTAACTAATATGTCACCGGCAACCACAGTCTGGCCTTCCATAACTTGCAAATTAAATCCCTTTCCTTGTAAATCTACAGTTTCAATACCAATATGAATCAATAATTCAATCCCTTGTTCGGAAATTAAACCAATAGCATGTCCCGTTGGAGTAATCATTGAAACTTTACCATTAAAAGGTGCTTTCACTACACCTTCGGTAGGAATAATAGCAACACCATCACCAATAATTTTTTCAGAAAAGGTATCATCAGGTACGCTTGAGAGAGGTTTAATTTCACCCGTCATAGGAGAAAGTAATGTGAGTTTTTTAGTTTTCGAAGCGTATGGATTTTTTAATACCATAGGCTCAGTATTAGATTCTAATTTCATTAATAACGTGAGTATAAATGCAACTAAGAAACTACTGCAAATTCCAAATAAAGTAAAAAGGAAATTATTGCTATCTTTTAGCATATAAAAAGGGAGTGACACCAACCCTGGCATACTAAAAGTAAATATTTTTACAGAGAAAATACCCACAATAGCCCCACCAACTGCTCCACCAATTAATGAAGCATAAAAAGATTTTCTTAATTTAAGAGTTACACCATACATTGCAGGCTCAGTGATCCCTAAAAAAGCAGAGAATGAGGCTGAATAAGCTAATGACTTCATCTGTCTATCTTTTATTTTAATTGCAACTGCCAATGTAGCACCCGCTTGGGCAATATTACTGACGAAGCTAATTGGTAATAACATAAAATCGTATCCGAGAGATTTAAAGTTAGCAAAAACACTCGGTAAAAAAGCATAATGCATCCCAGTAATAACCAAAATAGGTATCAGCCCTCCTAGCAATAATCCGGCAAATGGTCCAACTACAGAAAATAACTCTAAAATCACCTTCTCAAGATACAGGCCAATTGCATTTCCTAACGGTGCAGCAATAATTAATAAAATTGGTACGGAAATCAATAAGACTAATAATGGCGTAAATATTAACTTTAATACTACCGGAATAAATCTGTCTACCCATCGATGAATATAACTAAGCAACCAAACACCTAAAATAATTGGAATAGCAGTGTAGCTATAATGAATAGCTGGAACAGAGATACCAAACACATCGAGATATCCACCGCCGGATGCGCTTATAAAATCAGATAATGTTGGATAAATTAAAATACACGCTAACGTTGCCGCAATAAATTCGTTAGTTTTAAATTTTCTTGCCGCTGAAAAGGCAAGAAGAACAGGCAAAAAATACAGAGGCGCATCAGAAAGAATATATAATAATTTATACTCATTACTCTCCGCTGAAACCCAGTTCATCATATAGAAGAAAATCAATCCGCCTTTCAGTAATCCAGCACCGACTATCACCGGCAATATGGGAACAAATATACCTGAAATTATATCAAAAATATGACTTATCCGGCTTTTATTTTGGTCATCACAGCCACTTTCATTCTCTTTCAATTGCTTAATTATTTCACTAAATATTTCAACAACTCTATTTCCAATAATTATTTGCAACTGTCCACTGTGGAAGCGCGCCCCCATAATTCCCTGCATTTTCTTTATCGCAGAAATATCTACCTTACTATCATCTATAACATTAAAACGTAATCTGGTAACACAATGCCAACTTTTATTTATATTCCCACCTCCCCCAACAAATATAATAATATCTTTCGCAACGTCTTTATAATTCATTTTCACCACCCGCATTTAATTTTTTGTCAATAAAATCAAAAGCATAAATATATTTATCTCATATTATTTAAATTAATACCTGTCAACAAACCTGTTTGACGGCTCACTTGCTATAAATCTCTGGCCTTATAACTATCATTGACCACCCGTTCTATATGAATCACCAAATAAATCAGTTCATCATCGGGAACTTTCCACTGATATTTTTCTCGCAGATATTTTATTAATTTCACTGCACAGTTGTAACTTTTGAAATACTTTTCCTCT
Source organism: Photorhabdus tasmaniensis (assembly GCF_011189505.1). Classification (GTDB taxonomy): domain Bacteria; phylum Pseudomonadota; class Gammaproteobacteria; order Enterobacterales; family Enterobacteriaceae; genus Photorhabdus; species Photorhabdus tasmaniensis. Next base: position 88,835 of record NZ_PUJU01000015.1, read on the forward strand.
ATCAATTCTTGCAATGAGAAATCCATTTCAATAGCAGACGAATGCTGATTTTTATTTTGTCTGATCAAGAAATATCGCAGATGAGTAATAAAACGAGAATAATTCACTGACGTTGAATCAAGGTTAACATGAAAATAGTAGTGAATGAGTTTAACAGTTTTATTAATTAAATTCGTTAATTTTAATGTATCCCCCATCGTTTGCCCTTCATATTGAGCATTAACAAAATGCAAGGCAATCAATGAAGCTTCTATCGGCGGTAATGGTGTTTCAATCTGATTATTAATATGAATAATCGCCTGTTTACCGACTTCATATTCTAACGGATAAAGATGAGGGATCTCCCACTGCAAGACATTACCAATCTGATATCCTTTGCTCACACGCTCAAATGCGAAGTTTAAATGTTCTGATAAAGTAATGAGTAATGAATCGTTAAGAGGTTTGGCAAGAAAATCTTTACCTAAAGTGATAATTTTCTCAGTTAGCTCTATAACTGAAACAGGGATAGTAGAAAGGATCTGATTTATTTTATAATGTTTTTCGATAGTAAAAACTTTTGCAACATCTTGAATATGCAGCCTATCCCCTTTTTTCCTATTAAACCCTATACCCTTATCCATAAGAATCATTTCATTATTATTCTCATCAATAGCAAGAACGACATTATTATTTATGAGTTTTATTATCGTTAACAAAAGATATACCTTAAGAATAAACCATTATCAATCCTAACCTATAGAATAGGTAAAATATATCTGTAACTTGGTTGTGCCTGATCTAGTTAGTCATTTCCCCCCCTGTACACTAATTCATATAGATATTCCATTTTTCAGGCTAAGGCATAATTTTTATAAAGTCAATGACACAGCAACATACTCGAATTATCTACTGTATTTATGATAAGTATCACATTTTTGCCAAAATTACAGTTAATAGCTTGCAAGTATCATAAGGAATAACTAATTTCTAAATATTGATATAGGCTTGTTACCGACTTGGTTGCGACTGGCGTCGGGCAAAACCTAATCCATTATCTACGATATCCCTATTCCAGGGCTAATTAGATGGTGGGTTAGGTTTTTTTTTGACTTAAATTCGGCCTTTCGCTGTTTTCAACTTAATTCAAAGAAGGGGAAGTCTAATGAGGTACGAAAGTCTGGCTGATAAGATAGTCAGCACAATAGGTGGGAAAGAGAATATATTCAGCCTTGTCCATTGTGCTACTCGTTTACGATTCAAACTTAAAGATAGAGACTTAGCCAACAGCGAATTACTCAAGCAAGTTACAGGAATTATCACCGTAGTAGAGAGTGGTGGGCAATATCAGGTGGTTATTGGTAGCCATGTAGGTGATGTCTACGATGATATTAATAATAAATATTTACAAGATAATATAGAAAAAAACGAGGTTAAACAAAGTGTAACCTCACAGCAAGAGATAAAAAAAGAGAATGCAAAAGGTTTAAAACGTATTTTTAATGTAGCAATTGATATTATTTCCAGCATTTTTACACCGCTGTTAGGTGTGCTGGTCGCTGCCGGATTGATTAAAGGAATACTCGCTTTATCCAACGTGTTTGATTGGATGAGTGTAGACAGTGGCACCTATAAAATCTTATTCGCTACCGGCGATGCAATGCTTTATTTCATGCCTATTTTATTAGGGTATACTGCCGGTAAGCGGTTTGGCGGAACCCCTTTTATTACCATGGTTATTGGGGCGGCATTAACCTATCCAACAATGACCGAAACATTTAAACTTTCGCAAGCCACCCCAGGCCTTCACCTAGATTTCCTTGGTATTCCCATTACTTTCATTAATTACAGCTCAACAGTTGTTCCTATTATTTTATCCGCATGGTTTAGTTGTTTTCTGGAGAAGAAGCTAAATAGTTGGTTTCACGCCTCTTTCAAGATATTTATTACGCCTTTCCTGTGCCTGTTGATTACCGTTCCTTTGACCTTTCTGGTCATTGGCCCTGTAGCAACAGAACTCAGTAATGGTCTGGCGGCAGGCTATCTCTTTTTCTATCAACTAAACCCGGTCATTGCAGGGATCCTGATGGGAGCAATATGGCAAGTTTGTGTCATTTTCGGTCTGCACTGGGGACTCATCCCAATAATAATCAACAATATGATGACACAGGGAAAAGATATGCTCTCCCCACTGCTCCAGCCAGCAATATTTGGTCAGGCAGGTGCAACACTGGGGGTATTTTTACGTACACGCGATAAGAATATGAAAACGTTATCAGGAACTGCATTCATATCAAGTCTCTTTGGCATTACTGAGCCGTCTATTTATGGTGTGACATTGCCACTGAAACGTCCATTTATTATCGGTTGTATTGGCGGTGCACTTGGTGGCGCTGTTGTCGGTTTCTATTCAGGGACAGCACATAATTTCGGTGGTATGGGTGTCTTTGCATTTACCTCATTTATTTCTCCGGCAGGAATAGACAACGCTTTCTGGAGTGTCATCTTAGGTTCACTGGGTTCATTCATTTTCTCCTGTATCGCAACCTATTTATTCGGCGTACCGTCAGAGGCTAAAGTTTCACAAAGTATATCCGCACAACAAATTAATTTAAACGCCGATAAAAAACATCGTATTAAGACAATATCACCCAAGTTTAACAAGTAATAAAGAGAGGAAAACCATGAAAAAACAATTTCCAGAAGAGTTCCTTTGGGGAGGCGCATTAGCGGCAAATCAGGCCGAAGGCGCTTATCAAACAGGTGGAAAAGGGTTATCAACCTCAGATATGCAACCTCACGGCGTCATTGGCCCCAGTATAGAACGCAATCTGGGCGATTTTCATATTAAGGATATTGGTATTGATTTTTACCATCGTTATCCTGACGATATTGCGCTGTTTGCTGAAATGGGATTTAAATGCCTGAGAACATCTATTGCCTGGACACGTATATTTCCTGAAGGAGATGAAGAAACACCGAACGAAAATGGTCTGGCCTTTTATGATCGCCTTTTTGATGAAATGAGAAAATATCATATTCAGCCGTTAATTACGCTTTCTCATTTTGAAATGCCTTATGGCTTAGTAAAAAAATATGGCGGTTGGGGAAATCGTCAAACAATTGAGTTTTTTGACCGTTATGCCAGAACTGTTTTTGAGCGTTACAAACATAAAGTAAAATACTGGCTGACATTCAATGAAATTAACATGTCGTTATTTTCTTGCTTTACTGGCGCAGGCTTATCGGAAAACAGCAAAGTTCAGGATATTTATCAGGCGCTACACCATCAGCTCGTTGCCAGTGCCAAAGCAGTTAAAGCCTGCCATGAAATTATTCCTGATGCAAAAATTGGTAATATGGTAGCGGCAATATCTCACTACCCATTAACTTGTCATCCTGATGATGTATTAGAATCATTGAAAAAGAATAGAGAATGGCTGTTCTTTTTTGATGTACAGGCTCGTGGGTATTATCCATCTTATATGACACGTCTGTTTAAAGAGCAGAATATTACGCTCGATATAACAAATGAAGATGCACAAATACTCAAAGAAACCGTCGATTTCCTTTCTTTCAGTTACTACATGAGCTGTTGTGCAACGACAGATCCGGAAATAACCAAAAACGCCGGAAATTTGATTAATCCGGTGAAAAATCCTTATTTATCCAGCTCAGAATGGGGATGGCAAGTAGATCCTCAGGGTCTTCGTTATCTGCTTAATATGCTATATGACCGTTACCAGAAGCCACTGTTTATTGTCGAAAACGGTTTGGGTGCCAGAGATATTATTCAAGACGATGGCACTATTATTGATGATTATCGTATTCAATATCTCAACGATCATCTATTCCAGGTACGGGAAGCCATCGAAGATGGTGTCCAGTTATTAGGATATACCTCATGGGGGCCAATAGATTTGGTCAGCGCCTCTACTGCGGAAATGTCAAAACGATACGGGTTTATTTATGTCGATCGAGATGACCAAGGCAATGGCACGCTGGAACGGCGGCGTAAAAAAAGTTTTAGTTGGTTTCAAGATGTTATAAACAGTCACGGGAATATTCTTAAAGCTCCAGGGGTAAAAAATGAAAATAGCCAATAAATTTCTTTTCGCCATGTTTCCACTTATTTTTCTTTATAGTAATGCGGTAGCGGCAGAAAATGACTGTAACGCATATAATGACCTTTTACCTAGAGGGCCGGAAACACCTTCGGTTGCATCCGTATGCGATACCGTCTTTCCTGAATGGGGCGGTTTCAGGAAAAAAATGGCAGATCATGGCTTTTACGCAAATTTTCAAATGCTAACAAACCTGACCTACGATCTTGCAAGAAATTGGAAAAATACGCCTAACCCTAACTATATGGGGCAGCAATTAACCACCGGGAACATGGTGATTACAGAACTTACCTATGATTTATCGCGGATTGGTTTTACTGATAAAGCACAGCTACGCGTAGGTCTAAACTACGCCTACAATAATTTTAAAAATAATGGTCAAGATGGGCATCCTTATATTTCAGCCTTTTCTATTAACCAACCTCTATTTAACGATCGGGTGATATTAAATTACGGCTATACCACAATGCTCTCGCATTTCTATGGGCTGTTTTTGGGTAGCAGTACCGCATCATCAGCGTTGGGACCAACGAGTGTGATGTTGTCCCAGGCAGGCTTGCCAAGTACAAAACCAAGCCCATCGATAGATATTCGGTTTTTATCAGAAAATAAACGTTGGTATGACCATATTGGGGTTGCCAGAAGCCAAAGCTCCGAAGGTTTAAGAGCAGACTCAAAATATAATACTTACGGTCTACGCTGGAAAGTTCCCAGTGCAGGTACATTGGTCATCAATGAATTAGGTTATCGTGTTAATGCCAATGAAACGGAAAATATGATCTGGATTCGAGGAGGATCGGTATTCAATAAAACACCTTATTTTAACTATAACACCTCGAAATATAAGGATTATACCTACTCCCACTATATTGCGGCTACCCGCCAGATAACCAAGCCAGATGCATCAATGCCTTTCCGGGGCTGGTATGTTGATGGCAAAGCCAATTATGCACCAAAGGATCGCAATCTGTTCAATGCCGACGTTTCATTATCACTGTTTAACATTGGCCTATTCGATTCACGGCCAAACGATATGCTGACTCTTGGTTTGTCATACAACAAGTTCAGTGATGATGCGAAAAATTACTTTGCCCGCAATGGTCAAGTTGCTGAGAGCTATAGCGCAACCGCTTCCACAGCGTATACGTACCGTGTTTCCAATGGGATCTATTGGACAAACAGCTTATCGTATACTCATCATCCATCGGTGACGCCAAAAGAGGATGATGCTTACAATTTACTCACACAAATTACCTTTAGTTTATGATCCTCCGCCAGAGCAAAAAGTCCTCGTATAAAAGCGAGGACTTTATCAGTAATCTGAGCTTTGTTTACAAACGTAACTCTTAGAGATACCGGCTCTATTTGGTCAAATCATCAAAAAATTTCTTTACACCATCGAAGAAACTTTTAGAACGTGGGCTGTTGGTTTCGCCACCAGTGCCGCCTAAAGATTCACCCAATTCACGCAGTAATTCTTTCTGTTTTTCGTTCAATTTAACCGGCGTTTCTACGACTACCCGGCACAATAAATCACCCTGAACGCCACCACGGACAGATTTAACCCCTTTGCTTTTCATGCGGAACATTTTACCTGTCTGAGTTTCAGCAGGTATTTTCAGTTTCACACGGCCATCAAGGGTTGGGACTTCGATTTCTCCACCCAGTGCCGCCATTGCAAAGTTAACCGGTACTTCACAATAGAGATTATTTTCTTCACGCTCGAAAATATGGTGCTTTTTCACCTGTACCTGAACATACAAATCGCCTGCCGGCGCGCCCTTACCACCTGCTTCACCTTCACCACTCAGGCGAATGCGGTCACCGGTGTCCACACCAGCCGGGATCTTAACAGACAGTGTTTTATATTTTTCGACACGACCATGACCATGACACTTGTTACAAGAATCTTTAATGATCTGACCACGACCATGACAATGTGGGCAGGGTTGCTGAACGGTGAAGAAACCCTGACGCATATGAACCTGACCAGAACCCTGACAGGTTGAACAGGTGACAGGGCTGGTACCTGCTTTAGCACCACTGCCACGACAGCTATCACAGGTTTCCAGTGTCGGGATACGGATCTCTTTGGTCACACCACGAACCGCTTCTTCCAGTGTCAGTTCCATGCTGTAACGCAAATCAGCACCGCGGCTTGGACGCTGCTGGCGACGACCACCACCGAAGATATCACCGAAAACGTCACCAAAGATATCACTGAAATCAGCACCGCCACCCCCGCCCATGCCACCTTGCTCGAAAGCAGCATGACCATATTGGTCATAAGCAGCCCGTTTCTGCTCATCAGTCAGAATTTCATAGGCTTCTTTAACTTCTTTGAATTTGCCTTCTGCATCTTTGTCACCCTGATTACGATCAGGATGATATTTCATTGCCAGCCGCTTATAGGCTTTTTTAATCTCTTTTTCGTCCGCTGTTTTGGCAACCCCCAAAACCTCGTAACAATCTCTCTTTGCCATCTCTTATTTTACCCTTAACATGCGCGCACGGGCGCAGAGTTCCCTCAACGCCCGTGCCGGTTAATCAGCAACAGTCGTCATAACTGTCACCGCGCCCGCTAAGGGCAATTATTTTTTGTCTTTAACTTCTTCGAATTCAGCGTCTACAACGTTGTCATCTTTTTTCGCGTTGTCACCCGCATCTGCTGCGCCAGCCTGAGCCTGCTGTTGAGCAATTTCCAACAGTTTAGCGGAAGCCTGAACCAGAGCCTGAATTTTCGCTTCGATATCAGCTTTGTCTTCGCCTTTAGCCGCAGTTTCCAATGCAGTTACCGCGCTTTCAATGGCGGTTTTATCTTCTGCCGGCAGTTTGTCACCCGCTTCTTCTACTTGTTTACGAGTACCGTGAACAAGTTGATCTGCTTGGTTACGCGTCTGTACCAACTCTTCAAACTTACGATCAGATTCAGCGTTGGCTTCTGCGTCACGCACCATCTGTTGGATCTCTTCCTCATTCAAACCGGAAGAAGCCTTGATGGTGATCTGCTGTTCGCGGCCACTGTTTTTGTCTTTAGCAGAAACATGCAGAATACCGTCAGCATCAATGTCAAAAGTCACTTCAATCTGAGGCATACCACGAGGTGCTGGCTGAATACCATCGAGATTGAACTGCCCCAGAGATTTATTATCGTTGGAGCGTTTACGTTCACCCTGCAACACATGGATGGTTACCGCAGACTGGTTATCTTCTGCCGTAGAGAACACCTGGCTGTGCTTCGTTGGGATAGTGGTATTTTTCGTAATGAGAGAAGTCATTACGCCACCCATCGTTTCGATACCCAAAGACAGAGGCGTTACGTCCAGAAGCAATACGTCTTTCACATCACCAGCCAGAACACCGCCCTGTACCGCAGCACCTATCGCTACCGCTTCGTCAGGGTTCACATCTTTACGTGGTTCTTTACCGAAGAAGTCAGCAACCACTTTCTGCACCATTGGCATACGGGTCTGACCACCCACCAGAATCACATCTTGCACATCAGAAACTGACAGGCCAGCATCTTGCAATGCAACCCGTACAGGTTCCATAGAACGTTTAACCAAGTCTTCTACCAGTGATTCCAGTTTCGCACGGGTCACTTTGATGTTCATGTGCTTAGGACCAGTGGCATCCGCAGTAATGTACGGCAGGTTAACATCGGTCTGCTGTGCAGAAGAAAGCTCAATTTTTGCTTTTTCCGCCGCTTCTTTCAGACGTTGCATTGCCAGTGGATCATTACGCAGATCCATGCCCTGATCTTTCTTAAATTCGTCAACCAGATAGTTGATCATACGGCTGTCGAAGTCTTCACCACCCAAGTGAGTATCACCATTGGTTGCAAGAACTTCATAGGTTTTTTCGCCGTCAACTTCATCAATTTCGATAATAGAGATATCGAAAGTACCACCACCAAGGTCATAAACCGCAATAGTACGGTTACCTACTTCTCTGTCCAGGCCGTAAGCCAGTGCAGCCGCAGTGGGTTCGTTGATAATACGTTTTACTTCCAGACCTGCGATACGACCGGCGTCTTTTGTTGCCTGACGTTGAGCATCATTGAAATAAGCAGGTACAGTGATTACTGCTTCAGTTACCGGCTCACCCAGGTAGTCTTCAGCTGTTTTCTTCATTTTCTTCAGAACTTCAGCAGAAACCTGAGGAGGAGCCATTTTCTGGTCTTTCACTTCCAGCCATGCGTCACCGTTATCTGCCGCAATGATTTTGTATGGCATGATAGCGACATCGCGTTGTGCTTCATCGTCTTGGAAACGACGACCAATCAGACGTTTAATAGCAAACAGCGTATTTTGCGGGTTAGTAACAGCCTGACGTTTAGCCGGTTGACCAACCAAGGTTTCGCCATCCTGGGTATATGCAATAATGGAAGGAGTTGTACGATCACCTTCGCTGTTTTCCAGTACACGAGCTGTCGTGCCATCCATAATAGCTACACAAGAGTTGGTAGTTCCCAGGTCGATACCAATAATTTTACCCATCTAAACGCCTCCACAAGAAATTCATAATCAGTCAAGTTGCTAATCAATATGAGGATGGTTATCAGCTTTTCAACGGCACCTATTTTTATTGCCTCTATGCGATTCCTCACCTTTGCTTATATACATCAGCTGTATAGGACAGCGATTAGCAACTGCGGTTGATTATAAGATGGGGCCGTTAAAACCATCATCAAGGGGGGGAGTGAAAAAAAAACCTTTTTATTATTTCTCAGGTTATTGTTTCCTTGCTGACAGATCATTATGATTCGCCACCTTTGCTATTTATTACTTTTACGATTTTCTTTCAGAGGACTTATGAGCACTAATCAGTTGGCAAATCCCGGCCCTTTAGGTTTGATGGGTTTCGGCATGACAACCATTCTGCTTAACCTGCACAACGCAGGTTTCTTTCCACAGGCATCAGTTATCCTGAGCATGGGCATTTTTTATGGCGGTCTGGCCCAAATACTGGCGGGGCTTTTTGAATATAAGAAAGGCAATACTTTTGCCGCAACGGCTTTCACCTCTTATGGGCTGTTTTGGCTCAGTTTGGTCGGGTTATTGTTTCTGCCAAAAATGGGACTGGCAGAAGCCACCAGCAGTCAGTATTTGGCGGTATACCTTGGCTTATGGGGTGTTTTTACTCTGTTTATGTTCTTTGGCACCTTCAAAACTAACCGCGTACTCCAGTTTATCTTTGGTGGCCTGACACTGTTATTCGCTTTGTTAGCCATTGGCAACTTTACCGGAAACACCGCTCTTCTGACGATTGCCGGTTATGAAGGAATAATTTGTGGCACCACCGCATTTTATCTGGCAATGGCGGAAGTACTGAATGAACAGTATGGCCGCACTATTCTGCCTATCGGCGAGATAAAACAGTCATAAACCGCAGGTTGGAAGCGGGAAGGTTCTTCCATTCCCGCTTTCAATCCAGTAGAGCGTATTGCCATCTTAAAGCACCTGCCATTCTCATTGCCTATAGGGTTTCAACCAGACTCGCACCATCCGTAGCCTGACACACATAAATGGTTTCTTTCAGACCTGTCGAGGCAGAATAGTGCTGTTCTACCGCAGCTTTAACGACATCAACTAATGTTTGTGGCACTAAAGCTACCACACAGCCACCAAATCCCCCTCCGGTCATTCTCACGCCACCTTGTTTACCGATAGCTTGCTTCACAATATCAACCAAGATATCAATTTCAGGTACGGTAATTTCAAAGTCATCACGCATTGACTGATGTGATTGTGTCATGAGTTCTGCTATTAATGGTATATCACCCCCTGCCATTAACGCTTTTGCTGCCAAAAGCGTACGCTCATTTTCTGTGATCACATGGCGTGCACGTTTAGCGACTACCCCATCAAGCTCAGAAATACGCTTTTTAAATTCATCTATTGTCACATCCCGCAAAGCTTTAACGCCAAATAATGCCGCTGCTTGCTCACATTGAGTCCGACGTATATTATATTCACTATCAACCAATTCTCGTTTCTTATTTGAATTAATAATAATAACCGCTATATCTTTAGGCATAGACACAGCCTGAGTGGTTAAATGCCGGCAATCAATTAATAACGCATAATTATTTTTCCCTTCTGCTGAAATTAATTGATCCATAATGCCGCAATGACAGCCCACAAATTCATTTTCTGCTTGCTGTCCATTTAGCGCAATTTCTGTTTGGCTAATGGTTAAGTGGTAAAGGGTTTTAAATGTTTGACCAATAGCCGTTTCCAATGCGGCCGATGAGCTTAATCCCGCGCCCTGCGGTACATTTCCAGTCACTACAATATCTGCGCCTTTAAATGCATATCCACGATGGAGCAGATACTTCACAACCCCTCGAATATAATTGGCCCACATTTTACTTTCGTGAAATATAATAGGTTGACCGATATCAAATTCATCTAATTGATTGCCATAATCAATTGAAACAACACGAATAATATTGTCCTGCCGTTTCGCCGCAGCAACCACAACTTGGTAATTAATGGCACATGGTAATACGAAGCCATCATTATAATCAGTGTGCTCTCCAATCAAATTAACCCGACCTGGCGCTTGAATAATATGCGTCGGTGTATAATGGAATACTGAATTAAAAATATCTTTAGCGCAATTAATTAAAGTTTTCATTACGTTATTCTCAAATATAGCGTTAACCGCACGATACTTTCAATGAAATATCGCCACCGGGCATAATCACTTTTGCTCTTTATAATGCACGTCACTCAAAGCACGCAAAATTTGAGCTGATTGCTCTGCGGTTAAATCACGTTGCGTTTCAGCAAACATTTCATAACCCACCATGAATTTTCGCACGGTAGCAGACCGCAATAATGGTGGATAGAAAAGTGCATGTAATTGCCAATGTTCAATATCTGTATCTTGTTCAAAAAACGGGGCAAAATGCCAGCCCATAGAATAAGGAAAAGAACTTTGAAATAAATTGTCATAATGACTGGTGAGTTTTTTAAGTGCGACCGCTAAATCACCGCGTTGTTCATCTGTTAATTCATTCATACGACGAACATGAACTTTAGGTAACAACATGGTTTCATAGGGCCATGCTGCCCAATAAGGCACAACCGCTAACCAATGCATGGTATTAACCACGACTCGCTCACCATCAACTAATTCAGCCTGAACATAATCCACCAGTAAGTTAGAATTATGTTCCTGGTAATAAGCTCGCAACTGTTTATCTTTACGCTCAATTTCATTTGGCAAAAAACTATTTGCCCAGATTTGCCCATGCGGATGAGGCTGAGAACATCCCATTGTTTCTCCCTTATTCTCAAATAATTGCACCCAGAGATATTCTTTACCCAGTATTTCAATTTGTTCATTCCAGGTATCAATTAATTGACGAATTTGTTCAACAGACAATTCAGGCAATGTTTTACTGTGATCAGGAGAAAAACAGATCACGCGGCTTAATCCCCGTACTCCTTGCATTTTAAATAACGGGTGATGCGATTGTAGTACCTCAGGCGAATCTGGTATTAAAGCCGAAAAATCATTATTGAAAACAAACGTTGCTTGGTAAGCAGGATTTTGCTCACCGGAAATACGCACGTTTGATGGACAAAGGAAACATTGCTCATCATAGTTTGGGATATCGTCTATTAATGACTGCTCATCTTGACCACTCCATGGCCGCTTCATTCGATGGGGAGAGACCAAAACCCATTGGCCGGTTAGAGGGTTATAACGACGATGGGGATGTTCAACAGGATTAAATTTAGACATAACAGTCTCGACTTTATTTATATTTTCCAACATCATTTGTGAAAATATTTGTTAATACTTGGACTGACCGCAGTGTAACAATGGGCCTCAATACCAATCTGAGATATCAATCACGCATACGAATAAAAGCAAGTATCAAGAATTGTATTTAATGATGACCTTGTAACTCTAAATTGCATCTCAACCAAATGGTAACGTTTACAATCCCATAACAAATAAACCCGTCATTTCCTCTTTGTCGAATCCTCTTTGGTAGCACAATGACCAATGATGCCCTGTAAATCAGATTAGTGGCACGACTTATAGGAAAGCGTGACTTATAGTCCGTGGTTTGATAAGTAACATCGTTCGATACTTATCAGATGAAAAAGCCTAATACGATAAAATCTATTTTTGGACAAAGAGTTAGATATATCAGAGTGACATCTGGTATGTCTCAGGAAGCTTTTGCTGATAAATGTGGGCTTGATCGTACCTATATCAGCGGTATTGAACGTGGAGTCAGGAATCCCACGCTCGAAGTTATCAATGTCATCGCAAATGGTTTGCAGATCGAGTTGAAAGATCTGTTTGATTTTAGTGCGGAAAAAAAGAGTTAACTGATTTTATTTGTACATCGTTTTATTACCTTTTTGTTTTGTCATTTCCTTCTGGAAGATTTTATTTTTTTGCCAATCTCACCGAGTGATATAAAACATGTTGAGGTAGCTCATCTCGTTGATGAGCTACGCCATTTTGCTCTACAGCCACTTACCCTCTGTGTACCTCGAAGGCCATATCTCGGCAGGGTCGCAATCTAAAGCATCTGCAATGAGCTGCTGCCCTTTAGGCCAACGGCGTTGCAAGGTATTGGCAAGGGTCGATGAGGCTAACCCTGCCTTTCTTGAAACTGCGGCTAACGATGTTCCTCGTTTTTTTAGTGCTGCTATGATGTCTGCTGGGTGCCAGTCCTGATTTTTCACTATTAATCCTCCACGTTACGGATAACTTTGATATGAAAAGATAAATCGTTACATAGTAGACTATAAGTCACATATGATAACATAACTTACCGAGAAAAGTGACTTATAGTCCGTGGTCTGATAAGTAACATAATTCGATACTTATTAGATGAAAAAGCCAAATGCTGTAAAATCCCTTTTTGGACAAAGAATTAGGCATCTCAGACAATCGTCTGGAATGTCTCAGGAAGCCTTTGCCGATAAATGTGGAATTGACCGTACCTATATCAGCGGCATTGAACGGGGGATCAGAAATCCTACGCTTGAAATCATCAATATCATTGCAAGTGGTTTGCAAATTGAGCTAACAGAGTTGTTTGATTTCAGTGTAAAACCAAAAGGCTAGCTGTATCTTTCGCTTTATTTCTTGGGAGTTTTCTTATTTTTTGTTGGAATGAATGACGGTGTTAACTCTGAATGAAATTGAACAAACAGGTTAATGGTGATTGGCAAGTACGATTGAGGAAATGTCACGGTGAGTAAATTGCATAAAGGCATGAGTCAAGAAGCGTTCGAGAATGGTTATTTTTACGCAGTTGAACTGCGACAATTTGCTAAATCTTTGGGAATTACACCAGGTAATTTAAAAAAGAATGAGCTTGAGCTGCATATTCGGTCACGTTTATTTGGTTATTCTGGCGATTTGCCGATTGCGATACCCAATAAAAGAGATCGTGCCGGTCGGGATTTACTCACCCTGAAAAGTTTGGTCATAAATTATGTGAGTGACAGACAAAGGGAAAAAACAAGCGTTGGAAATATGGCAAGAGCTGAAAGAGAAAAATTTACCTAAAACGTACCTTGCTTATAAACAGAATAAATAATCAGCTGAGGCGTAGTTTATAGAGAGAGAATCAGGTTCTCCCTCTATAAATGGTTCTATTAGATATTGATGATTTGCTGGCTACCTTTCCGTTCAATTTTTATTGTCAGTTTACCCGATGGTGTCTCTGATAACTGATTACGAACATAGGTGATATCTTTAGGAAGGACCTTCTGACCATTGACTTCCAGTACAACATCACCGTTCTTCAAACCAAATTTTTCAATACCTTTTGGCTCGTTATAAAATATTTCTACTTTATTATTAAAATAGCGAACTGCAATCGTGCGCAGTAATTTACTATCATAACGGGTGAAATTCTTGGCGTTAAAACAGAGCAACATTTTATTGGGGATAAATAGATAGTCATCAAAACGAGAGAGGAAACTCATACCGAGATAGTATTGATCGTTTTTATTTTCGCTGACTCTCAGACGACCAACAGGCAGTTGTTGTAAATAAAAGCCGTCAATCAGGTACTCTTTGCTACTATCAAGTCCGCTGGCTGAGGCATATTTAACATCGATTCCTTCATAAATTTTATCTTTATGTTCTTTTTTCAGATATGTGATAAATTCCTGAGAAACATAGCTGTAATCGGCCCCGGTATCTACATTGAAAATGACATTAGAAACTTGGATTGCGGGAGATTTCCCGTAGCTGTCACTGTAAGGTTCACATTGCTGATAATTCAGGATTGAAGGTGCATGGTGCCATACTGTCAGGGTATGGTTCAAATTATTCACTTCCCAGTTTAATTGGCGGAAAGTATCAATCCCAAGGATACCATCCAGCTTCTGACCAATGGATTGATTAAAAAGATTCATATCAATGCCAATCCAGGGATCGGAAGCTGGCACACTATAATTACCGATGGTAAGAGCAAGCGGTTGCCATAATGTCAGATCATCTTTATGTAATCGCTTTTCACTGGTTGTAATTAATCCATCGGATAACATATGGTGGAATGTCACTGGTATGTTTGATTCTGGCGTGATTTGGGTCAGTGTCTTAGCCAGTTCATTGTCGATGAAGGTATAACTGGCCCCGGTATCCAGCAGGAATTGATATTTTTTACCGGAGATCGTGACAGGAACTATGATCGAGGTAGGTTGATGGATATTCAGTTTAGTAGAGAGTACCGGCTTATTTTCTCCGGGAATATGGATTTTTCCTATATGACTACAGCCGGTGATCAGTGTCAGTAAACCAGCGGTAATAAGTGCTTGGCAGGTTATTTTTCCCTGTTTTTTCATAGGATTGGATTCCTTTTCTGTGGTGTGGAAGATGAAAGTCTATGGTTCAATAAAAGTTCAATATGGTGCAATGGAAGCAAATAAGATGTAGCGGCATGGCCTGGGGTAAGCGCGTATTGCCAATACAGGTTAGCTTTGTTTCGAATATTATTATCCGCTTCTTTGCTAAAACCAAAGATAAACAACCACATTATTATACTTGGTTAACATAAAATTCAGTCAGTTACTGTGTAGTTACGATTATGGCGTCTGGCTTGTCGATATTCACGGTCTAAGGTAGCGTTGAAAGCCGTTTAGTATTAAGTCACGGCTTTAATTATGATTTTATGCTTGAAGTGATTTTCCACCTTAATTGCAGGTATCGCCAATGTTGTTCAACGCATCAATGACTAATTGCCAGAATCGTTGTTGATCGAGTTTTACCGCAACCTGGGTATGGCAATCTTCTGGTGGTGGAAAACGGAAATCCACCACGGTCATACCGACGGTTAAAGTACCGTTCAGTTCAATATTGACCGGCACTTTTTGTGTCGTCATCACCGTAGGATCGATCACATAAGCGACGGCACAAGGATCATGTATTGGAGGGCAATTGAAGCCGTGTTTCTCCTGATAACTTTTGCCGTAGAACTCCAGCATGTCCACGACAAACCGGGAAGCTTTGGTATTGATACGTGAAATCGCCTTGGTGATTTCTTGTGTGGCTCGTGCCTGATGTGTCAGATCTAGGCCAACCATCGTCAGCGGCCATTTTTCATTGAAAACAATATGTGCGGCTTCTGGATCAACTTTGATATTGAATTCTGCAACTGCACTTCTGTTAGCCGTGTGATATCCACCTCCCATTAAAACAACTTCTTTTACCCGCTCGACGATCTGTGGTGCTTTACGGACAGCGAGAGCAATATTGGTCAGACTGCCGACAGGAACCAGTGTTACTGTTTTGGGTGGATGAGACATGATGGTATCAATGATCAGATCCGTCGCGTGACGAGGATCAAGCGTCCGTGAGTGTTTCGGGATATTCACGCCTCCCAGACCCGATTCGCCGTGAATATCCGGTGCTGTTTCGAGATCACGGACCAATGGGCGATGACAGCCTGCGGCAAAGGGCACTCCGTTAATACCGGCAATATGCGCTATCGCCAGCGCGTTGCGAGTGACTTTATCCAATGTCTGATTACCGGCAACAGTGGTGACGGCTAATAGCTCAATATCAGGATTACCATGTGCCAGTAACATCGCAATGGCGTCATCATGTCCCGGATCGCAATCAAGAATAATTTTTTTGGTGGTCATTTTTACTCCTTACTAGAAAAAGTGATATAAAAAATGAGAATAATCCTGTTAAAAAATCTATTCCGTGATGAGATCTCAGGTCTGCGTGAGGGTGCTCATAAATAATTAATAAAATGCTTCATAATTGTGATTTTATTAGCATATAAACGACAATTGAGTTGTATAACCAGTTTGAGTGTGATTCTTATATAGTTTCGCTATGGAATTGGCGGGCAATATCTACTTCGGATTTATTGTTAATCTCTTAATAATTGCGAGGACTGGAATGGATATTCATGTGGATAGATTGTCAGCAGTGATTGAATCTGTGGCAACCAGTGAATTTTATCCTAATTTACTTAGTTGGTTGGAACAATTTATTGCCTTTGATAACGCCATTGTCTATGCCTTTGAGCAAGACTCTCCTCCACGTTGTTTAAGTAAAGCAGAGAAGAAAAACAGCGATGCGGTAAACCAGATTTATCAACAGGGTGCTTATCTGCAAGATCCTTTCTATCAGGCTTTGATAAAGGGGGCTGAGACTGATCTGTTTACCTTACGGGAACTCGTGCCTACAGGATTTTATCATACTGATTACTATTTAAATTTTTATCGCAAGACCGGTTGGCGGGATGAAGCGGGCGTTTTGCTGAAACTCTCTCCTCAAAGGCAGCTTGGCTTGTTTTTTGGTAATGAAAATCAGCCATTTTTTATACAAAAACAGCACCAGAAAAACCTGCAAACAGCGCTGGAAATTGTTCGCAGTGTCACCCGGTTACATGGTGAAATGGTGCAGCAAGCCTCTTCTGCTGACATGGTTTGTCTGGATACCCAATCCCGTTATGCTTTGACGCCAAGGGAATGTGAGATTGTTGAATTAATATTGCAAGGTAAAGGCTCGCCACAGATTGCTGAAAAACTGTTTATCAGTACTGGAACGGTGAAAAACCACCGGAAAAATATTTATCAAAAACTGCAAATCAGATCACAAGCAGAGCTGTTTAGCCTGTTTTTGACGTCTCCTGTGCGTTATTTCGCTTGAGTCACAATTGTTAATACCGTGTTGCAAATATCCCTAAAGGGACATGGTGATGTGACTCCGCACTACAGATAATCCGGTGATTATGTCAGATGCTAACTGGGGTATCACATGAACAATAATATTGATTCATTAACTTATTATGCAACGACCAAGAAATATGATCTTCGTTTTCCGATATTAAAAGAAGATCTGGATGTGGATGTTGTCATTATCGGCGGTGGATTTTCCGGTATCAATACCGCGCTTGAACTGGCGGAAAAAGGCATCACCAATATTGCGATTCTGGAAGGGCGTCATCTTGGCTATGGTGGTACTGGCCGTAATGGTGGTCAGGTTATGGCGGGTATTGGTCATGACTTGGAAGTGATCAAACGACATGTTGGTGAAAAAGGGCTGGAGACGATCTTTAAGATCAGCAACCTCGGCGCGGGTATTATTCGTGATCGTATTGAGAAATATAACATTGACGCCGATCTTTGCCGTGGTTATGGCTATCTTGGTTTTAATCAGCGGCAGGAAAAAACGTTACGTGGCTGGCTGAAAGATTTCCAGGCAGTTTCTCCTGATGAAGAAATTGAGCTGTATACCGGCTCTGATGTGAAAAAAGTTGTGGGTTCTGATGTCTATACCTGCGCGTTGAAGCATATGGGGGGTGGGCATGTTCACTCCCTGAACCTGTTATTGGGTGAAGCTAAAGCCGCGACAGGACTTGGCGTAAAAATCTTTGAGAACAGCCAGGTGCTGAATGTTGAATATGGTTCCAGGGTGACGGTTCGTACCTCAATGGGATCTGTTCGCGCCAATAAAATGCTGTGGGCTTGTAACGGTTTCCTCAATGGCCTTGAGCCGTATATCTACAAGAAGACAATTAACACTTATGCCTTCCAGCTAATGACGGAAGAATTATCGGATGATTTGATCGAGAAAATCAGCCCAATCCGTGGTGCATACAGTGATATTCGTCCGGTTATCGACTACTACCGGGTGACTAACGAAAACCGCCTATTGTTCGGCAGTACAACGCCTTTCATTGAACACATTCCATCGGATTTGAAAGCCTGGAACCGCCATTTGATGCTGAAGGTTTTCCCCTATCTGAAAGATGTGAAAATTGAATTGGCATGGGGAGGACCATTATGTTGCAGCGCCAACCTGTTCCCGCAAATCGGCTCTTTGCCGCAGCATAATAATGTGTTCTACGTGCAGGGATATTCCGGCTTTGGGGTAACGCCAAGCCATATCGTTTGTAAGGTCCTGGCGGAGGGGATAAGTGAAGGCTCTGAGCGTTATGACCTGATGAGCTCGATTCCTCATGCGAACATTATTGGTAAAGATACGTTACGACATCTGATGGTGTCGGCGGGCAAGATCTGGCATCAAACGTCAGGGTACTGGAAAGGCCGCCGTTAACTTATTGAGATTTTTGGTATCAATAGCGTTCACTGAACGATCTATAAATTCTTTTATTTGAAGCGAGAACATCATGATTAAATCTCTTTTATTGAACAAATCACTGCCTGAACTATTGGACATTGGTAGCGTAAGCAATCTGGGTTCTACCGTTGTGGAAGGTGATCCACAGGCAAGTATTGCAATGATATTTGGCGAACCGACTGATAACCTGACTTGCGGCATTTTCGCCTGTACCCGTGGCAAATTCAGTATGGTGTACCCGTTTGATGAGCATGCAACCGTTTCGGAAGGTTCGGTAAAACTGACCGATGTGAAAACCGGTGAGACAGTTGAATATCATCCGGGGGATTCCTGGTTTGCCGCGAAAGGAACTGAAGTGCTGTGGGAAGTGACCGTAGACCGTTTTGTGAAGCATTATCTGGCTTGTGTTAAAGGTTAAAAAGCACCCGTTTGATCAGAGGTAAGTTAAGTAATGAGTGATATAACCCTGTTACAGCAGGTTACGGCCTTTCTGCAACGCAATCATGGTCATTATATTCATGGTCAGTTAGTCAGTGGTCAGGGGAATGAAACATTTTCCGTGGTGAACCCTGCGACTGATGAAGTTATTGCGACAGTGAATCAAGGTGGTGAAGCGGAAGTCAATGCAGCTATGCAAACGGCACATGCTGCATTTCATGGTGTGTGGGCGCAAACTTCACCTATGGAGCGTGGTAACTGCCTGAATCGTCTGGCAGATCTGTTACTGGTACATCGGGAAGAACTGGCGCAATTAGAAAGTGTTTGCTCTGGTAAAACGATCCAATTGTCCCGCATGCTGGAAATTGATTCTTCTGTTCAGTTCCTGCGTTATTTTGCCGGATGGTCAAGTAAGATCAGCGGTGAAACGCTGAATGTTTCTTTGCCCTCTTTTAAAGGTGAACAATACACGGCGTTTACCCGTCGTGAGCCGATTGGTGTTGTGGCAGGGATCATTCCGTGGAATTTCTCCATTATCGTTGCCATCTGGAAAATGGCGGCTGCACTGACCTGTGGTTGTACCATTGTGTTGAAACCAAGTGAATACACCCCGCTGACCATGCTCAGGGTGGCTGAATTGGCAAAAGAAGCGGGTATTCCTGATGGTGTCATCAATGTGGTTAATGGTTCAGGCTCAGTATTGGGTCCTGTGCTGATAAGTCATCCATTGTGTGCCAAAGTGACTTTCACTGGATCTGTGCCAACCGGTATTGCCGTGGGTAAATCAGCGATAGAGCAGGGATTGACCCGCGTCACGTTGGAGCTGGGTGGCAAAAACGGCGCAGCGTTTTTGGCAGATATGTCTGTTGAAAAGATCGTTGATGGTATTCTGGAAGCGGGTTATCTCAATCAAGGGCAAATTTGTGCTGCGGCTGAACGTTTCTATATTCCTGCCGGCCACATGGATGAAGTGCTGAAATTGTTGTCTGAAAGACTTGCTGCAATGAACATGGGTTCCCCGCTGGATGAATCAACGGAAATGGGACCGCTGGCGAACAAAGAGCACTATAACAAGATACTGTCCCTGTTTGACAAAGCTCGTCAGGAAGGCAGTGAAATTGTTTATGGTGGTTATGCTCTGGAAAGACCTGGTTGTTTTGTGGCGCCAACCGTTATTCGTGCTAACAGCCCGGAAGATTCGTTGATGAAGGAAGAGACATTTGGTCCTGTGGGCACTTTCCTTAGTTATAACGATGAGGAAGAGCTGATTGGGTTGATGAACAGCACGCCGTTTGGTTTAGCGGCGAGTTTATGGACCAATGATCTGGGCAAAGCTATGCGTATGATCCCACGTATTGAAGCCGGGACTGTTTGGGTTAATATGCATACATTCCTTGATCCGGCATTACCGTTCGGTGGTACGAAATCTTCAGGTATTGGCCGTGAATTCGGTAGCGCCTTTATTGAGCACTATACTGAATTGAAATCGGTTATGGTTCGTTATTGATTTTATTTCGGAATTAGAAAAAGGGTGGCCCCTGAGTAGTAAAAGGGGCAACCTATTTTGTTCAATATCAATAACATCATAAAAAATACAGTGTTAACCTTCTCTGGTGATTAATACCCGCTCTATCAACCGGGCAAGGTAACTAGGTTGAATAAAGCTTTAGTGATTTAGCTAATATAAAACCGGTTTCCAGCGAGATTATCGGCATGCTTTGTGACCTAAATCACATTTTATGACATTCGTTGGTGATTAATTCTCCGGATAATTAAGACATAGCTGATTTTTTGTTATATCTTTTTGTCTGAATAGTAAACGGACAACATTATTTATTATATAAATTTATTGATGACTGAGCAGGAGAGGCACCCTGCATTTGTTTAATCAGGATTATCAATGTTGTTGCTTTGTTCGGCACGCCTACTACATAAGACGAAAGAAAGATGGACAATCAAGCCCGTTGTCGGTTCACTGAAGGCAGCATGCTGTTACCGGAAGGCTATCAGGAACAGACGGTAAACATCCTCATCGCGCCTGAGGCCCCGGCGCTGAATATCTCGCGTGATCAGTTAATCGAAGGCGAAGATCTCCCCGGTTACCTCACCCGTCAAAAAGGTCTGTTGAAAAACGGTCTGCGCAACTGGCAATTATTGGAAGAGCAGCCCGCGACGCTGGGCGATAACTTGCGGCAGGGCACCGCGCTGCTTTCCCGTTATCGGCCCAAAAAAGGCCAACAAGTCTATCAATATCAGGCCGTATTCCGGCTGGATGAGAAAAAAATGCTGATTTTCACCCTGTCATCCCCGCAGAAATTCACCGATGCTCAACGGCAGTGGCTGGATGACGGCCTGAAAAGTTTCCAGTTCTAGGGCGGGGACGTTATGCCAGAAGCTGCACGACTCGGAGACACGATAGGCCATGCCAGCGCCATGGCGGGACTGATGGCGGGAACCGTCATCGGTTCATTAATTTCAGCTGCCGGGGGGATTCTCGCCGGGGCCCTCTTTGTGGCCGGATTGGCCGCATCCTGTATCGGGGTGGGCGTTTTGCTGATTGGTGCCGCCATTGCGGTGGGCATGGCGGCGGGTTATTTAGGCGACATGGCGCGTGACGCTGCTGTCTCTGCGGGGGCCTCGTCGCGCAGTCCCTGCGGGGAAATTACGCGAGGCTCCCCCAATGTCTTTATCAACAGCAGACCCGCCGCTATCGCGACACGCAGCACGGTGGAATGCAGTAAAGAGCATGGCCTGCGCCAGATGGCAGAAGGCTCGGCTTCCGTTTTC
>NZ_PUJU01000016.1 GCF_011189505.1 Photorhabdus tasmaniensis
GCTAAAAATTGTTTCTCTTTCATGCGACCAGCCAGGTCGTAGACAAACCGGTGTGAGCCAACCCAGTTCAGGCGGTGACCTTCCTGATAGAGGGTTTCCCCCATTATCTCCTGCACCCCGTCGAACCGCCGGGCAGGGTAGCCCGTGGCATCATACTGATAATGTTCGCGCAGGTTCCCTTCGTCACTGACCGAGACCACCTGGCCGTTGCCGTTAAGGCAATAGTGCCGCTGCTGCCTGTCATCGTGGACGGCGGCCAGGTTCAGCCCGGTATCATAGTCATACCGGCGGGCCAGGCTGGCATAGGCCGGTTCGCCAATGTCTTCCAGTTCAGCCGGGCGAAAGATGTGCGGGTTACGGCCCGCCCGTTGTGCCGTCAGTAACCCCATCAGGTTATACTGCTGGCGCACAATGAAGCCGCTTTCGGTGTAACGACCCGTGTCCCGTCCCGCTTCATCGCGTTCTACCGTCAGGGGCAGCAGGCTGTCCAGCGTCAGGCCGGTCAGCTCCCCGGCCCGGTTAACCTGTATCTGGCTTTGCCAGTGTTCCCGGTGGGTCTGGCCGGTAAATCGTGACGGCCCGGCCGGCGGGGCTGTTTCCCCGGTGAACAGCTGCCGCTCAAGGGTGCGGTTATCCGGGTAGTGACGCTGAATTTCCCCGTGCGGCTGGATTTCCCGGACTATCCGGTCCTGGTCATCATATTCAAACGACAGGGTGTTGTCCGGTGATTCAACTGTCAGCAGCCGTCCCACAATATCGTAATGATAATGCGTGGTGCCTTCCGGGGTATGCAGGGTCGTGAGGCGCTGCGCCACATCATAGTTATAGCGGGTAACCGTGTCTTCTCCGTCCCGTTTTTCAATGCAGTTACCCGATAAGTCATAACGGTAGTGCCAGCGGGTGCCGGCATAATCCTGTTCAGTGACCACCCGGCCCTCAGCATCGAGAAGGTAGGTGTAGCTTTCCCCCTGTGGGTTTATCACCTGAGTCAGTTGCAGCGTATCCGCATCGTAGCGATACTGCCAGCGGTGCCCCTCACCATCAACCCGCGCTACCGGCAGGTCAAACGGGCCGTATTCCACCTGCCAGGCCACTCCGCGCGCATCCGTCCAGCAGGTCAGGTTCCCGTGGCGGTCATGGTGAAAATGCTCCAGATGGTTGTCCGGCCGGTCGCTGACCGCCACCCGGTGATGCCGGTCGTAACGCCAGCGCCACAGCGCGCCGGCAGCGGTCAGGCTGCGCAGCCGGTCCTGGCTGTCATAGCCGAGGCTGACGGTGCGGTGCTCCTCATCAAACAGTCTCACCAGCCGCTGATGGCTATCATATTCCTGAGTGCGGCGGTTCCCGTCAGTGTCTTCTTCTGCGGTCACCAGCCCAAAGGCATTGCGGGTCAGGGTGGTTTTCCGGCCGTCCGGGGCAATAAATCCCGAGGGCTGGCCCTGTTCATCATACAGTTGCAGCCAGGTGCGGTGCAGCGGGTCAGTCATGCTGGTCAGTTGCAGGGTGTCCGCATCATAGCTGTATTGCCAGACTGCCCCGGTCGCATCCGTCAGTGATGTCACCCGACCGGTATCGGCCAGATAGGTCAGGGCCAGGGTTTCGCCCATCGGCAATGTCTGCTGGACCAGATTGCCCCAGTTATCGTAGTCATTGCGGGTCACGCTGCCGCCGGGCGTGTGGATTTCAGTGACCAGCAGCTGGTCGTTGTAATGCCAGGTGGTGGTGTGCCCCTGTGGGGTGGTAGAGCGGGTGATGCCGGGAGCATAGTCCAGGTGGACCGGGTAGAAGCCGCCGGTGCCCACACTGTCGGTACAGCGCCCCTGTTTATCGTAGCGGTAATCCACCCCGGTCTGGTCACCGTCAGACCAGCGGCTTATCAGGCCCTGCGCGTTATATTCATAATACAGGTGAAAGTGTTGGGTGCTGTCCGCTTCGGCCAGCCAGCCATTGTCATGGTAGTGATAGCGGGCCATCACTTCCTGTAACCCTTCATCGGTTCGCAGGATATCGGTGAGCTGGCCCCGCAGGTTATAACGCAGTGTCAGGACCGGTCCGTCACTGTGAATAACCTGAGTCAGCTGATAGCGCTCGTTATAGATAAACCGCAGCCGGTTGTCATAGCAGTCCCGGTGTTCGGTCAGCTGCCAGCGTTGGGGCGCATCGGCGGCAACCGGAACGGGCAGGGCAAAATACTTGCATACCGGTGAGTCACGGTGGCGCAGGATATAGCCCTGTTTGCCCCGGCTCAGGGTAAAATCCGGGTGGTCGGGGTTGATACTGTGGGTACAGGCGGCCGGTAAGGCAAAGTAGAGTGACGCCCCTTCGGGAGTGCTGATTTCCACCCGGTCGCCGGTAACCCGGGCGCATTGGGAGAAGCTGTCGGTCCAGCCCGGCCCCAGCAGGCCCTGTTCCCCGGGAGCCCAGCTGCGTAAAAACACCAGCGGCAGGGTCTGGCCAAGGGTGATATCGGTGCGCTGGTCGAAGAGCTGGCCGGTGGTGACGTCAATCGGGTCGCCGGTGAAGAATTTTTTGGTGCTGTCCCGGTAACGTCTCACTCCCTGAGTTTCTTTAAAGGCGGTTTTGGCACAGCAGAAGGTTTTACCCGAGACGATTTTCCCGACGTGCCGGGCCCCGGCCTTTGCCCCATTGAGCACGGCCTGCCGGCCAGTTTTCGTGAACAGTTTACCCAGGCCCTTAATCGCCCCCCGGGAGGGCGGCACCAGAAATTCCACCGCCATCAGAATCGCCCGCTGCCAGGCGGAGAACTCTTCGGCAACGGCCAGGTAGGTGCCCTGACCGGAGCCGATAAACACGGTTTTGGCCCCGGCTTTGATGGTGGCACCGCAGACCAGTTTGTCATCCACCCGGGCTGCCGGGAAGCCATTGATGAACACGGTTTCACTGCCCTGAGCAATCAGGGGCGGAGCCGGGTGTTTATTGCAGCCTGCGGTATCGACGGTGGCCCGTGCCGCAGCTTTACCTTCAATAAACACATTGGGGGAGCCGGTCAGCAGTGCGCCACTGGGCGGGCCGATACTGTCCACCATTTTGGTCACCGCCGAACTGGCGGCGCTGATGACATCGCCCAGCGCAAAGGTCGCCGCGCTGCCCAGTGCAATGATGGCAACGGTGGCTAATCCGCCGGTGAGGAGGGTCAGGCCCACCAGTGCCGAGGCGGCGGCAAACACCGCCGCACCTATCAGCGCCCCGGTAATGGCTCCGGCCAGAGCACCGAGGAAGCTGGCATGTTTAATCGGGTCGCCTTCTCGGGCCGCTGCCGGGCCGGGAGCGCCCGATGGGGGCGCAACCGGGGCGGCATGTAACGCCCCGACTCGGGCAATCCGGGCGACAATCTCATCACCAAGTGACATATTTCACCCCCTGTCAACTCATCCGGCGGCCTGGAAGCTGTCGATAACCGCCAGTAACGCTTCGCGCTGGCCGGTCGGCAATGTGTTTGGCACTCGATGGCCTGGGTTGATTTTTCTGGAATGACATCACGCCTCCTTAAATTATTCATGAGGATATTCAACGCACAGACCCTCGGTCCGGCGGTTTTTTGCGTGTAGTCAGCAAATAATCAAGGGGTCAAAGGGACCGCCCTGAAGAAAAGCATTAAGGCAATGAGGTTGCTAGCAGTCTGTTGCTGATAGTCTTGTTGATAACCGTCATTGAGCAATCAAGCAGGTAATCTGGGCTGTTATGCCATGGGTTACCTCAGAGAGTAAAGACAAAGAATGAATAGTTTTGCCTATATAATATCTGAGCGAAGAAATATAACAAAAAATGTACGGTGTCGCGGCTATTTGATTGGTTAATATCCGATTAATTTTAAAAATGTGATGTAGATCACGAATTTTTTGTGAGGTGCGGTTGTCACGCAGTTAGCGCTTCAAGCCTAACAGGCGAGAGTGGGATGGTATTGCCCAATGTTGCATTAGTGTTGCCATGTATCTGTTTGAGTTTTTCCTTGTTCATCCAGTAAGCCATCAGGCAATTTGAAACTGGCGTGAGGATCCAATGTGTCGTTTTACCGCCACGGTACTGGGTTAATTTATTGATTAAATAAGATTTCAAAAGAGTAGATCACTGGAGGGAACTCAGTCCGATTTTGACGATCTGATTAATCGTCACAAATCACCAAACGACCAGCGTTATGCCTATCATCGCATCGATACTCTGAAATGAACGACGTGACACGGAACCACTGTTGTCAATTTATGTGGCAATGGCTTCAACATGTAAAGGTATTCATGGAAGCAGTATCATGACAACAGCAAAAATCGGGAAGGGTAAAAATGGGTGTATCACTATTATGAAAACCTATTTATATAGTCAGGTGAATTGATTTTAATCTTTTGATAAATTTATTTTTATGAATTTATATTTCGCTATTAGATGGTGTTGAATATAATAATGGCAGGCAGAACGTTAATATTACGTTCTGCCTTAAGTTTGATAGAATGCGTCTTTGTAAAATCGGTATCATTCTACCTGAAAAATGTTGTGCTAAATATCCTATTGCAGCAGTATTGTATTTTGCAATTCATTAAATCGTTTTAATCAGATCGATTTTATATTAGGAATTATTATTTAGCCCAAACATTTAACAACAAGCAATTATTTTACATAGAGATTTCTACGCAATTAATATAATCGCAGCCGAGAGGTCCGACTTTTCCTACCGTTCCTATCTTCACATCTTTCTTAGCACAAAGAGCTTCCATAAGAACCTTATAAATAGCCATGCCTCTATTATCCATAAGATTCCACTTCAACAGCATTTCTTCAGATACGCCATCAAGGAGTAATACCGTCACCATAACTTGCATAGCTTTGTCAGGCATAACCTTCATGCCAATGATTTTACAGCTACGTAAGAGTACATCGTCTACTAGGTCTTTATCTTTCATTAAAGAAGGATGCATGTCGTTAATCATAATGTAAACTCCAAAATATAATTTAATTAATAAATTAACTTATATTTTCCCAAGGTAAAGAATGTAAAACCATTCTCTTGAGGAATATAAGGTGGTTGGTACTTCTACTATAAAAGCAATCTACATAAGAAATTTTTTTAGTACTAAAAATATAGGGCAGTTAATGGTTTTAATTGGCATATAACATTTTGTCTAACACATATAACTATAGGTGCTATTTAGATGTTGTCAAATAATTTTTGAAAAATAATGTAATCATCTGATATATAGAATTATCTTGTTAAAAGAATATAAGGTATATTGTCAATGTGATGAATATAAAATAATTGTAACTTTATAAAATGTATATAATTGGGTGAAATTAAAATATTATTGGTAATGTGTTTATTTGAAATGATTGATTTTTTAATTAAAGAAATAGGTTGTATTTTTAATTATTGTAAATAAATATGGTTATTTTATTTGTTTGAAATTTATATGAATATCAATGTAAATGAAGTGTTTTATATGTTTTTTACAAAAAATCTTTTCCTTTGTGAATTGTTCGTCTATTCTTTAAAAAAATCATTAACGTATAAGATAGAGATATGATTAACTATTTCAATATTAAGGTTAAATGATATCGGGTGATTTTTATATTTATCAAATAATTAATATGCGTAAAAAGGAAATAATTATCGTTTTTTAATGGGCGTATGTGCCCACTATTTTGTGATGAAAAGGTGGTTATATGTCATATCTTGATCCGATGGAGCTTTCCATCCGTTTCGGAAATCGCAATAATTTAGGCGCTGATAAGCGATGGACAGATAAACCCGATCCTCTCCGTACTCTTAATCAAGAGCAATTTACTTACATTTATGAGGATAGTCTGCATTTTCTTTACGGTCGATATAGATTCAACTCAAGTAATGGACACGATAATATCTTGACGGATATGCAGGTGTCGAAAATCAAGACGGGAAAATATATTGATCAGTATGGTCACAATGAACAGTATGAGGTTCTTGGTCTCCTTGGTGGCATGGGAACGTTTCCTTTGCATTCAATATTCGGTACGTTCAGAACAGAAGAAATAGATCTGGTTAGTTACTATTTTTATATAGCCTATGTATTAACGGGAAGTTATTCAGTTCAAAATCGTTATTTTTACCAAGGTTATCCAATGGGGCCCAATAAAGATGAGGGGTTGGATTATCTTCTTTCATGGAATGCGGTTGACATCATTCCACCACCGCATAAACCGGGTTTACCACGATATTTCCCTTTGATTAATGGTTATATGCTCTTTCCGTCAGCGACTGAGGCCGTGGTTATCTCGAATATTCCCACTGATGCCAAGTTTATCCGCTTAGAGGAAGCCGGGAATAGATTTCCTTTTACTGGAGAAGTCGCCACCAGGACGCCTTATATCTTAACAGATAAGTTGCGGCAACAATGGGAAGAGGAGGAACAGCAGGGGGTACCGATAGAGGAGCGTGGACATTTCGACGAAGACGACCTGTGGCAATATGACGAGCAGCAAGGGGATTGGGTGAAGTGGGCAGTGTAGTTTAAATTTTTCTGCTTACTGACTCAGGTGTTTTGATATTGAGAATCAGCAGGCTGATATCGTTATTCGGTTGCTGCCCATAGAAGAAGGCAGCAACCGGGCGTTGATTATGCAAATAGCGAGTAAAGGACAGCGGAGATAGCAATCAGCCCCATGAAGCCGACAAATACGTTACTCAGTTTGCCACTATATTTGCGCATGGCAGGGACTTTACGGATTGCATACATTGGCATAATGAACAGCAGCATTGCGATAACCGGACCACCCAATCTTTCGATCATTTCCAGGATACTCGGGTTCAGGGTAGCGACTATCCATGTGGTCACTAACATGAAAATGGATGTGATACGATTCAGCTTTTTAGGCGCAATGGTTTTGCCCTGGTCGCGCAGTGTCTTAACAACCATACCGTTAAAACCTTCACGAGCTCCCAGATAATGACCAAGGAAAGACTTGGTAATTGCGATAAATGCAATAAACGGAGCAATGTAGGCAATCACTGGTGTATTAAAGTGGTTAGCCAGATAAGACAGAATAGAAATATTTTGTGCTTTGGCTTCTGCTAGGTTCTCTGAGGACAGGCTCAATACACAACTGAACACGAAGAACATGACGGTTATAACCATCATGATGTGAGCGTATGACAGAATGCGTGAGCATTTTTTCTCAGCGTCTTGGCCATACTCTTTACGTTTTGCTACCGCGAATGCTGAGATGATTGGTGAGTGGTTGAAGGAGAATACCATGACTGGGATTGCCAGCCACAGGGTAACCAGCAGTCCATGGCTTGCACCTGCAGCAGAAATGGTGATGTTTTCGAAGATGGCGGTGTTCCAGTTAGGGATCAGGTAAAACGCCAGTAGCATCAAAACTGCAACAAATGGGAATACCAGTACGCTCATTGCCTTAACGATAGCTTGTTCACCGAAACGAACGATGCTCATTATGCCAACAATCAAGATCAGAGCCAAAAGGGCACGAGGTGGAGAGGGCAGATGCAATTGATGAACAATAAAGCTGTCTACGGTGTTGGTAATAGCAACACTGTAAACTAGCAGAATCGGATAGATAGCGAAGAAGTAGAGCAGGGTGATCAGTTTACCTGCCAGGTTGCCAAAGTGCTCTTCTACTACTTCGGTAATATCTTCACCTGGATTCTTACCGGACAGAACGAAACGGCACATTCCGCGGTGAGCAAAGAATGTCATTGGGAAAGCCAGCAGTGTCATCACCAGCAGGGGCAGTAGACCACCAATACCTGCATTGATGGGTAGAAACAGCACACCAGCACCAATCGCGGTACCATATAAGCCAAGCATCCATACTGTATCTGATTTACGCCAGGTTTTATAATCGCTTGGGCTGGTAGCCGAGGAAGCGATCGTACCTGTTTGAGTCATATCCATAGGTATCTCCGAGAATAACGCGGTAAATTAAAAAACAAAATTACAACGCCACATGCATGCAAATGCATGTGGCCTAACTCTTTCTTTATAAATATAAATTCTTTAAATATCTCTGGTTTCTATTTAAACGCTTTTATTATCGCTTTGGTCGAAAATCAGACTTTAAATGAGTAAGCCAAAATTTTCGCTTTACTTTCTCTTTTGAAAGAAAGTCTGGAAATTTTAAAGCCAGACTTTTGATAGCGGCAAGATAGCGATTTTCAGTGAATAGTACCGTGATCATCATCCCAAATGTATAATATATCCCGAAAAGTCATCATGTTACGAGATTTAGTGTAATTGTTACCTGAGTATTACCAATTTTAATAAGGTCAAATTATAACCTTAATTTCTCTATTACTCAACTCTCATTATTCTCTTATGTTTTCGCTATTTCCTTTCTTTTGTTTACATATTAATGAATGGAAACGACAAATAGAAGTAAGAGTTAATAAATTGATAAATATCAATTTGTTACCAGATATGAAAATATATCTATCCTTTACCATGCTCGTATCTTTGTGAAAGATATATATAAAACAAGAATAACAGATTGATAGCATCAATAATATGCATGAAATATGTACTAACCATTCTTTGATCAAATTTTAATAATCTCTTTCGTTATATATTTATTTGCATAGTGATTTGTACAGGTTTTCTTGATTTATGAAAAGAGTTGAGCTGAATTTAAAGGCAAATAAATGTTAAATAGGATGTGGGATATTATCCTATTGTTTAACTAACGTTCATCTTTGCCTGTGAAATTAGTCAGTAATTTCTAATAAAAAGATCTTGATTAAGGCAGAGTTTGCTTATCTGGGATGATTAAGTTGCATGTATATTGTCTGTTAAAAACACTGTGCTGGCATAAATACCCATACTTTTGTGAGTCTGGATTATTGGCAGTGTGTTGCTAGCTTTTTATCCAACCTTTCCGGATAGGAAAAGAGCAGCAGCGCTGATACAGGTTGTGTAATCTTTTTTGCAAATTTTCGCCGAACAGAGTCCATACCATTTGTGTAAAAGCACATCCCATCAAGCTGACGAGAAAGGCCCCAACCATATCCATCGGCCAATGAACGCCTAAATAGACTCTGGACCATGCGATAGCCAATGCGGTTGCCATCAGACATAAGCCAGGTAACATTCTGTACCAGAACAGAAAGGATAAAGCGAAAGTAAAGACTATTGTCCCGTGATCACTTGGGAATGAGGTTGTTGGCGCGTGGGGAAGAAAATTGTAACCAAAACCTTCGGCAAAAGGGCGGTCGTGAGGACAGAGTAAACCGATACACAATGAGGTTAGCATAGCAAAACAGCAAGCCATAGCGGTTTTACTGACGATAATCCGATGACGGGAAAGAGCACGCTCTGAACCCCAAAACCAGAGACTAGCCAATGTCAGAGGGAAAATAAGAACCAGGTATTTCGCAATGAAAATAGCCATTACAATCATGACAGGTGATGATTCAGGCGTAGCATTGAAAAAAGTAAACAGATTATGGTTCATTTGTTCTAACAAATCGGGCCTCACATTATAGTCATTTATTTATGTACATCACGGTAGTTGGACGCAAGAGAGTAAAATTGCTTGGTTTGTGAGTAAAGAATAATTGTCTTAATTATGGGTGTTATTTATTTTTCGTTTATATTTCCATCAAGAAAATATCGGGTAGTCATAATGATGAAAAATGAACAATCTATTGATATATATAATATTATTCTCTGATTTGGCCTTGTGGTAGTACCCATATTTGATAGTTTGAGCATCAGTAGAATCGGTGATGTGTTGTTGAACGTCATATCCTTTAGGCAATTTTTTCAGGCCATAAAAAAACCCGATAGTCTTGAACCAAAATGGATGAACTATCGGGTTCCTCAATATGGGGATATCAAAGAAAAGCAGTGGCATTAAGTCAGACTACGATTTGGCAAGAAAGTTCTTTGTGATTAAGAAAAAAATACAAATTTTTTTCAATTTGATGAAAATAACATTTTTTGCACAAACCAATCTGGTCAACAGTTATAATAATCACCCGCTATTTTTACAGCAACAAAAGTAGAGCGTGAGGTTTGTTTATGGCAACAGTTGGTGTTCTTTTACATACGCTTCGAAATCTGTGCAGCCACCGATATGTTTTTCATCAACGAAAATCTGTGGAACCGTTTCTACAGGCTTGCCAACCGTTTTTTCCAGATCAGCTTTCGTGATGCCTTCTGCGTGAATATCAACATAACGGAAGTCAAAGTCATCACGTTGTTCTTTCAGTCGTTCAGCCAACTCTTTTGCGCGGACACAGTACGGGCAGCCAGGACGGCCGAAAATCACAGTAAACATATAAACTCCTCTTGGTTATCTTATAATTTGCTGTATTGCTCATGTTAATTTATCGCTACTATGCCTGTATCGATCGGCAAAAAAAAGTAGGAATTGCCTTTTGTTTTAATTAATCATATCGATTTTGGCAGCGGGCTTGCGGTAGTATAATGCAAACCATGTTATCAGTGAGGCTGCAAATGCAGAGTCATAAAGACAGTATGAGTTCATTGGCAGATATGCCAAAGCAGGTTATCTTGCTGGAAATTATTGGCATCGGGTGGCTGATACTGGCATATTTGACTATTAATGATATTGTCATATTACCGGATCGGCTAATGACGTCAGAAGCGCATATTGTTATGATTTTCGCTGGTATTGGTTGTTTGGTTCCTGCTGCGGTCAACATTGTCTGGCGTGCGGTATACGGCCTCTCTTTTCTGGGAATCGATGATGAAAAAGAGAGTAAAAATAAGGCAAAAGCGAGCGATAACGGTAAAGAAAAATAATTTATCAGCTATTGGTGATAGCGCGATAAAGAATAATTTCGTAAGCTATAGCGCTTTTTCATTTTCCGTTGTATGAGGTTGTTAGATGGGTTCACTTGTCATTCCTGACTTATCAGTATTGCGTGAGTGGTTGGATCAGCTCAAAATTTCCTACTTTGAGTGCGATTCGTGCCAGGCATTGCATCTACCTCATATGCAGAATATTGATGGTTTATTCGATGCTAAAATTGATCTGTTGGACAATGTAATTTTGTTCTCTGCTTTGGCTGAGGTGAAGCCAACAGCCATTATTCCTCTGATGGCTAATTTAAGCCAGATTAACTCCAGTTCGCTGATGATTAAGGCTTTTCTTGATATTCAGGATGAAAACTTACCGAAGTTAGTGGTATGTCAATCTTTCCTTGTTTCAGCCGGGCTGACTTTTACCCAATTTTCTCATTTTTTGCAGCAGGGCGAAGAACAGATTGGGAGTGTGATTTTTGAAATTCACAGTAATAACTTGTTGTATATTAGCCGTGATATCGAAATCGAGGGTGATATTGAAGAGGAAGAAGAGTCACAGGCTTCCGTTAAAGCACCGACTTTTACTTTGCACTAATATTTCCAATACGGTCGTTCAACAATGCAATGTACGCAATATTCCGCGGGGCATTGTCACTCCTGTCAGTGGCTCGAGAAACCCTATTTTCAGCAGTTAGAAGATAAGCAGCAGAATTTAAAACAGTTATTATGCCAAACCATCGTGAATCAATGGTTGCTTCCGATTGCCAGTCAACAAAACGCCTTTCGTAATAAAGCTAAAATGGTCGTCAGTGGCAGTGTAGAGCGTCCATTGCTGGGCATGTTGCATCGCGATGGGGTTGCCGTTGATCTGTGTAATTGTCCTCTCTATCCGGCGCATTTTCAGCGTGTATTTGATGTTGTTAAATCTTTCATTGCTTGCGCTGGCTTGACGCCATATAACGTTGCCCGTAAACGGGGTGAGCTGAAATACCTGTTACTGACAGAAAGTCGTCATAGCGGTGAAATGATGCTGCGTTTTGTCCTGCGCTCTGAAACGAAAATTGCTCAACTGGAGCGTGCTTTACCCCGGTTGCGGGAGCAATTGCCACAGCTTACGGTTATCTCTGCCAATATTCAGCCAATCCATATGGCGATCCTGGAAGGCGAAAAGGAGATCCTGTTTACTGAACAAAAAGCACTAAAAGAAGAATTTAATGGCGTTCCTCTTTATATTCGTCCACGCAGTTTTTTCCAGACTAACCCGGAAATTGCTTCTGAGTTGTATGCGACAGCAGGGCGCTGGGTGCGTGAACTGAAAATCAGCAGTATGTGGGATCTGTTTTGTGGCGTTGGTGGTTTTGGCCTTCATTGTGCGGATAAAAATACCCGTTTAACTGGCATTGAAATCAGCCCGGAAGCGATTGATTGTGCCGTTGATTCGGCCAAAACATTGGGTTTGGAAAACATTGAGTTCAAGGCGTTGGATTCAACGCACTTTGCCGTAGCAAAGGATCACATTCCTCAACTGGTTCTGGTCAATCCACCTCGTCGCGGAATGGGTAAAGCGTTGTGTGATTATCTCGCTAGAATGGCACCGGATTATATTCTTTATTCAAGCTGCAATGCTCCGACGATGGCGAAGGATATCACTGCGTTGGTCAAGTACCGTGTGGAAAAAACACAGTTGTTCGATATGTTCCCTCATACTGAGCATTACGAAGTTTTGACGTTATTGGTGTTGAATCAAAACTGAATGATAGATGTGTCTGGGATGGGGTTCCGGCGGGAACGCCCATCCTGTTTAATTACGGTGCTCAAAAGCCAGCGCGCGTCGTTCAATCATCCGCATCAGCAACGTCAGGATACCGTTAACACACAGGTAAATTATACCTGCGGCAACAAAAGCCATCACATCATAATGACGGCCAAACAGAAGCTGACTGTATCCCATCACCTCCAGTAAAGTTATCGTACTTGCAAGAGAAGTACTCTTGAAAATCAATATAACTTCGTTGGAATAGGAAGATAATGCCCGTTTGAAGGCATATGGCAGCAGGATCCGCATGGATTGTGCTTTAGACATTCCCAACGCCTGGCAGGATTGCCACTGGCCCACGGGAATGGCCTTTACTGCGCCATGGAATAGCAGGGTAGAATATGCCGCGCTGTTAAGCGCCAGTGTTACCATTGCACACAGCCAGGGTTGAGACAGTAAATGCCAAAGCCACGGAGACTCTTTTAAAGATGGAAACTGCCCAGGCCCGTAATAAACCAGAAAGAACTGCACCAGCAAAGGGGTACCGGTGAACAGTGTAATGTAGGTTTTTACCAGCTGTGTCAGTACTGGCAATTTGATGGTCAGAACCATAGTGAACAGCACGGACATCATGAAAGCGGTAAAAAGAGCCGCAGCGGTCAGGCTCAGACTGGTTTGCAGCCCTGGCAGAATTTGTTGAATATATTCAAGCATCAGGAAGCACTCCGATCAAAGCGGGTGGTATGCATCTCAATTTTTTTCAGAAGAAACTGACTGATCAGGGTGATAGCCAGATAGATAAGCGCCACAATCATATACCAGGTAAAGGGTTCCTGAGTCCGTATCGCAATACTTTTGGTTTGCAGCATTAAATCATTAACACTGATAAGCGATACCAATGCGGTGTCTTTGAGTAAAACCAGCCATTGGTTACCGAGCCCTGGCAGAGCATGTCGCCACATCTGAGGCATTATCAGGCGGAAAAATATTTCAGTGCGGCCGAGACCTAATGCTTGACCGGCTTCCCATTGGCCGGCAGGAATGGCTTTTATCGCGCCACGAAGTGTCTGGGATGCATAGGCAGAGTAGAGCAGGGAAAGTGCAATGACACCACAAAGGAATGGGCTGACATAAAAATCCTGAATATCTATCTGGATTCTGGGATGCCAGAAGATAAGATAAACCTCAAAGCCATCCGCCAGTGTCATCAGCAGTTGTGATGCGCCGAAGTAGACGAAAAGTACGACTAAAATTTCCGGCAATCCCCGGAATAGGGTGACCCAGCAGGTGCCAAGCAGGGCAACGGGTTTCCAGCGCGCTGATTCCCAGGCAGCAAATAGCATGGCTAAAATAAGACCAAGCACTAATGCAGAAACGGCAAGGCCGACGGTGATGCAGGCGGCGCTTGCTAGAGATTGAAATTCATTCATTGATGTTCAGTTATTATTCAAACCATTTTTTATAGATGATGTCATAAGTGCCATCTCGTTTGATATCAGCCAGTGCTTTGTTCAGTTTATCCTGTAGCTCTTTGTTGCCTTTACGCACGGCAATCCCTAAACCGATACCAAAGTAATTTTTGTCAGTGACTTTGTTACCCACGGTACTTAAGTTTTCATTTTTTTTCAGCCATTCGTTGACAACGGCAGTGTCACCGAAGACGGCGTCCAGACGGCCATTTTTCAGATCCAGAATGGCATTCTGATAGCTGTCATAGGGAACGGTTTTAATCTCTTTTCGTTGTTCCATCAGGTACTTCTGGTGAGTTGTACCATTCTGGATACCCACTTGTTTGCTTTTCAGGTCTGCGATGCTGGAGATTTTGCCTTTAATTGTGATAAATATCGCTGAGTTATCGTAATAAGTATCAGTAAAATCAACCTGTTTCTGACGTTCAGGGGTGATATCTATACCTGCCACTAAAGCGTCGAAGCGACGGAATTTCAAACTTGGGATCAGGCTGTCAAATGATTGGTTAGTGAAAGTACATGTTACATTAATTTGCTCACAGATGGCATTGGCCAGATCGATATCAAAACCCTGAATTTTATTATTTGCATCAATAAATTCAAACGGCGGATAAGTGGCTTCCGTGGCAAAACGAAGGGTCTGTTTTTCCGTGGCGGTTGCAGATAACGTAACGGTACCCAAGAGGGCGGCAAGGAGTAATTTTTTCATCGCTATATCCTGTAGTAGTTAGTGTGACAGATAATTAGCAAAGGCTTTGGTTTGTGGTTGAGTAAAATGGCTGATATCACCTTGTTCTATAATGCGGCCGTTTTCCATATAGACAACACGGCTAGCGGCTTTACGGGCGATTTCCACTTCATGGGTCACGATAATCTGTGTAATACCTGTTGCAGACAATTCATGGATAATATTCACTACTTGTGCGGTGATTTCCGGGTCCAGTGCCGCCGTTGGTTCATCAAATAATAAAATCTGTGGTTCCATCATCAATGCCCGTGCAATAGCGACCCGCTGCTGTTGTCCACCGGATAAATGTTGTGGAAAGCGACCGGCAAAATCCTCCAGGCGCAAACGGGAAAGTAGCTTATCTGCTTTTTCCTTAGCCTGCTGTTTGGATAAACCGAGCACACGACAAGGGGCCTCGATCAGGTTATCCATGACAGTGAGGTGTGGCCACAAGTTATATTGCTGAAAAACCATACCGACATTCTGACGTAGAGAACGAATCTCCTTTATTCCTGGCGTTTGTTCAAAATTGAATTGATGATTAGCAACCGCCAACTGGCCGGATCGCGGTATTTCCAGCAGGTTTAGTACCCGCAACAACGTGCTTTTACCTGCGCCACTTGGCCCTAGCAAAACCATCGTTTCCCCTGAGCAACACTTAAGATTAATATCAAACAGTGCCTGATGGGCTCCGTAATAGCAATCAATGCTTTTTAATTGAATACTCATGCTTTAATTCTGAATAGTCAGTGATTTATCCCGATGCTAAACCTATTAGCATAATTATGCAATATTTTATGCATAGAATATTATTAATCGATATTTCAATAACATGTCTGATTAACCTGTTCTACTGTGCTTTGTATAATTCGTTAACAAAAGCTTGCTTATGCTGTTTTCATACGGCGGAAATGAATAATTATTTCTTATTTCTCAGTAAGTAAGTGTTCAGATTGTTATTGATGACATCGAATATCATTGTGGCTGAAATACTGATTAAGTAAAGAATGCGATCAGTAAAGGGGCCAGTAAGCTCAACAAAAAACCGTGAACAATAGCGGCTGGAATAATACTGACTCCACCACATCGTTGTAATATCGGCAGAGTGAAATCCATTGAAGTCGCACCGCTTAACCCTATTGCGCTTGAACGATACCGATTGATCAGAACCGGAATAAGCATAATTGCTGCAAGTTCACGCACCAGATCATTAAAGAATGCGGCACTGCCGATGATTGGCCCGTAAGCGTCAGAAAGCAAGATGCCGGAAAGGGAATACCAGCCATAACCGGAAGCAAATGCTAAACCTGTTTTGATCGGCAGTCCAAGGATAAGTGCCGCAATTGCACCGCCAGCAAGTGCACTGACAGCGACGATAATCGCAATAGCCGTACCACGGCGGTTTAGCAATATCTGTTTGAGGTTCATGCCGCTGTTACGTAATTGAATACCTACCAGCAACAGTAAAATAACCAGCGCAATTTCACTGGCACGATTGGCGAAATGCAGCCATGACCAGTCGGTTAACCCAAGTAGAAAACCTAAAATCAGAACACCACATAATTTCAGTGATTCAAAAATCATATGTAAACGGGAAGGCGGTTTTTCCTGTTTATGCGGGCTGACAATCCAGGGATTGTGTTTTTCAAACAGGAATAATGCCAGCATATTGGAGGCAAAAATACACAAGAAAAATACAGAAGCATACTGAAAAATATAAAATAGATTGCTGCTTAAATTTTCCAATAAAGCGAGGCTGATTCCCATTAAAAACAGAATGACATAGACCATTGCATTAAGAAGATGATGAACAGCGTTTAGCAGTGCTTTGTTATTCAAATGGGTAAGATAGCCTAGTGCTAACGGCAAAAGAATGATCAGCAGCCCAGAATACATAATTAATATCCTTTAAAACGATTAACGTCTTTTTATCCAAGTTTAGTCTAAAAATCAGACTGAAAGACTACGGAAATTAAAGATAACAATTTTTTTACATTAAGAGAATAGCCAGGATAAGGTGAAGTATGTTGTTGCTCAAAGAATTTTTTATTCTTAAGGTGGGTGTGTTATTAAGAACTTTCAGTAGATATAAAACTCAAAGAGGGTTGTATCTATTTAGGATGAGTGGAAATTTCCGGTTTTTGTGGCATTGCAAGAAACATTGCTTTTTGCCCACTCCGTTGCTCCCATGTTTAAAGTGGTGATATTTAAATGAATTTTATGAGTTCGAAGCGTCGATGGATTGTGTTGTTAACTATTGTGGCAGTTATTGCGTTGGCTCTGGCCTATTTTCTGCGTGGACCAGAAACGATTAAATATCAGACTATACCTGTCATTAAAGGCGATTTGGAGAAAAATGTCCTGGCTACAGGGAAGTTGGATGCTGTCAGAAAAGTAGATGTAGGGGCGCAGGTTAGTGGTCAGTTGCAGAACTTGTATGTTGAAGTGGGTGATAAGGTGACAAAGGGCCAGTTATTGGCATTGATCGATCCTAAACCTGCTCAAAACCAAGTAAAAGAAGTTGAAGCGACGATTAAAGAATTGAGCGCTAATCTGATGGAGGCCAGGGCACAATTGAAGCTGGCACAGCTGACATTACAACGTCAGAATAATCTGGCAGAAGTGCAGGCAGTCTCTCGCCAGGAATTAGATCAGGTTAAAACGGATGTTGAAGTGAAAAGAGCGAGGGTAGAAACTTTGCTGGCGCAAATCAGTAAAAATCAGGCCAGCCTTGATACTGCCAGGGCTAATTTGCAATACACCCGTATTACTGCGCCGATGGATGGCATTGTTGTTAATATCAAAACACTTCAAGGGCAAACGGTTATCGCGGCACAGGAAGCCCCGACTATTCTGACATTGGCTGATCTTGGCACGATGCTGGTAAAAGCGGAAGTTTCAGAGGCGGATGTTATTGACCTGAAACCCGGTCAGAAAGCTTCTTTTACCGTATTAGGCGCACCTGACAAGAATTTCACTGGTGTGTTGAAAGATATCTTGCCGACGCCAGAAAAGATTAATGATGCCGTTTTCTTTTATGCCCGCTTTGAGGTGCCTAACCCTAAGCAACTTTTGCGTTTACAAATGACGGCTCAAGTAAAAATCCAGCTCGATTCCCATCCTGGCGTGTTAATGATCCCGCTTTTTGCTCTGGGTAAACAGATCACCCCAACCCGCTATGAGGTGGATATCCTAAAGGGGGGTAAAGAAGAGAAACAGGAAGTGACTATTGGTGTACGCAATGATGTGAATGTACAGATTTTGTCCGGCCTGAAAGAACATGAGCAGGTGATTACTGGTCGTGGTGAAGCAGGGGATGAGTAATGAATGCGTTACTTGAGCTGAGAGGCATAGAGCGCAGCTATTCTGCTGGTGAGCAACAGATAAAAGTACTTGATGATGTTACCTTGTCTATTCACTCCGGAGAGATGGTTGCGATTATCGGCGCTTCTGGGTCTGGTAAATCGACACTGATGAATATCCTTGGTTGTCTTGATAAACCCAGTCGTGGTGAATACCGGGTCGCGGGACAGAATGTTGCTGAACTGAATAATGATGAACTGGCGGCGTTGAGACGGGAGCATTTTGGGTTTATTTTTCAGCGTTATCATTTGCTGACCCATTTGACCGCTGAACAGAATGTAGAAATTCCTGCGATTTACGCCGGGGCGGCTAAAACTGTACGCAGACAGAGAGCAGTAGAGTTGCTTGACCGTTTGGGGCTTGACGAGAGAGTCAACTATCGGCCAGGGCAGCTTTCTGGTGGACAGCAGCAGAGGGTCAGTATCGCCAGGGCGTTGATGAATGGTGGTCAGGTTATTTTGGCTGATGAGCCAACGGGGGCGTTGGATAGCCATTCTGGTGAAGAGGTGATGGCTATCCTCAAACAACTGTGTGAACAGGGGCATACCGTTATTATTGTCACGCATGATCCGAAAATCGCGGCTCAGGCACAGCGGATTATTGAGATCAAAGATGGCCGCATTATGAGTGACTCAGGCTCGAAACTGAGTAAAACCGTGACGGAAGCCCCACCGATAACATCTAAAATATCATCAATACGTCAGATTTTTGGCCGATTTAATGAAGCTTTATTGATGGCATGGCGGGCGATGGTCGTCAACAAGATGCGGACTTTGTTGACGATGTTAGGGATTATTATTGGTATCGCGTCTGTAGTGACTATTTTGGTTATTGGAGATGCCGCTAAGGCATTGGTGTTATCCGATATTAAAGAGATTGCAACGAATACCATTAGTGTTTATCCGGGAGAAGATTTTGGTAGTGACGATCCGGTCAGTAAGCAAGCGCTGAAAATCGCGGATGTAGACGCTATCAGAGCACAATCTTATATTCTGGCGGTTTCACCGAATATTGAGGGAGGGACGCGCCTTCGTAAAGGAAACATTGATGTTGCTGCGAGGGTCTCCGGCATTGGTGATGAATATTTTCAGGTTTATGCTTTGCGCTTTGCTCAGGGAATGAGTTTTACATCGGATATGGTACGCCGTCAGGGGCAAGTTGTGGTTATTGATAGAAATACCCAGCGTAAATTATTTCCTCACCAAAAAAATGTGATTGGGGAAGTCATTCTGATGGGTAATATGCCTGCCACTATTGTCGGGGTGATAGCTGAAAGAAAATCGGCATTAGGCAGTGATAGTTCATTACATGTCTGGTTACCTTATAGCACCATGACCAGTCGCCTGCTAAACCGGAATTATCTGGATTCAGTTGTTGTCAGAATCAAGGATGGTCACAACTCTAAGGAGGCAGAACAGAAGATCGTTCGATTGCTGACTTTACGCCATGGGAAAAAGGATATTTTCAGCTATAACACGGATATGCTGATAAAAACGGTGGAAAAAACGACCCGTACTTTACAGCTGTTTTTAACAATGGTGGCAGTCATCTCATTGATCGTTGGTGGTATCGGGGTCATGAATATTATGTTGGTTTCGGTCACTGAACGCACAAGAGAGATTGGCATCCGTATGGCCGTAGGGGCCAGAACCAGTGATGTTATGCAGCAGTTTCTGATAGAAGCTATTTTGGTTTGTTTGGTTGGCGGTATTTTGGGAATAGCACTGTCTTATACGATTGCATTTATTGCGCAACTGGCACTGCCAGGCTGGAGTTTTGTTTTTCAGCCAGTCGCTTTACTGAGTGCTTTCGCCTGTTCTACCGCAATTGGTGTGATATTTGGGTTTTTGCCGGCCCGTAATGCTGCCCGCCTTGATCCGATAGACGCTCTGGCGAGAGAATAAGTGGACGTTATGTCACCCCACAGGCAAAATTGCCTGTGGGGTGTAAAAGTAACACCTGGTCATATTACCCATAGGTCAGGTTATCTGGCCTTTGGATTCGTTTTCAAGGGGAACAATAATGCTGGCATGATTTCCCTTTGGGCCTTGGTGAATGCTGAAATACACCTTTTGGCCTGCTTTCAGTGTCCGGTAACCGTCCATCTGAATGGTTGAGTAATGAGCGAATATATCTTCTCCGCCGCTTGCCGGGCAAATAAACCCAAAGCCCTTGGCATTATTGAACCACTTAACAGTACCTGTCTCCATACTTTTACATCCCTCGTTTAATCATTTCGGTTGAGATGAGTCATTAATATAACGTGCGTAAACAATCACATGTAACCAGTTACATTATCTATGTTTGTTCACAAAACATACTGTAATAAAAATCAAATTCTCGTCAAGTACAGAACAAATGTCTGGTTGTTTTGAATGACCAAAGTTTGATATAGATAACGATATGAGTTTTGTTCAT
This sequence comes from Photorhabdus tasmaniensis, assembly GCF_011189505.1. Taxonomy (GTDB): domain Bacteria; phylum Pseudomonadota; class Gammaproteobacteria; order Enterobacterales; family Enterobacteriaceae; genus Photorhabdus; species Photorhabdus tasmaniensis. The sequence continues at coordinate 20,503 of NZ_PUJU01000016.1, forward strand.
TCACTTTTATGCCGGGTTTTTATAGCGGAATAGACTGTGGTAAACGGAGTTGCCCAGATAAATGATAAGATAAGTGGAAACATAATTTATTTGCTGGCAGTAGCTGGTATTAGCGATTAATCCTGTTGGAAAAACAATGAGTGAATATCATAATAGTTTGAAAAATAAAGAGTTAGTTAAGAGTGAGCAACAGCAAAAATTGCAACCGCCATCAATGTATCAGGTCATTCTTAACAATGATGATTACACTCCGATGGAGTTTGTAGTTGACGTATTACGAAAGTTCTTTTCTTATGATGTTGAACGGGCAACGCAATTAATGCTGGATGTCCATTATCAGGGTAAAGCTATTTGTGGGGTTTATACCGCAGAGGTGGCAGAAACTAAAGCGGCTCAGATAAATATGTATGCCAGGGAGCAGGGGCATCCATTACTTTGTACGCTGGAAAAAATCTGACCAAGTATACTGATTTTAGGGGGAGGTGCCTATGCTCAATCAAGAGCTTGAACTTAGTCTTAATATTGCCTTTGCTAAAGCGCGGGATAACAGACACGAGTTTATGACCGTGGAGCACCTATTGCTGGCATTGTTAAGCAATTCATCAGCGCGTGAAGCATTGGAAGCGTGCAAGGTCGATCTGGCTCAATTGCGTAAGGAGCTGGAGAATTTTATTTCACAAACAACACCGTTGCTGCCTGAGAATGATGAGCGGGAGACTCAGCCAACCTTGAGCTTTCAGCGTGTTCTTCAGCGCGCGGTATTTCATGTTCAGTCCTCTGGGCGTTCAGAGGTTTCCGGTGCTAATGTGCTGGTGGCTATTTTCAGCGAACAGGAGTCTCAGGCTGCTTATTTGCTGCGTAAACATGATGTCAGTCGTTTGGATGTGGTTAATTTCATTTCTCATGGAACGCAGAAAGAAGACATTGAATCGGATCATCAGGGAATAGGCGCTCAATCTGCGGAAGAACAGCCTGCTGGTGAAGATCGGTTGGAGAATTTTACCACTAATCTTAATCAACTTGCCCTAAGAGGGCAGATTGATCCATTGATTGGCCGCCATGATGAGCTGGAAAGAACGATTCAGGTACTGTGCCGTCGCCGGAAAAACAACCCATTATTGGTGGGGGAATCGGGGGTGGGGAAAACCGCTATTGCAGAAGGATTGGCATGGCGGATTGTACAAAAAGATGTACCGGAAGTGATGGCCAATTGTACGATTTATTCACTGGATATTGGTTCATTGCTGGCAGGAACCAAATATCGCGGTGATTTTGAGAAGCGCTTCAAAGCCTTGTTAAAAAACCTTGAGCAAGATAGAAAAAGTATTCTATTCATAGATGAAATCCATACCATTATCGGTGCAGGTGCGGCGTCAGGGGGGCAAGTCGATGCGGCTAATCTGATCAAACCTCTGTTATCCAGTGGACGTATCAGGGTGATTGGTTCTACGACATATCATGAATTCAGTAATATTTTTGAAAAAGACCGAGCGCTGGCGCGTCGTTTTCAGAAGATTGATATTGTTGAACCTTCACCGGAAGAGACGGTACAGATTATTAAAGGGTTGCGGCCAAAATACGAGGCGCACCATGATGTACGCTATACCACGAAAGCTATCCGCGCTGCGGTTGATTTATCAGTGAAATATATTACTGATCGTCACTTACCCGATAAAGCTATTGATGTCATTGATGAGGCGGGGGCGCGTACTCGTCTGGTGCCGGTCAGCCGGCGTAAGAAAACGATCAATGTGTCGGATATTGAATTTATCGTTGCACGTATTGCTCGTATTCCTGAAAAAACAGTTTCGGCCAGTGATAAGGATGTATTGAAGACGCTGGATGAGCGGTTGAAGATGCTGGTGTTTGGTCAGGATACAGCGATTGCAGCATTAACCGAAGCAATCAAGATGAGTCGTGCGGGATTAGGGCAGGATAATAAACCGGTGGGTTCTTTCCTGCTTGCTGGTCCGACAGGGGTAGGCAAAACGGAAGTCACCGTGCAGCTTGCCAGGGCACTGAATATCAAATTATTGCGCTTTGATATGTCGGAATATATGGAACGCCACACCGTCAGCCGCTTGATTGGTGCGCCGCCAGGATATGTTGGTTTTGATCAGGGGGGATTACTCACAGATGCGGTGATTAAGCATCCTCATTCAGTGTTGCTGCTTGATGAGATTGAAAAAGCCCATCCAGATGTATTTAACTTGTTATTGCAAGTGATGGATAACGGTACTCTGACCGATAACAACGGCCGTAAGGCGGATTTCCGTAACGTTATTGTCGTTATGACAACGAATGCTGGCGTACGTGAAACTCAGCGCACATCCATCGGATTTAAGCAGCAGGATAACAGCTCTGACGCGATGGGAGAGATCAAGAAGGTATTTACACCGGAATTCCGTAACCGTCTTGATGGCATTATCTGGTTTAATGCGCTTTCTGTTGAGGTTATCCAACAGGTAGTCGATAAGTTCATTGTCGCACTGCAAGCACAATTGGATGAAAAAGGCGTTTCACTGGAAGTCAGTGCGGATGCTCGCCAATGGCTGTGTAATAAAGGCTACGATAAAGCAATGGGCGCTCGTCCAATGGCGCGGGCCATTCAAGATAACCTGAAAAAACCGCTAGCCAATGAACTATTGTTTGGTTCATTAGTTCACGGTGGCTCGGTTCGTATTGATCTGGATAAGGCAAAACGGGTACTGACCTACGATTTCAGCAATGCTTATAAGCAGAAACCGGAAAACGTAGTGCACTGATATAGGGTCACACCACAGGTGAATACAAAGTTGCTATTACCTGTGGTGTAATACCTGAAACGGTAATGAATCAGCGGCTACGGAAGACGATACGGCCTTTGCTCAGGTCATATGGGGTCAGCTCAACTGTAACCTTGTCGCCTGTCAGGATGCGGATGTAATTTTTACGCATTTTACCGGAGATGTGAGCAGTGACTACGTGCCCGTTTTCTAATTCAACGCGGAACATAGTATTTGGCAGCGTGTCCAGCACGGTACCTTGCATTTCAATATTGTCTTCTTTGGCCATCTAATCCTCTAAGTTTAATAACCATCGTTTTTAACCGGCAAGATAATGCCGAAAAACCCGCATTATGTAAAGGAATGTTGTCTTTTAAACCACTATATTTGCAAATAACTCATGGTTGCATTCCCGCCATAATCAACATTGGTTGGTAAAATATTGATTATAATTCCAGTACTTGTTGCAACCAGCAGCCAGGTTTTAATGACCGGTTTCTGAATTGATAAAGATACTGAATAAATTCTTCCCTGGAGATTTCCTTTGCTCCCAGTGAGGCAGTGTGATGATTTAGCACTTGGCAATCAAGCAGTTCACCACCGTATCGCAGAAAATGGTGATAGAAAGCAACGAAAGCGCATTTGGATGCATTCTCCATTCGGCTGAACATAGATTCACCGCAAAATAAAGTGCCAACGTTGACGCCATACAGGCCACCGACAATATGTTCACCATACCAGACTTCTACCGAATGCGCCTTTCCTGTCTGGTGTAACTCTTGATAACCTTGTTGGATATCCCTGCCTATCCAGGTTCCTTCCTGCCGTTGAGCGCAGTAATGAATCACTTGTTCAAAAGCATGATTCACCGTAATGCGGTATGGATGATTGCGCAGAAACCGGCGTAATGTCCGGCCAGTATGCAATTCACCCGGCATGATTATCGCACGTGGATCAGGCGACCACCAAAGCGGTATTTCACTGGGTAAAAACCAAGGGAAGATCCCTTGATGATAAGCTGCGCTCAACCGTTCAGAGGATAAATCTCCGCCCACTGCCAGCAGGCCGTTCGGTTCCATTAATGCCTCTGCTGGGTGAGGGAAGTCATATGAATCATCATTCAGTTGAATTATTGGCATGGTGTATTACCGCTCCGACTCAGGCGAATCTGATATTGCCGCTGATAAAACTGATAATAGAAGCCTTGTCGAGCCAGTAACTCATTATGCTGCCCTTGTTCAATAATAGCGCCTCCATCCATGACATAAATACGGTCCATATGGTCAAGACTGTACAGACGGTGGGTAACAATAATCAATGTCTTATGCTGGCAATGCTGGCGCAGTAGGGACAGAATTTGCTGTTCAGTATCCGCATCAAGCCCTTCCGTTGGTTCATCCAGTAACATGAGAGGCGCTGAATGCAGTAACGCTCTGGCAATGCCTAGGCGGCGCTGTTCACCGCCTGATAACTGACGGCCACCTTCGCCCATCCAGCAGTTCAGTCCCTCATCCGTTTCCAGCAGATTGCTTAAACCTACTTGTTTCAGCACAGTTTCCAGCTCATTATCGGCAGCATTTGGCTTTGCCAGTAATAAATTTTCACGCAACGTATGGCTAAATACATGAACACGTTGTGGAACAACCGATATCATACTGCGCAGGGTCGGTTCGTCATAAACAGTAATAGGATGTTGGTTCAGACAGATAGTACCTGAATCCGCGTTCCAGGCACGAGTGAGTAACTGTAGCAACGTAGATTTACCACAACCTGTTTTTCCTAACAGAGCGATATGTTCTCCCGCTTTTAAGCAGAGAGAAATATTTTTCAGGACAGGTAATGGTTGTTCGGGGTAAGTGAAACAGAGATTTTCAATGTTAATACTGATTTGCTCTGAACTTTCCGGCCCAGAAGCAGGAAAAATCACTTCCGGTTCTTGTTGCATCAATTGGGAAACGTGGGTTGCAGAGGTAATGACTTGTCCCAGGTGTTGGAATGCAACAGCGACCGGGCCCAGGGCTTCAAAAGCGGCAAGCGAGCAGAAGACAAACAGTGCAATCAAGGCGCCTGGCTGACTGTTCCCTCCCACACCATTAGCGGCTATCCACAGGATGAATGTGACGGTCATACCGGTGGCAAAAATCATGATGGCTTGTGACAAACCGGTCAGATTAGCTTGCTGTTGCTGACGCTTTAGCCAACGTGATTCAACATCCGCCATCGACTTTCGGAAGCGGCCAAGAGCACCGAATACCATCAATTCGGCTTGTCCCTGCAATGTCGCCGTGAGTTGAGTGCGGTATTGACTACGCAGAATGGTCAGATCACGGCCGATGGGTTTACCTGCGTGATAAAATACCAATGGCAGCAAGATCAGCAGAGTCAGCATAATACTGCCAAGGGCATAGGCCAATGTGAGATCCAGAAAACCGAGGCCGAAAGTGAGGACGATGATAACGACAATGGCTGCGAATATCGGTGAAATGACTCGTAAATAGAGATGGTCCAACGTTTCAACATCAGCAACTAGCCGGTTGAGTAGTTCACCCTGGCGAAAACGGGCGATTCCTCCCGGTGAAAGTGGCAAGATTTTCTGAAAAGCAAATACCCGCAAATGTGCCAGTACACGAAAAGTTGCATCATGGCTGACCAGCCGTTCAGCATAACGTCCGGCAGTACGCAGAATAGCGGCACCACGGACACCCGCAGCCGGTAGCATATAGTTGAATGTATTAAGTCCGGCAAAACCTGCCAGCGCGGTGCCGGCAAGGAACCAACCAGACAGCGTCAGTAAGCCTATGCTGGCAAGTAACGTAACAATCGCTAGAACCATACCTAAACTGATAAGAAACCCATGGCGGCGATAGAGCGCCAGAAAGGGAAGCAATACCCGCATAACTAAAGCTCCTCACTCCGATGAGATAACAGACGGGCGAATGCTCCCTGAGATTGCTTCAACGTCTGGTAATCTCCCTGTTCAATGATTAACCCTTTTTCCATGACCCAGATTTGATCATATTCCCGTGTTTCCTCCAATTGGTGGGTAACTAACAGGGTCGTCTGATGATGAGATGCCTGATTCAGTGTTTTCATCACCCGTTGTTCGCTATGGGCATCCAGACTGGCGGCAGGCTCATCCAGTAATAATAATTGGCAAGGTTTCAATAAGGCGCGGGCAACAGCGATACGTTGGGCCTGACCAACGGATAGCCGTGCTGCATTATCACCAATAATGGTATTCAGCCCATCAGGTAAATCATTAACAAATTCGGTGACGTATGCCTGTTCCATAACCTGATGGATTTGTTGTTGATTCGCATCAGGTTGATTCAGGCGAAGATTATCAAGCAAAGTTTGCTCAGGCAGGTGTGGATTTTGCCCAACCCAGCTCAATTGATCACGCCATTTCTGTGGATCTAACTCACGCAGCTCAGTGCCATTGATTTGTATTGAACCACGGTAGGGTAGAAACCCTAACAATAAATTCAAGAGCGAGCTTTTACCCGCTCCGCTTTGCCCAACTAATGCAACGCGTTGATTTTTCTCTATAGTAAAATTTAGCGGGCCAGCCAGCGGGTTGCCATCGTGAGCCAAAATTTCCAGATGATTAGCGATTATCGTTAGAGAACTTTGGGTACTTAGCGTTTTATCGCCACTCGCAGGTGCATGTTCACCCTCACTGTTTAGCAGCGTCACCAATGATTCGGCTGCGCCAATCGCCTGTGCTTTGGCGTGATAATAAGTACCAAGATCACGCAGTGGCTGGAAAAATTCCGGGGCGAGGATTAAGACCAGAAAACCCGCAAACAGGGTCACGCCCATACCGTAACTGCCAAAATTAAGCTCACCCAGATAGGAAAAACCGAAATAGACGGCAACGACGGCAATAGAAACAGCAGCAAAGAATTCCAGCACCGCTGAAGAGAGGAATGCCATTCTCAGAACTTCCATTGTCTTGCGGCGGAAATCCTCAGTGGATTCGCTGATTTGTTGTACTTCCGCTTTGCCACGATAAAACAGGCGCAACGTTTCCAGCCCGCGCAGACGATCAAGGAAATTACCGCTCAACCGCTCCAATGCGACAAAGTTTCGCCGGTTGGCATCTGCGGCACCTAAACCAACCAGTGCCATAAACAGGGGAATAAGCGGAGCCGTTGCAAACAAAATCAGCCCGGCAGCCCAGTTAACAGGAAATAGGGTGATCAGGATAAGAATAGGGATCATCACTGCGAGATACATCTGTGGCAGATAGCGAGAGTAGTAATCCTGCATATCGTCTATTTGCTCAAGAATAATCGTTGCCCAACTACCTGCTGGTTTACCTTTAACCCATACCGGGCCAAGTTGTTCAAGTTTATCCAATACCATCGTGCGGATTTTCTGGCGCACGATTTTGCCACAAATAAAACCGATCCGTTCCCGGATAACACTGATTATTGCCCGCAGAGCGAAGGTTGTCGCTAGCAGCCAGAATTTATCCATGATGTGCTCGCGGGGAATGTTATCCATGATTAAAGCTTGCAGGATTGAGGCCAGTAACCAGGCTTGAGTGATGATCAACAAGCCACTGATTAAGCCAAATAGCATGGACAGGCGGAGCCAGCGCCGGGCCGGAGCACTTTGCTGCTTCAACCAGCGAACCAATTCATACTGTCTTGTTTTGTCCATAGGAAAAATTCTGATTATCAAAAAGGCTGGACTAGTGTCAGCATCCTGCCGATATGTTACATGCGAAAAGGCGCTACTGAAATAGCGCCTTGAAAGAAAAAGAGTTTATTTCGCTGCCAGCCCATCAAGGAAACGTTCTGCATCAAGGGCTGCCATACAACCTGTACCGGCGGATGTAATTGCCTGGCGGTAGGTATGGTCCATTACATCACCGGCGGCGAATACACCGGGAATTGAGGTCTGGGTAGCGTTACCTTGTAAACCGGATTGAACTTTAATGTAACCATTCTCCAGTTCCAATTGTCCTGCAAAGATAGCGGTGTTAGGGGTATGGCCGATAGCAATGAATGTGCCGGTAACCGCTAATTCTTCGGTTGTGCCGCTGTGGGTATCGCGCAGACGGACACCCGAAACGCCCATCTCATCACCGAGCACTTCATCCAGAGTACGATTAGTGTGCAGAATGATATTGCCATTTTTAACTTTATCCATCAGACGGCCAATCAGGATTTTTTCTGAGCGGAATGTATCACGGCGATGAATCAGGTGAACTTCTGCTGCGATATTTGCCAGATATAAAGCCTCTTCTACTGCGGTATTACCGCCGCCGACCACGGCAACTTTCTGGTTACGATAAAAGAAGCCATCACAGGTTGCACAGGCTGAAATACCACGGCCTTTGAACGACTCTTCGGAAGGCAGACCCAAATAACGTGCAGAAGCGCCTGTTGCGATAATCAGTGCGTCACAGGTATATTCTTGTTCATCACCATAAAGACGGAAAGGACGGTTTTGCAGGTCAACTTTTTGAATATGATCGAAAATGATTTCGGTCTGGAATTTTTCAGCATGTTGGTGCATACGTTCCATTAGCCTTGGGCCGGTCAGACCTTCAGGATCACCGGGCCAGTTTTCGACTTCAGTGGTTGTAGTCAACTGACCGCCTTTTTCAACCCCGGTAATAAGAACCGGATTTAAATTTGCCCGGGCAGCATAAACCGCAGCCGTATAGCCTGCGGGACCGGAGCCAAGAATAATGAGTTTATGGTGTTTGGCGGTGCTCATGAATACCTCATTTCCATTTATTGCATATCGTATATCGAGCGATTGTAGGAGAAATAGGAGGGTAAAAAAAGCTAAAAGACTCATGTTACTAACGATTTTACCGATAGATATTAACTGGCAATGACTTTAACCTGAGAAAAGTGTTCTTTTAGTGCTGTTTGGCTTTCATTTGCTCATTTTTAATCAATGGTAAGCTATCGAAACGATTAACTGAAAATTTGTTCCACAGGTTGTTCTGATTTTTGTTCATTTGCTTTGACAATCGGCTGTGCATTTGCGAAAACATCACTGTAAGAGATAATTATCCACCTCGCTAAATCCGTTTCTATAAAAATCGACAAATCGATATGCGGATAATCTTCTCTGTGCAGCACGAAGAAAATGGCCTGTGAGCTGCTTTACTCTGATAGAGCGGAGCTTTAACTTTAAAGACATCTTTTCCAGCTCAGACTCAAGAGAGATAGGGGAAAATGTTATGGGTGTAGGAAAATAAAGAGAGATCAAAAGATGATAGATAATAAAAAACGTCCGGGAAAAGATCTTGATCGTATAGATCGTAATATCCTCAATGAGTTGCAGAAAGATGGTCGAATTTCTAACGTAGAACTGTCTAAACGGGTAGGATTGTCGCCGACTCCTTGCTTGGAGCGTGTGCGTCGCCTGGAGCGTCAAGGGTTTATTATTGGCTACACCGCATTGTTGAATCCTCATTATCTGGATGCATCGTTGCTGGTGTTTGTTGAAATCACCCTAAACCGTGGTGCACCAGATGTTTTTGAACAATTCAATGCTGCTGTGCAGAAATTGGAAGAGATTCAGGAATGTCATTTGGTTTCCGGTGATTTCGATTACTTATTGAAAACCCGCGTACCAGATATGTCAGCGTATCGTAAGTTACTGGGCGAAACTTTGCTACGTCTGCCAGGTGTTAATGACACCCGCACATATGTTGTGATGGAAGAAGTGAAGCAGAGTAACCGTTTGGTCATTAAGACCCGCTGAAATCCTGCCAAAAAAAATGTACAGGTGCAAAACTGGAAGAACTTAGGTACACTCCTGTTTATGCATACAGTTTCAACGCTGAGTTATCTCGGCGTTGTTCCGTTAAATCAACAGGAAACCTGGAGAGCCTTTCTTGAGCCAGGAATATACAGAAGATAAAAATATTAGGTTGAAGAGACTTAGTAGTGGGCGCAGGTTGTTAGAAGCTGTGTTGCTTGTCATTGTTATCTTAGCGGCTTATCTGATGGTCGCACTTATCAGTTTTAACCCTTCTGATCCCAGTTGGTCCCAGACTGCGTGGCATGAGCCGGTCCATAATTTTGGTGGTGGTGTTGGTGCATGGTTGGCCGATACGCTGTTTTCTGCATTCGGTATACTGGCCTATGCTATCCCGCCACTCATGATATTGGGTTGTTGGACGGCTTTCAGACAACATGATGACAGAGAATATGTCGATTTTTTCGTGCTTGCTTTGCGCGTTATTGGTGCATTGGCAATCGTCTTGACTTCATGTGGATTAGCCGCGCTGAATGTTGACGATCTCCATTACTTTGCTTCTGGCGGCATTATTGGCAGTCTATTTGGCAGTGCGATATTGCCTTGGTTTAATGAATTGGGTGCGACACTGGCCTTATTGTGTGTTTGGGCAATTGGATTTACGTTATTTACTGGCTGGTCATGGTTAACGATTGCTGAAAAAACTGGAGCAATAATTCTTGGCGCGATAGGATTTATTACCAATCGCAGCCGTCATGAACAAGAATATACTCCATATGGTGAAACGGTTATTGAGCCGGAGAATTCCACCAATGGTAAAACAGAACCCGAATTTACAGCGGTTGATATTGATCATGATGATGTGCTGTTTACGGCACCGTCAGCTGCGGAATTGGCAAAAGCTGAACTGGATGAACCAGAATCAGTGAAAGCAGAAGCCGAAGAAAAACAGCAATCTGATATCCCAGTGATTAATATGGCTGATATTGATGCTGAACCTGAAATTCAGGTAAGTCTATCTGATGATGCTGTATGGTCTCAGTCATTAGCAGAAGAACATGAAAAAAATAATGATAATGACGAATCTGTTCGTTACATGTTCGAAATCCCTTCTGAATATAATTTTAAACCTGAATCTGAGCCTATTGTTAAAACGGCACCAACATTTGAACTGACTGGCAACGGGCACAATAGCAGTGACACCTTCACTTTTACGCCTGAAACAGAGCCAAAAGATAGTGCGCCAGTAGCTTCTGCAACGGTTATAGCCGGCAACTCTCAGGTTAAACGGGGGATCGGGCCAGAACTGCCTCGTCCTAACCCTGTCCGTCTGCCAACCCGTCGTGAACTGTATGGCATTAAAGTTCCTTCACAGCGTCTTGCAGAGCAGCAACAGCGTGAAGAAGAGGCCAGACAACAGATAGATGGCGGTGATGATACTGAGTCTGATAAACAGCAAGAAGCGTTGTTGCGCCAGCAGTTTCTTGAACAGCAGAGTGAGCGTTACTGTATCACTGCGGATATCGAAGAACAGGCGCTAACTCAGCCCCAGATAGTGCAGAATCAACCGGAACCGGAAAATCAGCTTTCAGTGGAAGAACCGGTTCAGACAGAGGTTGTTAAACAGGTGGTTGCACCACGGCAACGTGAGCATGATCAAGTGCTGGGTTACCCGCAGGAAAAAGAGCTGGCAGAGCCGCTGTTGACGCCTTCTGTTCAATCAGTGCTGGAAAATTTATCAGAACAGCCTACAGAAATTGCTTTTATACCAGCGCCTGTACACAACGTTGTGCAGCAACCGCAGCAAAATAGCCTATTCCATCCATTTCTGGTTCGTAATGATCAGTCATTACCAAAACCAACGACGCCAATGCCTTCGCTTGATCTGTTAGCCAGTCCTCTGGAAGAAGAGGAGCCAGTTGATATGTTTGCCCTTGAGCAAACTTCCCGTTTGATAGAAGCGCGTTTGAGTGATTATCGGGTTAAAGCTGACGTGGTTGGTTTTTCGCCAGGTCCGGTGATTACCCGATTTGAATTGGATCTGGCTCCGGGTGTTAAAGCATCACGTATTTCCAACTTATCAAGAGACTTAGCGCGTTCTTTGTCTGCGGTAGCGGTACGTATTGTTGAAGTTATTCCCGGTAAGCCCTATGTTGGTCTGGAGTTGCCGAATAGAAAACGTCAGACCGTGTATTTGCGTGAAGTATTAGATTGCGAAAAATTCCGCGATAATCCATCACCACTGACAATTGTGCTGGGTAAAGATATTGGTGGTCAGCCGGTTGTCGCTGATTTAGGCAAAATGCCTCACTTGCTGGTGGCGGGTACAACCGGTTCGGGTAAATCTGTTGGTGTCAACGCGATGATCCTCAGCATCCTCTATAAAGCAAAACCAGAGGATGTCCGCTTTATCATGATAGATCCGAAAATGCTGGAATTGTCGGTTTATGAAGGCATTCCGCATTTGTTGACTGAAGTTGTTACTGATATGAAAGATGCGGCGAATGCGCTGCGCTGGTGTGTTAGTGAAATGGAACGCCGCTATAAACTGATGTCTGCGTTGGGTGTACGTAATCTGGCCGGTTATAACGAAAAGGTTAAACAGGCGGAAGAGATGGGTCGTCCAATTCCTCATCCATTCTGGAAACCTGGCGACAGCATGGATATCACACATCCTGTGCTGAAAAAAGAGCCTTATATTGTTGTTATGGTAGATGAATTTGCTGACCTGATGATGACAGTTGGCAAAAAAGTAGAAGAATTGATTGCCCGCTTGGCGCAGAAAGCCCGGGCTGCCGGTATTCATTTAGTTCTGGCGACCCAACGTCCATCTGTCGATATTATTACTGGACTGATTAAAGCGAATATTCCAACCCGTGTCGCCTTTACAGTTTCCAGTAAGATAGATTCTCGTACGATCCTTGATCAGAGTGGTGCTGAATCTCTTTTGGGAATGGGGGACATGCTTTATTTAGCGCCAAACTCCTCTATTCCGGTACGTGTTCACGGTGCATTTGTCCGGGATCAGGAAGTTCATGAAGTGGTTAATGACTGGAAAGCCCGTGGTCGTCCTGAGTACGTTGACAGTATCCTCAGTGGTGGTGATGATGCTGAGGGGGGGCTGGGTCTTGATAGCGGTGAGGAGTTGGATGCACTGTTCGATCAGGCAGTTGAATTTGTGATTGAAAAACGGCGGGTTTCGATTTCTGGTGTACAGCGTCAGTTCCGTATTGGTTATAACCGTGCTGCGCGGATTGTAGAGCAGATGGAAGCACAGCAGATTGTCAGTGCTCCAGGCCATAATGGCAATCGTGAAGTATTGGCACCGCCGCCACATGAGCGCGGATAATTAATACTGAGTAAAGGTATCTCTTACATGAAGAAGCTAATATTAATGGGTTGTTTGATGGCTGGCATGAGTATCAATTCCTCATGGGCAAATGCCAGCCAGGATTTGCAGGAACGTTTGGGCAAAGTAAATAGTTTTCATGCCAGCTTTACTCAGACAGTAACCAGTGATGATGGCGCAACAATTCAGGAAGGTGAAGGGCAATTGTGGGTTAAACGCCCAAACCTGTTTAACTGGCATATGACATCACCGGATGAAAGTGTTTTGGTATCGGATGGTAAAACATTGTGGTTCTATAATCCGTTTGTTGAGCAGGTAACGGCCAACTGGCTGAAAGATGCCACTGGCAACACGCCGTTTATGCTTATTACCCGTAACGATGTTAAAGACTGGTCTCAATATAAAATCAGCCAGAAAGGGAATGATTTTGAGCTGACACCGAATAATATCAATGGCAATCTGAAACGTTTTTTTATTACTGTAACGACTGATGGCACTATTCAGAAATTTTCAGCTGTTGAACAGGATGGACAAAAAAGTATCTATCAATTAAAAGGGCAGCAAAATACCCATGTAGATGCGGCAAAGTTCAGTTTTACGCTACCGAAAGGCGTTACGCTGGATGATCAGCGCCAGTGAGGTTTTAAGTGAGCAACCTGTCACTCGATTTTTCACAAAATGAATTCCAGCCACTGGCTGCGCGTATGCGGCCGGTGACATTAGAGCAATATATCGGCCAGCAGCATTTACTGGCTAAAGGAAAACCATTGCCAAGAGCTATTCGGGCGGGGCAACTGCACTCCATGATTTTATGGGGGCCGCCTGGAACGGGGAAAACAACATTAGCTGAAATTATTGGATATTATGCGCAGGCGGATATTGAACGAATATCTGCGGTCACTTCCGGCATTAAAGAAATACGTGAGTCTATTGAAAAAGCGCGTCAAAACCGGAACGCCGGGCGTAGAACTATTTTGTTTGTTGATGAAGTTCATCGTTTTAACAAAAGCCAGCAGGATGCTTTTCTGCCACATATCGAAGATGGCACGATCACCTTTATTGGTGCGACGACAGAAAACCCCTCTTTTGAGCTAAATTCCGCATTACTCTCACGGGCGCGGGTTTATCTGCTTAAATCATTGACGATAGAAGAGATTGAACAAGTGCTTGATCAAGCCATGAAGGATAAAGAGCGTGGTTATCATGGTCAGGATATTGTTTTGCCGGAAAACACCCGTCACATGGTTGCAGAGTTGGTTTCTGGTGATGCCCGTCGTTCACTGAATCTGCTGGAAATGATGGCGGATATGGCAGAAACCAATGCTCAAGGGCAACGGGTTTTGACTCCGGAGTTATTGAACGAAGTCAGCGGAGAGCGTAGTGCCCGTTTTGATAATAAAGGCGATCGTTATTACGATTTAATTTCAGCATTACATAAATCTGTGCGTGGTTCTGCGCCTGACGCTGCGCTTTACTGGTATGCCCGGATTATTACTGCGGGTGGCGATCCGCTATATGTTGCCCGTCGTTTACTGGCTATTGCTTCGGAAGATGTCGGCAATGCAGATCCCAGGGCAATGCAGGTCGCCATTGCCGCATGGGATTGTTTTACCCGGGTTGGGCCCGCGGAAGGTGAAAGGGCAATTGCTCAGGCGATTGTTTATCTTGCCTGTGCCCCGAAAAGCAACGCTGTTTATACTGCGTTTAAAGCCGCGCTGGCTGATGCAAGGGAAAAGCCTGACTATGATGTTCCTGCACATTTACGTAATGCGCCGACAAAATTGATGAAAGAGATGGGGCTTGGTGAAGAATATCGTTATGCTCATGACGAACCTAACGCCTACGCTGCCGGTGAAATTTATTTTCCGCCTGAAATGCGGGAAACCCGCTATTATCACCCGGCTAGCAGAGGATTAGAAGGCAAAATAGGTGATAAACTCGCCTGGCTTGCTGAACAGGATCAAAATAGCCCGATAAAACGCTATCGCTAATGTTGCTGTTGCGGTAAGGTTGACGGGTAAAAATATCTTATGGCCCATAAACTTGTGGGTCTATTCACATCATCTAACGTAATAACGACAAGCACAGGACAAGCATGCTCGATCCAAACATACTGCGTAATGAGCTAGACGCAGTCGCCGAAAAACTGGCTCGCAGGGGTTATACCCTTGACGTGGATACGCTGCGCAAACAAGAAGAGCGCCGCAAAGTTTTACAAGTTGAAACTGAAACCCTGCAAGCAGAACGTAATTCCCGATCGAAAGCTATTGGTGCGGCAAAATCCCGTGGTGAAGATATTGATCCATTACGTCAGGAAGTGAACCAGTTAGGTGAGAAATTGGATACAGCGAAATCCGAACTGGAAAAACTTCAGGCTGAAATCCGCGATTTGGTGTTAAGTATTCCTAACATGCCAGATGACTCTATACCAATAGGTAAAGATGAGAATGATAATCTGGAAGTGAGTCGCTGGGGTGAACCACGTCAATATGATTTTGAAATCAAAGATCATGTTTCATTAGGTGAACTGGCGAATGGTCTGGATTTTGCCGCTGCTGTTAAACTGACTGGTTCGCGCTTTGTGGTGATGAAAGGGCAGATTGCCCGTCTGCATCGGGCTTTGGCACAATTTATGCTGAACCTTCATACCGAGCAGCATGGTTATCTGGAAACCTACGTTCCTTATCTGGTTAACCATGACACCTTATATGGTACAGGTCAGTTACCTAAATTTGGTGAAGATCTTTTCCATACCAAGCCCTTGGAAGAGGAAACCGCGAACCATTACGCACTGATCCCGACGGCTGAAGTGCCGGTAACCAACTTGGTTCGTGGTGAAATTCTGGATGAAAGCGAATTACCACTGAAAATGACAGCGCATACACCTTGTTTTCGTTCAGAAGCGGGTTCTTATGGCCGTGATACCCGTGGCCTGATCCGCATGCACCAGTTTGATAAGGTTGAATTGGTCCAGATTGTTCATCCTGATGAATCAATGAATGCGCTTGAAGAGCTGACCGGTCATGCAGAGAAGGTGTTGCAATTACTGCACCTCCCTTATCGTAAGGTCTTACTGTGTACGGGTGATATGGGCTTTGGTGCATGTAAAACTTATGATCTGGAAGTGTGGTTACCGGCGCAGAACACTTACCGTGAAATCTCTTCCTGTTCTAACATGTGGGACTTCCAGGCCCGCCGTATGCAAGCGCGTTTCCGTGGTAAAGACGATAAGAAGACTCAACTGCTTCATACCCTGAATGGTTCTGGTTTGGCTGTTGGCCGTACTTTGGTTGCTGTAATGGAAAATTATCAGCAAGCAGATGGCCGCATTGAAATTCCTGAAGTATTGCGTCCCTATATGGGCGGTTTAGAATATATCGGTTGATTATCTATTGTGTTAATAAAAAAGCGCCAATTTGGCGCTTTTTTATTGTCAGTCTAAGACCACCGCCTAAGGAAATATTATCCCTGTGTGAATAAAAGCACATTATAATATTGTGATTCATATCATTCTTTAAGCTAAATCATCTAATTACTTAGTAGTAAAAAAAATTTAATTTTATTGATATTGCCGTGGAAAGGAGATATTTCAACGGAAGGACATATTTTTGGCGCGATATCTGGGTTGGTTTTCTCTTGGCAGTCAAAGAGATGGGTAATAACGGGCCATGAGTTTTATGATATTGGGGATAGTAGATTACCCCCATTTCAGATACTCATTAATATAAACAGTAAGAAAATAGACTTAGCTACCTTTATTCCAAGAATAAATTACCATTAAAAGTAGAATGACAATTTGGGATATTTAGGAATACAATATTGCGACTCTTAATCATGATCTCATTTCTGAATTAAGAGTCGTATGCCATATCATTCAACGGGATTCAATTGAACGCTGTTTTAAACAGCTCAATGAGCTTTATTTTTATGAAACAAGATTTTATATTTATGTGTTTAAAAAAAGCAAATAATATAACGTCAACGGAAAAAGGAGAGCCCAGTACCTTAATGACCAGTTCAATATCCTGCTGGAGCATAAAATAATCCAGAGAAAAGGAGATTCTCTGAATTATTTCAAAGATGTGGCGTTGTTCAAGGTATCTTAATCAAACAGCATTACCTTCTTCTAAGGAGATATTCTTTTACATTTCTATTAGTTACTCATTTAGTGAGAATGAAAATTGTTGGATTTGGTAAAGAATAGATATATCTTTTAGCTAACTAAAATGGATGATTTCTCCTTACCGATAAAAATGCTGCGGTAAGATGAATAATAGCAAGCCAAAATTAACGGCATAGAGATTAAAAGACCCAAGCCGAAAGGGATGATAGAGATTATGAGTATTATTGCCATAATAGTAAAGAATAAGAAGCCGGACAGTAAATTCTTTTTCACGGCTTCTAAACTCATTGATACGGCAGCACCAAATTTCAAATTATGGAGAACGATTAATGCGGGTGCAAACCAGGTTAAAGCGGCAGTAATGATACAGAAAACGATCAGAACAAAGAAACCAAGAAGTAACGAGAACATACCGCTTTGGAGTATTTCAACAGAAGGTTCACCATATTGGCTGGCCAATGGGATATTCATCAATGCACTACCGGCGACCATAAACATGGCGATAACGCCAAGGATCATAATACCAAATGATAAAGCACCAACGCCAAGCAGCGCGGCAAAATTTTTCTGGAATCCATTGAACAACAGCCCTAGTTCAAATTTTCCGGTAGTTCTTTGCTTCTCACACAGGGCAATAATACCGCCAAGAAATACTGGATTGAGAATTCCAGCAAATATCCCAAGGAGAGGAATAAACTGGAGAACAGACACAATAGTTAAATAGACAATGTTAAGCAGTATCCACATACCCAATTTACTTTTGACGAGACTCCACGCCTGACCAATCCATTTTATCCCATTTTCCCCATCGAGGGACTGACCACCAGCAATAAACACCTCCTGATTGTCAGATGTTGCTTGGGAATTAAAACTTAGGTTTTTATTATCCATGTATTTTTCCAATTTAATTGTTGACTTATATTAAATGGCTTTTTCTGTCTGTACCTCAAGAGCTCCAATCTGCTGGAGAAAGCCGGCAAGTATATTATATTAATTTTATTAATCAACAAGTACTAATTAGGAGTAATAAGCAAAAAATGTTGGTGGATTTCCATGCAATTCATGGTTAAATATTTTTAATTGTATAAAAATATTCCAAAGTAACCTAAATAGCTAAGTTGTCTATGTAATATATTACTGTCTTTTATATAATCTAATTAATGCTTATATTTTAGATAATTTGAGATAGTCAAATATTATTTGGCTGATTTTATTCAGCCATATGAATTGCGTCGAAATTTTCAAAATAGACGTAGAATAAATTAATGACTTAATTAATCCATTAATTGAATCTTCTTTTTAATCTATTAATATATGTGAGTTCTATCAAAGAGTGCTCACTATGTTGAGTATATATGCATTGGGAGCGTTATTCTTGGCCTGATATCTCTGGCTAAAGGCATTTCAAGATATAGTAGTACAAACCGTTGATGTACTTTGGAGAAAAGGCTGACTTCATCTCAAAAAATACATTGAAAATAATTGTAATAAAGTGTTTTTAGGAAGAAAATATTTCAATTTACAGGCTGTGTAATGGCATCTTAAAATATAATATTGGTTAAGTAAGGAAAGCAGATATTTATGTTACTACATCAACATTTAAATGAGTTTTATGAAGATTCTGACGTTGTACATTTGAATCAGGACGGATTGAAATTGAGTGCTCTTGATGAGCTGATGTTATCAGGGACAAAATTAAAAACCGCAAGTTTTTATAACAATAACATTAATGTATTTCCTGATGCCATCTGTAATCACAAAAATTTGCAGGCTCTTAATATATCATGCAATAAGTTAAAAATAATTCCTGAATCTATTTTTAACCTTTCTTCATTAAAGATGCTAGATCTTGGTCACAATGAAATAGACAACTTACCAAATGGGATAGGTGATTTAGAATCATTGCAATATTTATATGTTAGCGATAACAATATATCATTAATTCCTGAAAGTTTTTATAAATTAAGAAATCTCATTTATCTTAATCTTACAGATAATTTATTTGAGCAAATTCCAGATGCGCTTTTTAAAATTAATTCTTTAGTTGAATTGAGGTTATATAATAATAAAATTACCTATATAGATGAAAAAATTTCACACTTATCGAATCTTCGTGAACTTCATCTTATGAATAACAATATCAAATTGTTGCCTGATGAAATTAGTCACATAAAATCTTTAACTGTAATTGATGTATCAAATAATTTCATTTCGGAGATCCCATTAGATTTTGGAAATCTTACTTCACTTAGAGAATTGAACTTTAGGTTCAATAAACTTAATGAATTGCCTGACTCATTTGGTTCACTGAGTGAACTTACGACCTTGGATTTACGAGCTAATAATCTATCTACTTTACCTGATAGCTTTATTGATTTATATAATCTTAAAAAACTTGATCTCAGATGGAATCGTTTTTCAGAAGTACCTTATGCCGTTTCCATACTTATGAAACGTGGCTGTTTGGTGCATATGTAATATTTAATTAAGTGTTTTTGATTACTTATTTTTATCGTTATCATATTTATTAATTTGCTGAAAATAAAAATGATTTTTTTCAGCAAATAGTAGATATGTCTTTTAGATAATTAAAGTAGATGATTTCTCCTTACCGATAAAAATGCTGCGATAAGAGGAGTAATAGCTAACCAAAAATAGTGGCATAGAGATTAAGAGGCCTAAACCTAAAGGAATTGCGGAGATCATGAAAATTAAGCCGATAGTCATGAAGAATAGGAAACCTGGTAACAAATTCTTTTTCACGGCTTCCAGGCTCATTGACATGGCAGCACCAAATTTCAAATTATGGATAATGATTAATGCTGGTGCAAACCAGGTTAAAGCGAGGCCAACGATGTAGAAGATGAATATAACAAAGGTACTGAGAAATAGCGTAGATAGGCTATGTTGGAGCATTTCGGCTGAAATGTTCCCTTGTTGGCTGGATAATAAGGTATGAATCATTGTATCACCGCCGACAATGAGTGCTGCGATTACGCCAAGGATTATAATGCCAAATGATAAAGCACCAACGCAAAGCAGTGATGTAAAATTTTTCTGAAATCCACTGAATAACAGCCCTAGCTCAAATTGTCCGGTAGTTCTCTGTTTTTCACACACCGCAATAATACCGCCAATAAATATTGGGCCCAGGACTCCAGCGAACAACCCAAGAAGAGGAATTATCTGGAGACCTATAATAATAGCCAGATAGATAATATTGAGCAGTACCCACATGCCTAATTTTTTTTTGACGAGATTCCATGCCTGACCAATCCATTTTATTCCACTTTCCCCATCAAGGGATTGACCACCAGGAATAAACACTTCTTTATTGTCAGGTATGTTGGGATTAGAACTTAGATCTTGATTATTCATGAATTTTCCAGTTTATCTGTTAGTTAGTAATAGGCTAAATAGCTTTTTCTTGTCTTCATTTGAAAAGACATCACTATTTGAGAAATCTGAGTATATATTATATTAATTTCGTTAATCGACAAGTGCTAATTATAATGAATAAGACAAAAATTCTGGTCAATTTAAATTCAATGTATTGCTGAGTGTTTCTAATTGTATTAAGTTGTAAATAATTGTAACAAAGTGTTTCAATATAATTTAATGTCTGAGTTTAATCGAAACATATCCCTTAAATCATAAATTTTAATTCTATTTGGTTTTTTTTTATGTAGAATGGAGGCTGGTGTTAATGGTAATTCATCGATATTTGAGCACTAAGTAGGAGTGTATATGTCAGACTTAATTTATTTAACCTTAAAGGGCCATAAACAGGGATTAATATCGGCAGGTTGTTCGTCTATAGATTCAATTGGAAATAAAGGTCAATTGGATCATATAGACCAGATATTTGTATATAGCCTTGCTCACTCTCTAACTAGAGAGCAGAATGTTAATCATCATCCGATAACATTTAAAAAGCCTATTGATAAGTCGTCACCGCTTTTAGGGGTAGCGATTTCAGATAATGAAGTATTGGATGCCATCTTTGATGGTTATAGAGCGAATCAAGCCGGGATTCTGGAATTGTATTACACCATAAAAGTGATTGGGGCGACGATAACTGATTTGGCTATTTATCATCCTCATTCGATAACACATGCGGGTTCTCAGCCGCAAGAAACGATCTCTTTGCGATATAAGAGTATCACATGGACTCATCATATAGCAGGGACTAGTGCTTATAGTATTTGGGATGATCGCATTTATTAATTTATTTGCAGGTGAAATAATATTATTTTACCTGCAAAAATCACCCTTTCTTTCTATAACATATATATATGCAATCATATATATATGTTATTGTACATAAGAAAGATAATATAACTGTAATATATGTAGCCAATTTAATTTTATTTCATAATATGATTTGCATTTGTTTAATAACAATCCGCCTGGCTATTATATAAGGAATGCAGCTTAAATAACCTAAAGCAAAAGAATAATAGTGCAAAAAATCATTATCAGCTATATCGACATTAAGAAAAGGTATTGAATCGAAATTAAAAACATAAAAATGAAATGCCGAAAAAATCAATGGCAATATTATTGCGTAAAGATGAGGATAAAAATCGGGTGATGTTAATAGTTTTTTTATACAAAAATAAACAGGAAATAGTAAAATCAAAGACAGTGAAACATAAGCTGAATTCATCAGCGGTTCCTTATTTGACCATATATAGTATTTAAATCACCAGCAATTTCTAAAATTATATCTTCTGTACTCATCATCTTAATTCCTTGGTGTTTTAATCCCCAAAGCAGATCAGCATTTATATACCGAATGAACTTCAAGATGCTTGAATCACCAGACATAAAAATATTTAAATTCAACAAGATAGTTGTTTTTCAAACATGCACCTTGAAGTGTTTTGAGTATATACCGATATAATCTTTGACTATCTGGTTTGAGTTTATAGTAAAATAATCAATGAATTATTAATTAGTTAAACCTTATCGATAAAATCTCTTATGTGCAACCCAATATGGAATACAGCAAAATTGCAGTAATAGCTATTGGCTTGTAGAAGCCACTTTGAAAAAAATACAAAGGAATCATCATAATCAAAGAAAATAAAATGTAGAGATAGATCATTGATTATATCCTTAGTATAGCTGATTATCGATCATTAATTTATTTATCTATAAAATCACCATTTGTTTTTCCTATAATGTCTGCTGTGTGCAATCATATAGACAATATTGTAAATGATAACTAGCACAATAGAGCTATAAAATACAAAATCATCATCAGAAGTAGATACACCAAAAAATGGGATATAATCAAAATTAAAAACGTATAGATGATAACAAATAAATGTCATCGCAAGTAATAAAGATGAAAAGTTAGCATAGACATTATCAGACATTAAAAGTTTCTTGAAAGCAGAGTATAGAGGATAAAGTATAAGTAAAGAAAAAATGATATATGCATAGCCCATTCTATATTACTCCTTAATATGATCTGTATTGTCCATAGATGGTGTTTGCATCACCTGTTAATTCAAGAATTAACTCTTTGTAATTCATCATTTCTATACCCCGCCGTTTTAGGCCAACGAGTAGATCAGCATTTATATACCGATATAGTCTTTGACTATCTGGTTCGAGCTT
Organism: Photorhabdus tasmaniensis; assembly: GCF_011189505.1. Lineage (GTDB taxonomy): Bacteria > Pseudomonadota > Gammaproteobacteria > Enterobacterales > Enterobacteriaceae > Photorhabdus > Photorhabdus tasmaniensis. Next base: position 43,100 of record NZ_PUJU01000016.1, read on the forward strand.
GTAACCAAATAATCCATTAATAGACATACCAACATCAACCGATGTATATATCACATCAGTATTGCGTTTATCCATTCCAAAAGCTTTCTCTCCAACCCCTTCATAGACAAATTTAACTGGGCCAGTATAGTTCTCACGATAAAGGATATAATACCCACTTTCAACGATGTTATTAAGGCCATGAGCCATCAATAGTGCTCCAGGCGCTGCTTCAACAAGAGAATCAATAGCAATAAATCCACCAATGAATTGTATAGTTCCAGATACAAATCCAATCCATGCAATAATCAAATTGTCTGCTTCATCTTTCTTGCTTTTAGTATTCTCATCTGGTGCTTTTTTCTTTACAACGATAGCTTGCCTTACTCTCTTTTGAGAAAGCATTGCATCCTGTTTTTCTAACGATCGCATCTCTTCATCTAACGATGCTATTGCCTCAGAGATCGAAAGCTCCCCGGTATTTATTTTTGCGGTGATATCTTCAGAATAAGCAATGACTTCACCGATAAAGTGGTCTTTAGCCAGGCTCCATTTCATATATTTGTTGGCAACTCTATCCATGAGCACCATCAACTCGTTTTGTTTATCCATCTGAATTTTCAGAAGTTTCCTTTCTTCATTGGTACTATTATCAAAGTACCCTCTGGCCCAAGGATTTCTTTCGTAGAATTCATCTAAAGTATCCAAAACAAACCACCTGTTTCTTTGAAGCTTAACTTAATATAGCGCGATATAATAAAAATACACAATGTAAATTGTAAGTCAATATTTATTTTTGTTTTTAAGGGTGTTTTTTTAAGAGCGTTTTAGACGCAGGAGAGTTAGCGTGGAAATATAAATACCAGTTCTTCGATTATTTCCTGAATGCATCTCTGTCTTTCGGAGAGATTATGCCTGAATTGATAGATGTTCCCTTTTTTATTTTAATCTTGAAAACCGGACTAATCCGATTTTCAGCTTTACTGTACTTCATATTTCATTTCAGGAGTGGAGGTTAAGAAATTCAATACACAACCTTATGCCCATACCTTTCCAAAATACCTTTAACTCTGTCCATTGTCTCTTTTGCAGGAGGTTTAACACCTTCCAGCTTATATTCCTCACCCATAGTAATCCATTTATGTTTACCCAGTTCGTGATAAGGCAGAAGCTCAATTTTCTCAATATTTTTCATATCCCTGGTAAATTCACCCAGCATATGAGCGGATTCATCATCATCAGACCAGCCTGGGACGACAACGTAACGAATCCAGGTTTTTTGATTACGTTTAGCCAGATAGCGGGCAAACTCCAAAGTGCGGTGATTTGAAACACCTACCAGCTTTTGGTGGATTTCATCATTAATCTGTTTCAAATCAAGCATAACAAGATCAGTTGCGTCCATCAGTTCATCAATAACCGGATCATAGCGGCGGACAAATCCATTGGTATCAAGACAGGTTTGAATACTTTCGGCACGACAGGCTTTAAACCAGTCACGTACAAATTCAGCTTGAAGAATGGCTTCACCACCTGATGCGGTAACGCCGCCGCCTGATGCGTTCATAAAATGACGATAGGTTGTGGCCTCTTTCATCAATTCTTCGACAGTGACTTCTTTACCACCGTGGGTGTCCCATGTGTCGCGGTTATGGCAATAGAGGCAGCGCATCAGACAGCCCTGAAAAAAGACGATAAACCGGATACCTGGGCCATCAACGGTGCCGCAGGATTCGGAAGAGTGGATACGGCCAAGTACGGACATAACAGGATTGCTCCAAAACTGACGGGATAAATAGATAAAGGCCCCAAAATTCAGGGCCTTTTAGCAACACATTATTACATAGATTGTGTGAAAGTACGGGTGATCACATCCCGTTGCTGTTCTTTCGTCAATGAGTTGAAACGCACGGCATAACCGGATACCCGAATGGTTAACTGAGGATATTTTTCAGGGTTTTCCATTGCATCCAGCAACATGTCTCGGTTCATCACGTTGACGTTCAGATGTTGACCACCTTCAACTGCTGCTTCGTGGTGGAAGTAGCCATCCATCAGACCTGCCAGGTTAGTTTTACGTGCCTCATCATCTTTACCTAACGCATTCGGTACGATAGAGAAAGTATAAGAGATACCATCTTTCGCATAGGCGAATGGCAGTTTAGCAACAGATGTCAGAGAAGCGACAGCCCCTTTCTGGTCACGACCATGCATTGGGTTGGCACCTGGTCCAAATGGCGCGCCAGCGCGACGTCCATCAGGCGTGTTACCGGTTTTTTTGCCATATACTACGTTAGAAGTGATGGTCAGAACCGATTGAGTAGGCACTGCGTTACGGTAAGTCTTCAGCTTCTGGATTTTCTTCATGAAGCGTTTAACCAGATCACAGGCGATATCATCAACCCGTGAATCATTGTTACCGAATTGTGGGTATTCACCTTCAATGTTGAAATCAATAGCTAAACCGTCTTCGTCGCGGATTGGCGAAACTTTGGCATATTTGATTGCAGATAGTGAATCAGCAGCGACAGATAGGCCGGCAATACCACATGCCATAGTACGGTAAACATCACGGTCATGCAGCGCCATCAGCGCGGCTTCGTAGCTGTATTTATCATGCATATAGTGGATGATATTCAGTGCCGTAACATACTGTTTTGCCAGCCAATCCATAAAATGATCCAGACGGGCCATCACGTTGTCGTAATCCAGGACTTCATCTTGCATTGGCTCTTCTTTCGGGCCAACCTGCATTTTCAGCTTTTCATCCACCCCGCCGTTAATGGCGTACAGCATGGTTTTCGCCAGATTTGCGCGGGCACCAAAGAATTGCATCTGTTTACCCACAATCATCGGGCTGACACAACAGGCGATAGCGTAATCATCGTTATTGAAATCAGGACGCATCAGATCATCGTTCTCATACTGTAAAGATGAGGTGTCGATGGAAACTTTTGCTGCGAATTTTTTGAAACTTACCGGCAATTTTTCAGACCACAGAATAGTCATGTTGGGTTCGGGCGATGGGCCCATGGTGTATAAAGTGTTCAGGAAACGGAAACTGTTTTTGGTCACCAGAGTACGACCATCCACTCCCATACCAGCCAAAGATTCTGTTGCCCAGATAGGATCACCGGAGAACAGTTCATCATATTCAGGTGTACGCAGGAAACGAACCATCCGCAGTTTCATGACCAGATGGTCGATCAATTCCTGCGCTTCGATTTCTGTCAGTTTACCGGCTTTCAGGTCCCGCTCAATGTAGATATCCAGAAAGCTGGATACGCGTCCGAAGGACATTGCAGCCCCATTTTGAGATTTGACTGCGGCCAAATAAGCGAAGTAAGTCCACTGTACTGCTTCTTTAGCGTTAGTTGCGGGACCTGAAATATCATAGCCGTATTTAGCGGCCATCTCTTTAATTTGATTCAGAGCACGATGCTGTTCGGCAATCTCTTCCCGTAACTGGATGGTTATCGCCAGATCTTCACCGTTTTCCAGTTTTTCCTGCAACGAATTGAATTGGACGAGTTTATCATCACGTAGATAGTCGATACCGTATACCGCAACCCGGCGATAGTCACCAATGATACGACCACGGCCATAGGCATCAGGCAGACCCGTCAGGATCCCGGATTTTCGGCATTTTAAAATATCTGGTGTGTAAACATCGAACACACCCTGGTTATGCGTCTTACGATATTCAGTGAAAATCTGTTTTAATTTAGGATCAAGTTCACGGCCATAAACTTTACATGAACCTTCTACCATTTTGATGCCGCCAAATGGGATCAGGGCGCGTTTTAGCGGGGCTTCAGTTTGCAGGCCGACGATGGTTTCCAAATCTTTTTCGATGTAACCCGCATCATGAGAGGTAATAGTAGCAGCAACATCAGTATCAAAATCAACTGGCGCGTGAGTACGGTTTTCGATTTTGATACCTTCCATGACTTTTTCCCACAGGGCATCAGTTGCTTTGGTTGAACCTGACAGGAAAGATTCATCACCCTCATATGGTGTATAGTTTTTTTGGATGAAGTCACGAACATTAACCTCGTTCTGCCAGTCACCCTGATTAAAACCTTGCCATGCTATAGAGAATTTTCCATTTAATTCAGTCATGATACTTCTACCTTTTAATAATCGAACTTTTGAGAAACCCGGCGAGGGAGCGAATTAATGTTTTTGCTCACTACGCAGATAAATTAACCAGTAAGTCAAACCCACCAAAATTGCGCCACCGATAATATTACCGATAGTGACCGGAATTAAATTGTTGGTAATAAAGTGTGAAATGGTGAGTTGAGAAAATTGTTCAGGTGTAGCACCCACATTGAACCAGAATTCAGTAGGTGCGAAATGCTTAATAACAATACCAAGCGGAATTAAAAACATGTTAGCAATACTGTGCTCAAAGCCGCTGGCAACAAACATACTCACAGGCAAAATCATGACAAATATTTTGTCCATTAAACTACGCCCGGCATAACTCATCCAAACGGCGAGACAAACCATCAGATTGGCGAGAATGCCTAAAGACAGGGCTTCAATAAACGTGTGGTGTACTTTATGGTCAGCCGTTTGTAGTACATTCAGGCCCCATAATCCGTTAGCGACATTATATTGACCGGCAAACCATATCACTGCGACAAAAAATAGCGCGCCAATCAAATTACCCAAATAAACGTTAATCCAGTTTTTAAACATTTGGTTCCAGGTTATCCGTCCGGTTGCTTTAGCAATAATGGTGAGCACAGTGGAAGTAAATAAGTCTGCGCCACAAACGACAACGAGCATTAATCCGAGGGAAAAACAGATCCCGCCAACTAATTTAGCTAACCCATAAGGGACAGAGGCGGTTCCTGTGGTGGCGGTAATATAAAAGACAAACGCAATAGAAATAAAAACCCCGGCAGTGATGGCTGATATATAAGTTATTGCAGGATGTTTGGTGGTTTTATAAACACCAATATCATCGGCGATTTGCGTCATTACAGCGGGTGGCAATAAGTTAAAAGGGTTGTCAGCTCGCATACTAACATTCTCTTTATTATTCATTAGTTATTGTACGTAATGATAGTAACAAAGGTGCTTGGCGCTAAATTTGATATAGATCATAATCCTCAGCGAGCAAACGCGGTTTTGATGGGATTGAATGGATAAAATGCTAATTAATTTATTGAGTTACGTTGATTAAATTTTTTTTAAATTTTATTGTATTTTTTTATTTGCCAATTGAAAGGCAATTCAATAAGTAAAATTTCAGGTTAATTTGTTATTTATTTGTTGTTTTAAATAAGCTTAATTTAACCTGAATTCTACTTTTAATACTGAATCATCTTTTCAGCCAAATTGAATATTATTTGGTATTCCAGAAATGATATTTTGCTTTTTGCAATTTCTCATAAGCGGCTAATAAAGCCTGATGAGCAGACAGTGATTTTAAATCTGAATCGATTGACCACAGGCCATAAAAACATGTTTCACCCGCAACCGCTGCTGACGCTGCTTCAACAGCATCTTGCCCGTACATTTTTATGAATGCCTGGTAATATTGCGAAGGTTCTTTATCTGCTTCCAAAGTAAGTAAAAGCAGTGTTTGCAGACAGCGATAATAGTTAGCCCGTTCTATCGTAAAGACTGAGGCGTTAAAATCCTGAGTCCATTCTACCCAAATCAGCGCCTGTTCCAGGTCACCCGCTGCCAGTGCCAACATGGATTTCAATTCACCAATACGTAAATTGCTCCAGCCATTATCTTTACCAACCGCAATACCAAGCAGTTCACGGACACGGGTAAAATCGTCCAGACCTTCTTCATCTAATTGTTCAAGCAGTGCCAGATATTCCTCCGGTCGCCATTGACTATCCGGTAGCGCGAATAAAGTTTCCCGTAGATGGATCCCCATGGTGTTATTGGCAATATGCAAATCTTCCACAGGATAAATATCAGACATACCCGGTACCAGAATACGGCAGGCATAAACACCAAGGTGTTCGTAGTCAGCAATATAAACTTCCGCATCCAATTGTTTGAAAATAGCCATCAAGGTGGCAAATTCTTCTTCTGTAGTGCCGCTGAAATTCCAGTCAGCAAATGTATAATCAGCAGCTTGTTTGAATAGATCCCAACTGATTAATCCGCTCGAATCAATAAAGTGGGTTTCCAGATTAGTCTGTTCCGCAATTTCTTCATTATCGAAAGTGGGGGCATTGAACACATCCAGATCTTTCAGGCTGCGGCCCTGCAACAGTTCGGTAACTGTACGTTCCAGTGCCACACCAAATTCAGGATGAGCACCAAAAGAGGCGAAACAAGTACCATTATTGGGGTTAAACAGAACCACGCAAATAACCGGGAATTGCCCACCAAGAGAAGCGTCGTAACAATAGAGCGGGAAGCCTTCATCCTGTAATTTGTTAACTGCTTCAACAACCCCAGGATAACGATTCATTATTTCCTGGGGAATTTCTGGCAGGCTGATGCCTTCTGCGATAATCCGGTTTTTTACATAGCGTTCAAAAACTTCTGATAACCCCTGGACTCTGGCTTCATTAACTGTATTGCCTGCTGACATACCATTGGAAACATAAAGATTGCCAATAATATTCATTGGAATATAAACGGTATGATGATCGGATTGACGGGTAAACGGCAGTGAGCAGATTCCTCGCTCTTCATTACCTGATTGCAAATCAACTAACTGACTTGCACATAAATCATTCTCAGGATCGTAAAACTGACGTAACCGGGCATCCAGAATGCCTTCTGGCAGGGAATCATCATCTGGTAAAGCAAACCATTTTTCATTGGGATAATGAACAAAATCACCGTTAGCGATAGCGTGTCCTAAGTAGAAATCAGCAAAAAAATAGTTGGTTGACAAACGTTCAAAATACTCCCCTAAAGCAGAAGCTAGAGCGGCTTTCTTACTTGCCCCTTTGCCGTTGGTGAAACATAAAGGGCAGTCGCGGTCACGGATATGCACTGACCAGACATGAGGAACCGGATTCAGCCAAGAGGCTTCTTCGATATTAAAGCCAAGATGTTGCAGTTTTTGCTGAAAGATATTGATCGAATCTTCCAGTGCGGCGTCTTTGCCGGGAATGAAGGTTTGCGTCATGATATTCACTTATGAGAGCCCATTACAAAACACTCATCATACGAGTTTTTTTTCAGTAGCTAAAGTCTAGTATACATCACAGATTTATTGATATCATTGTTCATAATCAAACAGGATATTTTTTCTTAAGGAAGCGGCATGAAAAAGATGAAACACACAGCTTTAGCAAGTTTATTAGCATTAATCAGCGGTTCTGCATTTGCTTTGCCAAATATTACTCTTTTGGCAACAGGAGGAACGATTGCAGGTGGAGGGAAATCTGCCACTGAATCCACCTATGTTGCTGGAAAAGTAGGGATTGATGTATTAGTCAACGCTGTTCCTGAGATCAAAGATATCGCTAACCTGAAAGGTGAGCAGGTGGTGAGTATTGGCTCGCAGGATATGAATGATCAGGTGTGGCTAACCTTGGCGAAAAAAATCAATGCTGAGTGCGACAAAACCGATGGTTTTGTTATCACACATGGCACAGATACGATGGAAGAAACGGCTTATTTCCTCGATCTGACGACCCAATGTCAAAAACCGATTGTCATGGTTGGCGCAATGCGTCCATCTACGGCGCTGGGTGCTGATGGCCCGTTAAACCTGCACAACGCTGTGGTCGTTGCGGGAGATAAAGCATCAGCCAAGCGTGGCGTGTTAATGGCTATGAATGATACGGTCATCAGTGGGCGTACCGTGGTGAAAATGAGTACCACTGAAGTTCAGGCATTCCAGCCAATTAATGCCGGGGCGGAAGGCTTTGTTCATAATGGTAAGGTCAATTATTACGCTGAAGCTAAACCGAGAGCGGATAAGGCTATTTTTGATGTCAGTAAACTGGATAAGCTGCCAAAAGTTGGGATTGTTTATAACTATGCTAATGCTTCTGATCTGCCAGCGAAAGCTTTGCTAAATGATGGTTACCAAGGGATTATCAGCGCTGGTGTGGGTAACGGTAATATGTACAAAACGATTTTTGATACCCTCGCTCAGGCTGCTAAAGATGGGGTTGTGGTCGTGAGATCAAGCCGTGTACCGGTGGGCTATGTCACCCAGGATGCGGAAGTGGATGATAGCAAATATGGTTTTGTCGCGTCTGAACGTCTGAATCCGCAAAAAGCCAGAGTGCTTTTACAATTAGCACTGACTAAAACGCATAATCCGGTAAAAATTCACGAAATGTTTGTTAAATATTGAGTTATCGTTCCCTGATTATTGGGGAGATAAAAGTTAAGTGCGGGCGCTGTAAAATACAGCGCCTTGAATACGTTGTTTTCCCATCAAACTCTCATTATGTTGTCAACACACGTTATTTTCTGCTTATCTTTGTTTAATATCCAATAACCGTTGCAGCGACGAAATGGGAATGATACAACCGATATATCGGGTTCTTGTTGTTATCATTATTATTTCGTCAAATAGGGTGAGGTAAATGAGTCAGGTATATAATTTCAGTGCAGGCCCAGCAATGTTACCGGTTGAAGTATTGCGCAGAGCAGAACAGGAACTTTGTAACTGGCATGGTATCGGGACTTCGATTATGGAAGTCAGTCACCGTAGTAAAGAATTTATTGCTGTAGCAAAGGAAGCAGAACAGGATCTACGGGATTTATTATCAGTGCCTGAAAATTATAAGGTATTGTTTTGCCACGGTGGTGCCCGCGGTCAATTTGCCGCTGTTCCAATGAACTTGCTGGGTGACAAGGTTAAGGCGGATTATATTGATGGCGGTTACTGGGCTGAATGTGCAGTCAAAGAAGCAAAAAAATATTGCACGCCGAATGTGATTAATATCAAAACCGACATTAATGGTTTGAAAGGTGTCAAACCAATGAGCGAATGGTCATTAAGCAATGATGCGGCTTATGTTCATTATTGCCCGAATGAAACTATTGACGGTATCGCAATTCATGAAAAGCCGGATTTTAATGATAATCAAGTTATTATTGCGGATTACTCTTCCTCTATTCTTTCAGGGCCGTTGGATGTTAGCTGTTACAGTATGATTTATGCTGGAGCGCAGAAAAATATTGGTCCGGCGGGGCTCACACTGGTTATTGTTCGTGAAGATTTATTAGGTAAAGCTCGTAAAGAAACCCCGTCGATTTTTGACTATACCGTTCTGGCGGCGTGTGACTCCATGTTCAACACACCGCCAACTTTTGCTTGGTATCTCTCCGGCTTGGTTTTCAAGTGGCTGAAAGCGCAAGGTGGGGTACAAGAAATGGCAAAACGTAACCAAGCCAAAGCCGGGCTGCTTTATCATGCCATTGATAACAGTGAGTTCTATCGCAACCAGATTGCCCCTGAAAATCGTTCCCTGATGAATGTACCGTTCCAGATGGCAGATGCTTCACTGGACAACAAATTTCTGGCGGAAGCAGAGGCTCAAGGTTTGCAGGCACTGAAAGGACACCGTGTTTCCGGCGGTATGCGTGCTTCTATTTATAATGCTATGCCGATAGAAGGGGTTCAGGCTTTGGTTGATTTTATGGCTGATTTTGAGCGCCGTAACGGCTAACTTGCCAACCATGACCGGGAGCAAATGTTCCCGGAATATTCAGGGTTAAGGAAATATTTCCTCAAACATAAAAATAACTCACTTATACTTAAATTTAATTGAGAATCGGAGATCCTGTTATTTATGCAATCCCTGACGCTACAACCTATTTTCTCCATTAATGGAACTATTAACCTGCCAGGGTCAAAAAGTGTTTCCAACCGCGCACTATTGCTGGCGGCTTTCGCCAAAGGCACGACTTGTCTAACTAACTTGCTGGATAGTGATGATATTCGCCATATGCTCAATGCGTTGACGGCATTGGGGGTCAGCTATCGTTTGTCTGATGATCGTACCTGTTGTGAAGTTGACGGTATGGGTGGGGTGATTACCGGCAAAGGGCCGGTAGAACTGTTTCTTGGCAATGCCGGCACCGCAATGCGCCCATTAGCGGCGGCTTTATGCCTTGGCAAAAATGACGTCATTCTTACTGGCGAACCCCGGATGAAAGAGCGCCCAATTGGTCATCTTGTGGATGCTTTACGTCAGGGGGGCGCAGAAATTGATTATCTGGAGCAGGAAAATTATCCGCCGTTACACATTAAAGGCGGCTTTATTGGCGGTAAATTAACCGTAGATGGCCGTGTTTCCAGTCAGTTTCTGACTGCGTTGCTCATGACCGCGCCATTGGCAGAAAATGATTCTGAAATTCATATTCAGGGTGAATTGGTTTCCAAACCTTATATTGATATCACTCTGGCACTAATGAAAAGTTTTGGAATTACCGTCAGTCACGATCAATATCAGGTTTTCCACATTAAAGGCCAGCAGAAATACCATTCTCCGGGCCACTATCTGGTTGAAGGTGATGCATCTTCTGCTTCCTATTTTCTGGCGGCGGCGGCAATCAAAGGTGGCCGTGTGCGTGTGACTGGAATTGGTAAAAACAGCCTTCAGGGGGATACCAAATTTGCCAATGTACTGGAAAGAATGGGGGCGAAAATTCGCTGGGGTGATGACTTCGTTGAATGTGAACGTGGTACCCTGACTGGTATTGATATGGATATGAATGCGATCCCCGATGCTGCGATGACAATCGCCACGACCGCGCTGTTTGCGCAAGGGGAAACGGTTATTCGCAATATATACAACTGGCGGGTGAAAGAGACAGACCGGCTCCATGCAATGGCGACTGAATTGCGTAAAGTGGGTGCGGAGGTAGAAGAAGGGGAAGATTACATCCGGATTATGCCGCCACAAAGATTACTACCTGCTGAAATTGGCACCTATAATGATCACCGGATGGCAATGTGTTTCTCACTGGTGGCTCTGTCTGATACACCGGTTACTATCCTCGATCCAGGTTGTACAGCAAAAACCTTCCCCGATTATTTCAATCAATTGGAAAGATTAAGCCAGCGAAAGTCATAACTGGCGATAATTATGACTCAATAAAGCGTATTTCTTTGATCAAAACCTACTTGCCGTAGAATCCGCTTATTTAGCTTCCCCTTTGAAGGCGTATAATAAGCTACAGATATTGATTGTTTTATTGAGTAAATATTCAGCATCCGGCGAAAATGAATTCGCCATGCGAAAGGAGAACAATAATGGTGGCGATAGCCCCAGTAGTAACTGTTGATGGGCCAAGTGGCGCGGGTAAAGGCACTTTATGTCAGGCACTGGCGAAAGCTTTAGGCTGGCAACTGCTTGATTCAGGTGCTATTTATCGGGTGTTGGCGCTGGCGGCGATTCATCATCAGGTGGATATTCAGTGTGAAGACGCGTTAGTTCCGTTGGCAGCTAATCTTGATGTCCGTTTTGTCCCGGAAAAAGGCAAGTTAAGCGTGATACTTGAGGGTGAAGACGTCAGCAATGAAATTCGTACCGAAACGGTGGGAAATACCGCCTCACAGGCAGCGGCTTTTCCACGGGTGCGTGAGGCATTGTTACGGCGTCAGCGTGCTTTTCGCATTGCTCCGGGTCTGATTGCTGATGGCCGAGATATGGGAACGGTGGTGTTTTCTGATGCACCGGTGAAAATATTCCTTGATGCCAGCGCCGAAGAACGAGCGCGCAGACGTATGCTACAGTTGCAGGAAAAGGGCTTTAGTGTTAACTTTGAACGTCTTTTATCCGAGATACAGGAACGTGATTATCGCGACCGTAACCGGACAGTTGCACCGTTAGCGCCTGCTGAAGACGCATTAATATTGGATTCAACCAGTATGTCTATCGAAGAAGTTATCGATAAAGCGCTAAATTATGTGAAAAAAACGCTTACATTACCTGAGCAATTTTAAGTTTTTAGCTTATAATTGCTGGTGATGTACTGAAAATTGGGAATGTGGGCTAATAAAGTTTTCCCACAAACCAAACAACCTTGTCACAAGGAAATAGTGACAGGGCATGTAAAACAACCCCATTCGGCGGGAAGCTAAATGGACGTTAAATTGAAATTTTGAAGATCATTAACATGACAGAATCTTTTGCTCAACTCTTTGAAGAATCCCTGCTATCTATTGAAACTCGTCCAGGTGCTATCGTTCGCGGCATCGTTGTTGCTATTGATAAAGATGTCGTATTGGTTGACGCGGGTCTGAAATCAGAATCTGCTATTCCTGTAGAACAGTTCAAAAACGCTCAGGGTGAGCTGGAAATCCAGGTCGGTGATGAAATTGATGTTGCGCTAGACGCTGTTGAAGATGGTTTCGGTGAAACTGTTCTGTCCCGTGAGAAAGCAAAACGCCATGAAGCATGGCTGATGCTGGAAAAAGCTTACGAAGAAGCAGAAACTGTTACTGGCATCATCAACGGCAAAGTGAAGGGCGGCTTTACTGTCGAACTGAACGGTATCCGTGCATTCCTGCCTGGTTCTCTGGTTGATGTTCGTCCAGTTCGTGATACGACTCACCTGGAAGGTAAAGAGCTTGAGTTTAAAGTCATCAAACTGGATCAGAAACGCAACAACGTAGTTGTTTCCCGTCGTGCTGTTATCGAATCTGAAAACAGCGCAGAACGTGATCAACTGCTGGAAAATCTGCAAGAAGGCATGGAAGTTAAAGGTATCGTTAAGAACCTGACTGACTACGGTGCTTTTGTTGATCTGGGCGGCGTTGATGGCTTGCTGCACATTACTGATATGGCTTGGAAACGTGTTAAACACCCAAGTGAAATCGTCAATGTGGGCGATGAAATCGCAGTTAAAGTACTGAAATTCGACCGTGAGCGTACCCGTGTATCTCTGGGCTTGAAACAACTGGGCGAAGATCCATGGGTAGCAATCGCTAAACGTTACCCAGAAGGAACTAAACTGACAGGCCGTGTCACTAACCTGACTGACTACGGCTGCTTCGTAGAAATCGAAGAAGGCGTTGAAGGTCTGGTGCACGTTTCAGAAATGGACTGGACCAATAAAAACATCCACCCATCCAAAGTTGTTAATGTTGGTGACGTTGTGGAAGTTATGGTTCTGGATATTGACGAAGAACGCCGCCGTATCTCCCTGGGTCTGAAACAGTGTAAAGCTAACCCATGGCAGCTGTTTGCTGAAACTCACAACAAGAATGACCGTGTTGAAGGTAAAATCAAGTCTATCACTGACTTCGGTATCTTCATTGGTCTGGATGGCGGCATCGACGGCCTGGTTCACCTGTCTGACATCTCCTGGAACGTTACCGGTGAAGAAGCCGTTCGTGAATACAAAAAAGGCGACGAAATTGCTGCTGTTGTGTTGCAAGTTGACGCAGAGCGTGAGCGTATCTCCCTGGGCATCAAGCAACTGGCGGAAGATCCATTCAATAACTACCTGTCTGTAAACAAGAAAGGCGCTATTGTTAATGGTAAAGTTACTGCGGTTGATGCTAAAGGCGCCACAGTAGAACTGGCTGACGGCGTTGAAGGTTACCTGCGTGCATCAGAAGCTTCTCGTGACCGTGTTGAAGATGCAACTCTGGTTCTGAACGTTGGTGATGCAGTTGAAGCTAAATATACTGGTGTTGATCGCAAAAACCGTGTAATCAACTTGTCTGTTCGTGCTAAAGACGAAGCTGATGAAAAAGACGCTATTGCTTCTGTGAACAAGCAAGAAGATACAAACTTTGCTAACAACGCAATGGCTGAAGCTTTCAAAGCAGCTAAAGGCGAGTAGTTAAAGTTAATAACGGTGGATAACACATCACATTAGTGTTATCCAAGTACGGTAGTTTAGGGAGGTACTAATGACCAAGTCTGAATTAATCGAAAGACTTGCTGGCCAGCAATCTCATATTTCGGCCAAAACCGTTGAAGATGCAGTGAAAGAAATGCTTGACCATATGGCAATAACATTGGCAGATGGTGAGCGTATAGAGGTGCGCGGATTCGGCAGTTTTTCTCTTCACTACCGTGCCGCGCGCGTAGGTCGTAATCCTAAAACGGGTGATAAAGTGGAACTGGAAGGTAAATACGTTCCCCATTTTAAACCTGGCAAAGAGTTACGTGATCGCGTGAATATCTACGATTAAGTTTGAAGATAACAAGTTATTGCTTATTCTAAACAGCACCTTTGGGTGCTGTTTTAGATTGATAACAAAATAGCTGACCTTTTGGTCAGCGTATTGACCCGACGCCGGAAACCACTCTCTTTGACATTGGCGTGATCCGGCATATCCTCGAAGCCATCAAGCGAATCGACAGCTACACGGAAGACATGGACGAACTGGCGTTCCTAAACAACCGGTTGGTGCAGGACGCCGTGATCCGCAACTTCGAGATCATCGGTGAGGCCAGTAACAACATTGGGAAGCACTATCCCAATTTCGCCGTTGCTAACCCTGAATTGCCACTGTCGTTCGCTTACCAGCAAGTTTTAGAAGTAATGCCTAAGGATTTCCACGAAATTTCGTTTGATTAAAAACGTTATTCGAGCCTCAGGCATAGCATTTCCGGACTTAAGAAAATTTCAGATTGAATAACGTCATTGAATATGAAAAGAAATAGATTCCAAGTATAATCAAAATGACTCCACTGATATAATTAATAAACTTAATAACACGGTGGTTTAGCATTTTTCTAGAGAAAAATATAACCGCATTAATCAATGCTACCCAAAATATAACACCAATAATTGTACCTGATGCGCCAATAAATAAACTGTATTTACCTGATGTAATATTGTTGAGTTGTACACTTACAGATAACCAGAAAATAACATTGTACGGATTTAAGAGTGTTAACAATACACCATCAAAAAACTGTCTGTGGTAGGGCTTTCGTATGATATTCCTATTTTCTTCGTTTTTCTTATTTAGTAAACTGGTAATACCAAACCAAATGACGATTAACGCACCTAAAAAACCGAAAATAGGCATAAAAATAGTATTAGAAAATAATTGTAATACCCCAGCCCCTAAAAGTAACAAATAAATTATATCGGCAAAGCAAGCGCCTAAACCGAAAATTACAGCGTGAAGACAACTGATATTTAAGTGTCTGCGCATAATTTCTATATTTATAGGGCCAACGGGAGCCGCAGCTCCCAATCCTAAAAGAAAAAACGTTCCTAATGTACTTATTACATCAACCATATAATTAATTCCATAGCATGAGATGTTTATTTAGTGATAATCCAATGAAACTTTGTAACGATATTCTACACCCATCGGAAAAACTACGAATGGCATGGGGTTTCCTGGTATTTATTATGATCAAATCTCCTTGTTCTGGTTTAATAAGAATGGATGGAGGAAGAGTGCCTCGCCAATCATTTTCTGCATTATCTTCGATTAACTCGGTGATAGGAATCATAGGAACATCCCACAGTTCCAGCTCTCCTCCATTTACAGGCATTTTGATATATATATTCACCGAGAATTGCCCCAACAAATTGACAGATTGCTGTTGAAGGCCATCAAAATGAGGTTGTTTTTCAACCATAAAAGAGCGTTCAGGCCTTTTCATCACCCTGGCGATACCAACATGCATCTTTTTACCTTCGAAGTTTGCAATACTGGCTCCAAAGGACCATATTTCATCTAACTCTAAACGAAATTTATCGAAAGGGGACAACATGGGAGCACAGAAGTTTCTGACATTTCTTATTGCGGGTAACACGTTCTCAAAATATTTTTTATAACTGTCGCTATCTTTGGGTTTTCCAAACGTCGTGTTGTAAGATATACCAACTCTATCAACGCCATAATCCACAAAAATAGTTTTGCCTCCTTTTTTCAAATCATGTGCATGAAGTTCCAGATTTTCATGCGAGAGGAAAAAATCAGAGAGCTTGTCTGAAATAGGACTATCAACATATTTTTTTACATGAATTGCTAACGCTTCATCATTAAATAGTCTAGTGAGATCATTTTCTTGTAAAGAATCAGATATAATTATTTCATTTTTCATAAAAACCACCTTGTCTGTATTTAACATGATTTTTGATGATTTTCCACATGAAAATAGAATGGAAAGTGTAATATAGTCTTCTTCATGTTTAATCAATGCGATATTGTTCACAAAAATTAGATAGTGATTGATGTAATTCCTCCAAGTTAGTATCCAATAATAGAGATAATACCTGATGGTAATGATTTTTTATTTTGCATACGATACTTTACAGCATTTACTAATGATTTCAGAAACAAGATATTTAATGGTAATAATAAATGGATAATATAACTTATTGATAGCCTGGATTGCGTGTTTGTGTCTGTAGTACAAGTATGGGCTGGTAGTGTTTTTTATTCGATATCCGTACTGAATATAAAGATAAAAAATAATATGTCAACGTATGACCATTTGCGAAGTTGATCGCATTTTTCTATGAAATTATTTTTAGCTTAAAATTAATCTGCGAAGGTGTTTGATAATTTTTCCGATGCCTCTGGCTGCCTTTTAAATAATAAGGAATACTTTGTTGGGTAAAATAAAAGAGTAAGGATGGGGTAAACAAGGATGTGGCTTGCAGTCTTGATAAACAGAATAACGATAAATTGGAAACAGCCTGTTCCGGTAATCAGCGTGAATCAGGCTGCGATAGCCATTATTGCCGGTATTATACCCTTGCTTTTTTTGCCTGAATTACCGCAAAAACAGCAAATTATTGCATTGATATTACTGGCTTTATTCTGTTTGTTTTTGCCATCTTGTCTTTGCCGGATGGTATCAATTTCGTTGCTGGCATTTCTTATTGGATGCTGGCAGGGGAATCATCTGCTGGAACAAATAATCTATTTCAGTGAGAAAGAGCACTTATCACGGGTCATTGTTGAAAGTTTGTCATTGGGTGATAAAGAAAGTGAAGGAAAAAACCGGGTTCTTCTGCGTATTATTGCAGATGAAAATAAAATTATTTTCCCGCCACTGTATATCTCTGCTTATTGGAATATTTCACCTGAATCTCTGTGTGCTGGTCAAAAATGGCGGCTAAAAATGAAATTACGGCCAGTTCATAGTCAGCTAAATCAAGCTGGTTATAATAGCCAGCGCAGGGCATTGGCTATCCGCCAGCCTCTAACAGGGAAAGTGATTCATGCTGAATTGATTAACGAGAAATGTAATTTACGCCAGCAACTGGTCACTAATATTGCTCCGGCTATGCGTGAGTTAAAACACAGTGGCATTGCAATGGCATTGGCATTCGGTGAGCGTCAATGGCTAAGTAAGGAGGATAATTTATTATTACAACAGACAGGTACTGCTCACCTTATGGCAATTTCAGGGTTGCATATTACCATTGCCAGCCTGTTTGGTTGGGGAATGGCAAGGGTATTGCAACTCTTCTTTCCTGTACGTTGGATAGGGCACAAATTCCCACTGATTACCGGCTGGATAGTGGCAATGAATTATGTCTGGCTATCGGGTTGGGGAATTCCGGCTATTCGTGCATTACTTGGCTTAACTCTCTGGCTCTATTTACGCTACAGAAATATCCTGTGTTTTCCTTGGCAGTGGGCATTGTGGACAGCGGCAATTATTCTCTTATTTGATCCCCTGACCGTGCTTTCTGATAGCTTCTGGCTCTCCTTCTTTGCTGTGATGGCTTTGATGTTCTGGTTCTACTGGGCACCGTTGACTGAACCATTTCGTTATGGTTGGAAGTGGCTATGGCTACGTGGGTTATATCTGCAAATGGGCATGATGCTGATGCTTATTCCCCTCCAGCTATTATTATTTCATGGCGTTAATTTTGCCGCTTTATTTGCTAACTTCTGGGCCGTACCAATCATCTCTTTTATCACTGTGCCATTGATTATGCTGGCATTAATAAGCACTTTTTGCCCTCTTATTCAGGCTTTATTATGGCAATTAGTCGATTACTCTGTGACCTTCTCTTTGATCCCTTTGCCAGTTTTACAACAGTCATGGCGTGAAACTGGCCGTTTTCCTCTACTAATCACATTTATTGCCTGGTTTAGTCTCATTATCTGGCGATTCGCCTGGTGGCAATCATACAAATTGCTGATTGGCATTTCTTTAGGGGTCATGCTCTGCTATCTGAGGCGCAATGAAGAATATCTATGGCGGTTTTCTATGCTGGATGTTGGGCATGGGCTGGCTGTTATCATTGAAAAAGAGGGCAAGGCGCTGATTTTTGATACCGGTAACCGTTGGGAAACCGGCAATATGGCTGAGAGGGTGATAATTCCTTATTTGCGTTGGCACAGATTAACGCCGGAGCAGATTATTATCAGTCATGATCACCTTGACCATACGGGCGGGTTGGCATTCTTACAACAGAAATATCCTGATATTACTGTCAGAAGTCCTTTAATTAACAGTGAACATCTTCCCTGTATACGCGGTGAACAGTGGCGCTGGCAGGGGTTGAGCTTCCGTGTATTATGGCCGCCGGCAAGATCATTACACGCGGGTAACAATGAATCCTGTGTTATTCGTGTAGATGATGGTCAATACAGCCTGCTTTTGACCGGGGATCTGGAAAAACAGGGGGAATATAAGCTGCTGGGAATAGAAAAAGAGCATTTAAGATCGACGATATTGCAAGTTCCACATCATGGTAGTAACACATCATCTACGGCCGCTTTTATTCGTACCGTGGCACCGCAATATGCATTGGCCTCTGTTGCACGCTATAGCCCGTGGCGGCTCCCTTCGGTCAAGGTGCAGCGGCGTTATCGTCAGGCCGGAGCAGAATGGCGTACTACCGCAGTGTCCGGGCAGATAACCGCTTATTTTTATGGCGATTATGTTGAAGTTATGGGCTACAGGCAACAAATTATGTCACGTTGGTATCATCAGTGGTTTGGTATTCGTGGTGATCATGAGTAGAATAACCCGCTATTTCTTTTTGGTGTTGGTAACTCAATAATGAATGATAAAGACCTTTCTACCTGGCAGACCTTTCGCCGACTATGGCCAATCATCGTTCCGTTTAAGATTGGGCTAATAGTTGCTGCGGTTGCACTGATCATCAATGCTGCCGGTGATACATTAATGCTTTCATTGCTTAAGCCTTTACTTGATGAGGGTTTCGGCAAAGCAAGCAATGATGTACTGAAATGGATGCCAATGGTTGTCATTGCTTTGATGATTATGCGTGGGTTATCCGGGTTTGTATCAAGTTACTGTATCTCCTGGGTCTCCGGTAAGGTGGTTATGCAGATGCGCCGTCGTCTGTTCAGCCATATGATGGGGATGCCGGTATCCTTTTTTGATCAGCAATCTACCGGGACTTTGCTTTCCCGAATTACTTATGATTCTGAGCAGGTGGCCTCCTCCTCCTCTAGCGCACTGATTACCGTTGTCAGGGAAGGGGCATCAATCCTCGGTCTGTTTATCCTGATGTTCTACTATAGCTGGCAGCTATCTCTGATCCTGATTGTCATTGCCCCAATTGTGTCAATAGTTATTCGCGTGGTATCGGGTCGGTTTCGCAGTATCAGCAAAAGTATGCAAAACAGCATGGGGCAAGTTACCTCCAGTGCGGAGCAGATGCTGAAAGGGCACAAAGAAGTGCTGATTTTCGGCGGGCAGAAAGTAGAAACTGAGCGCTTTAATCACGTCAGTAACCGTATGCGTCAGCAAGGCATGAAGATGGTTTCCGCTTCATCAATTTCTGATCCGATTATTCAGCTTATTGCTTCGTTTGCTTTGGCTTTTGTACTGTACGCGGCAAGCTTTCCGGATATTATGGAAACACTGACCGCCGGTAAAATTACCGTCGTATTCTCATCAATGATTGCGCTGATGCGTCCATTGAAATCGTTGACTAATGTTAACGCACAATTCCAGCGTGGTATGGCTGCCTGTCAGACGCTGTTTGCTATTCTGGATATGGAACAGGAAAAAGATGACGGCAAATTGGAACTTAAGAAAGCGAAAGGGGATATTGAGTTCCGTGATGTCTCTTTCTGCTACCCGACCAAAGAACTGCCAGCGTTACAAAATATTTCCATGTATATCCCGGCCGGAAAAACGGTTGCTTTGGTAGGGCGATCGGGTTCTGGTAAATCCACAATAGCCAATTTAATGACCCGTTTTTATGATATCAACGCAGGCAGTATTTTGCTTGATGAGCATGATTTACGGCAATATACCCTTTCTTCTTTGCGTAGCCAGGTGGCTCTGGTATCGCAGAATGTCCATTTATTTAATGACACGGTAGCGAACAATATTGCTTATGCCAGTGAAAACCAATACAACCGCGAAGAGATTGAGAAGGCGGCTGAGATGGCCTATGCAATGGACTTCATCAGGAAGTTGGATAACGGCCTGGATACCATGATCGGTGAAAATGGTGTTCTGCTTTCAGGGGGGCAGCGTCAGCGTATTGCTATCGCGCGTGCCTTATTGCGTGATTCTCCGATTCTGATTCTTGATGAGGCGACTTCAGCATTGGATACGGAATCTGAGCGGGCAATTCAGGCTGCGTTGGATGAATTGCAGAAAAACAGAACTTCACTGGTTATCGCCCATCGTCTTTCAACTATTGAAAAAGCGGATGAAATTCTGGTTATTGAAGACGGGCATATTGTTGAACGAGGTAACCATCTCTCTTTGCTGGAGAACAATGGGGTTTACTCACAACTACATCGGATGCAATTTGGGCAATGATTGAACGCATATGGTCAGGCCGTTCATGGCTTTATTGGCTGTTATTACCTTTTTCAGCCCTTTATGGGCTGATAAGTGGCTTACGGCGATTGAGTTATAACGCAGGGTTGAGTCAATCCTGGAAAGCGCCTGTACCTGTTGTGGTGGTGGGTAATCTGACTGCCGGAGGTAATGGAAAAACTCCGGTTGTTATCTGGCTGGTGGAACAGTTGCAGAAAAAAGGTTACCGGGTTGGTGTTGTGTCCCGTGGCTATGGCGGTAAAGCAAAAAATTATCCTTTGTTGGTGACTGACAAGATCACTACGGCTCAGGCTGGTGATGAACCTGTGTTGATCCATCGTCGTACTGGCGCACCTGTGGCGGTTGCGCCAAAACGGGTTGAAGCAGTAAAAGCGTTACTGGCAGATACGCCATTGGATATTATCGTGACTGACGATGGTCTACAGCATTATGCTTTGCAACGGGATTTTGAAATTGTGGTCATTGATGGCGTACGCCGTTTTGGTAATGGCTGGTGGCTTCCGGCTGGTCCAATGCGTGAGTTATCCGGGCGGTTGAATAGGGTTAATGCCGTTATTACCAACGGTGGTACTCCTCAATCAGGCGAATTATCAATGACATTAACCGGCAGGCTGGCGGTGAATATGGTCAGCGGTGAAAAACGGCCAGTGAATCGCATACCTCATGCTATTGCTATGGCAGGAATCGGGCATCCACCACGGTTCTTTGCTACCCTGCAACAGCTGGGGGCTGACGTGCAAAAAGAGTATGCATTTGCCGATCATCAAATGTACACCGAAGAGCAATTGAGTCATCTGGCTGAGACAAACCAGAATTTACTCATGACGGAAAAAGATGCCGTTAAGTGCTTTAAATTTGCCCGGACAAATTGGTGGTATTTACCGGTAGATGCCCAATTACCACAGGAAAAAGGGCAGGCAATGCTGAATGAAATAGGTTCATTATTGGAAGCAAATAAAAAGTTTAAGTAAATTTCACAGTTGAACTAAAGCAGCCCAATGTGAGCTGATAGCGAGTAAGGAGGCTGTTCTATCTGCTTCCTTATCAAGCCGTTCTTCTCTTACCAATTCATAAAATTTCAGTCATTATTCCAGATTTATTTGATTTTTTATCATTGTTAAATGATATTAAAACGATGCATTGTAGATGAACAACCGTTGTATGAACTTGGTTCAGTCATCGGCAATATCGGCAGGATACTTGTTGTTTGTATCCATGACTTAAACAAATGTGCTACTCGAATTAAGTGTATTTTAACGTATTGAAACTGAGACGAGGTTCTATTCGAAAACTTAATCAAGGGTAAAAAACATCAAAAACAATAAATTGAATTATTGTGAGATGAACAAATGGGGGATTTATCATGACATTACAATTAAAGATGGGCCGAGTGAAATGGTTTGATGAGAATAAAGGATATGGTTTTATTTCTCCACAAGATGGGGGACAAGACATATTGGTCAGAAGAAAAGCGATTGCTAATACAAAAAGCAAATCACTCACAGAAGGGCAAAATGTAGAATTTTCAATTACTCGCAACGGTTATAGCTTAATTGCAACCGATGTCATTGCATTTTAAGACTTCATCTCATTAGATTATTTTATTTGTCGCTCTTTATGATTAAAGAGAGAGCTAAATCGACTCTCAGACAAAAGCATAACATCTACTGAGATGGTTCTGAACCTTCGCATTTCCTCTATCTGGATTCTGGTGAATGAGATTGGGAAAAGGATCGAAAGATCAAATAACAAGAGTTAACGGTGACACCAGGCTTATGTTATTCTGAGCCGCATCAAATGAAAGCTCCATAACTGGAGGATGTATATGGATCACCGTTTACTCGAAATTATTGCTTGCCCTGTATGTAACGGCAAGCTCAGTTACGATAAAGAGAATTCTGAACTTATCTGTAAGTTGGATCGACTGGCATTCCCTGTACGTGATGGTATTCCCGTTCTGTTAGACCACGAAGCTCGTGAATTACCTCTGGATGAGGGAAAATAAGGTATGTTCACCGTTATTATTCCTGCCCGCTTTGCTTCTACTCGTTTACCCGGTAAACCATTAGCTGATATTCATGGTAAGCCAATGATTGTGCGGGTTATGGAGCGCGCCATGCGTTCCGGTGCTGAACGGGTTATTGTGGCAACTGATAATCACGATGTTGCTGATGCGGTTGTGGCTGCGGGTGGTGAGGCTTGTCTGACCAATGAGAATCATCATTCTGGTACTGAGCGGTTAGCAGAAGTTATTGAAAAATATCAACTCTCCGATGATGAGATTATTGTCAATGTTCAGGGTGATGAACCATTAATTCCTGAAGAAATTATTCAACAAGTCGCAGCGAATCTGGCGGCTTGCCAGGCTGGCATGGCAACGTTGGCGGTGAAAATCTGTGACGCGGAAGAAGCCTTTAACCCCAATGCGGTGAAAGTAGTGATGGATAAACAGGGCTATGCACTCTATTTCTCCAGAGCGACGATCCCCTGGGAACGTGACCGTTTTATGCAATCACGGAACATGATTGGTGATAATTTCCTGCGCCATATTGGTATTTATGCCTACCGCGCGGGTTTTATCCGTCGTTATGTGCAATGGGAGCCAAGCCCGTTAGAGCAAATTGAAATGCTGGAACAATTGCGGGTACTTTGGTACGGCGAGAAGATCCATGTTGGTATTGCACTAAAAGCGCCGGGAGCGGGGGTTGATACGCCAGAAGATTTAGCTGCGGTCAGGAAAGTTTTTGCTGAAATCTAATGACTTATTTGAGCTCATTTTTGGGTTAACGAAAGCGTGTCATGTTATTACTATTTGCGCCTTCGTTTCTCCATGTTATTTCAAGGCGTGGTTTGCGGATCATTTACCGGTTGAGCATGTTCTGATGTTTGTGGGTGCTCTGAACTTTTCGATGGTTTAATACGTTGCCAGATAGTACCTAAAGTTTCATACCATACTCGTTCTGAATGAGACAGAAAGTAAGCGGATGGCAGGTATTTTTCCCAGGGATGTAAAGAGGACGTGATCGCCAATTGATTTGCCGGGCCGGGAATAGGGTTCAATCCACGTTGTTTAAAGAAAGTTATTGCCCGCTGCATATGATTGGCGGAAGTGACCAAAATAAAAGAGCGCTTGCCAATCAATTTTTCAACTTCATGTGCTTCTTGTTCTGTATCCATGGGTTTTGTCAGTGCGATAGTATCTTCTGCGGGCACTCCCAGAGATTGTGCTACTATAGCGGCGACTTCCGCGTTGCTTTTAGTATTCACTCCCTGACCACCGGTAAAGACCATTTTAGCGCCGGGGTTGAGGCGATATAAACGGATGCCTTCTGTTACCCGCGGCAAACTGTTGTTGAACAGGTTTGAACTGGGTGCCCAATTTGGGTTATAAGTGAAGCCACCACCAAGAACGACGATATAATCAACCGGTGGATTGATATTACCGGGATCAGGTTGGTAGGCTTTAGCGTAAACCGATTCCAATGGTAACAGTAGCTTATCGGCAACGGGGTGCAGACTGAGCAGAAGCAGAGCAAGCCAACTGAACGTCAGAACCGTTTTCCCTGTTTTTTGCCAACGGGTAAACCACAACAGGCATAAGGCAGCAAGTGAAATCAGTAATATTAATGGCAGAGGCATTACCATTGCACCAAGGTACTTTTTAAATAAAAATAGCATTTATTTGCCTTAATTTGATTGAATTATAGCCATGTGGCCCACGATTTGTAGTCAAAAGTGGTTATGTCAATGAATGCTGTGCCAAAATAGCAGCTGGCATAATGAAATCTCAACAGATAAATCAGATCTATTCCATTAGTGAGGCAGTTTTTCATGCGGGATCGCAATTTCGATGATATTGCAGACAAATTCTCTCGTAATATTTACGGCACAACCAAAGGTAAAATCAGGCAAGCCGTTGTCTGGCAGGATATCAGCGAATTACTGGCTCAATTACCACGACGTCCACTACGTATTTTAGATGCGGGTGGCGGTGAAGGGAATATGGCATGTCAATTAGCTGAACTGGGTCATCAGGTGATACTTTGCGATTTATCAGAAGAAATGATCCAACGGGCAAAGTTGACTGCCAAAGAAAAAGGTGTCAGTCAAAATATGCAATTTATACCAAGCCCGGTACAGGAAATTAACCAATATATAGAACAGCCGGTAGATCTGGTATTGTTTCATGCAGTACTGGAATGGATTACCGATCAGAAATATGCAATAGAAGTATTAACGAATATCATTAATCCTGGCGGTGCTCTGTCTTTAATGTTTTACAATGCCAATGGCTTGGTCATGCGAAATGCCATTTTAGGTAATTTTCATTTGGCGACACCCAATATGCCGCGTCGCAGAAAACGTTCACTGTCTCCTCAGAATCCGTTGGTGCCTGAACAGGTATATCAATGGCTTGATGAATTAAATATGGTGATTACCGGTAAAACCGGTGTACGTGTTTTTCACGACTATTTGCAAAGTCGCCAATTACAGCGCGAAAACTTTCCGGCGTTGCTGGAATTAGAGCAGCGTTATTGCCGACAGGAGCCTTATATCAGTTTGGGGCGTTACATTCATGTAATGGCACGCAAGCCAGCATTAAAGGATGTATTATGAGTGAATATTCCCAGACTATCCCGGAACTGGTGTCTTGGGCCAGGAAAAATGATTTTTCCATCTCCTTGCCGGTGGAAAGGCTGGCTTTTCTGATGGCTATCTCGGTATTAAACAGCGAGCGTCTTGATGGTGAGATGAGCGAAGGGGAGCTGATTGATGCTTTTCGTGAAGTTTGCAAAGGATTCGAACAAACTGCGGAATCCGTCGCGGCACGGGCTAACAATGCCATCAATGACATGGTGCGCCAGAAACTGCTTAACCGTTTTACCAGTGAGCTGGCTGATGGCAACGCAATCTATCGCTTAACACCGCTTGGCATCAGTATCAGTGACTATTACATTCGCCAGCGGGAATTTTCTACCTTACGCCTCTCTATGCAGCTTTCGATTGTGGCGAATGAGCTGCACCGGGCAGCAGAGGCAGCGGAAGAAGGGGGCGATGAATTTCATTGGCATCGCAACGTCTTTGCGCCGCTGAAATATTCCGTTGCGGAAATCTTCGATAGCATTGATATGTCCCAACGCCTGATGGACGAACAGCAAAACTTCGTTAAAGAAGATATCGCGGCGTTGCTGAATCAAGACTGGCAAGCCGCGATTGCCAACTGTGAACAGCTATTATCAGAAACATCAGGGACATTGCGGGAGCTGCAAGACACACTGGAAGCGGCCGGAGATAAACTACAGGCCAATTTGCTGCGTATTCAGGATGCGAATATGGGCAGTGGCGGATCAGAGCTGGTTGATAAACTGGTATTTGATCTGCAAAGCAAACTGGACCGTATTATCAGTTGGGGTCAGCAGGCAATTGACTTATGGATTGGCTACGACCGCCACGTTCACAAATTTATCCGTACCGCGATTGATATGGATAAAAACCGTATTTTCTCTCAGCGCTTACGTCAATCAGTGCAACACTATTTTGATAACCCGTGGACCCTCACCGTTGCCAACGCAGAGCGTTTACTGGATATGCGTGATCAAGAACTGGCGTTACGTAATGAAGAAGTGACCGGCGAACTGCCGTCAGAACTGGAATATGAAGAATTCAGTGAAATAAACGAGCAACTGGCAGCGATGATTGAAAAAGCCCTGTTGGTATATCAGCAGGAACAACGCCCACTGGATTTGGGGGCGGTGCTAAGAGACTACCTTGCTCAACATCCGCTTCCCCGTCACTTTGATGTGGCGCGTATTTTGGTGGATCAGGCTGTGCGGTTGGGTATTGCAGAAGCGGATTTCTCTGGGTTGCCAGCGGAATGGTTAGCGATTAATGATTACGGAGCCAAGGTACAGGCACATGTCATCGACACATATTGAACAATTTATGCCGATTAAACTGGCACAGGCGTTAGCCAATTCACTTTTCCCGGAACTGGACAGCCAGCTTCGCGCGGGCCGTCATATCGGGATAGATGATCTTGATAATCATGCTTTTCTGATGGATTTTCAGGAGCAATTGGAAGAATTTTACGCCCGCTATAATGTGGAGTTGATCCGTGCACCGGAAGGCTTCTTCTATCTGCGGCCTCGTTCAACCACATTGATCCCGCGTTCGGTATTATCAGAGCTGGATATGATGGTAGGTAAAATCCTCTGTTATCTCTATCTCAGCCCGGAACGGCTGGCTAATCAGGGGATTTTTACCTCTCAGGAATTGTATGAAGAACTGCTCTCACTGGCTGATGAGGGCAAACTGATGAAGTTTGTCAACCAGCGTTCTTCCGGTTCGGATCTGGATAAACAGAAATTACAGGAAAAAATGCGCACGACGCTGAACCGCCTGCGCCGTTTGGGCATGGTCTATTTCCTGCCCAATGACAACAACAAATTTACCATCACCGAGGCGGTATTCCGTTTTGGTGCTGATGTACGCAGTGGCGACGATCCTCGTGAAGTACAACTGAGGATGATCCGTGATGGTGAGGCAATGCCGGTTGAAGGCAGCTTGTCGCTTGATGACAGTGAAAATGATGAAACACCGGATAAATCAGTAGAGGGTGCGGGAGATGAACAACCATGATTGAACGCGGTAAATTTCGTTCGCTGACGCTGGTTAACTGGAATGGTTTTTTTGCCAGAACTTTTGATCTTGATGAACTGGTGACCACCTTATCAGGTGGCAATGGCGCGGGTAAATCCACCACTATGGCGGCATTTGTCACAGCGCTTATTCCTGATTTAACGCTGCTCCATTTCCGTAACACCACCGAAGCCGGTGCCACTTCCGGTTCCCGTGATAAAGGATTACACGGTAAATTACGCGCGGGAGTCTGTTACTCAACCCTGGATGTAATTAACTCTCGTCATCAGCGGGTGGTGGCTGGGGTGAGATTGCAACAAGTGGCGGGCCGTGACCGAAAAGTTGATATCAAACCTTTTATGATCCAAGGGCTGCCGACGGCTATCCAGCCGACTCAATTACTGACTGAAAATGTGGGTGAAAGACAGGCGCGTGTATTGCCGCTGAATGAACTGAAAGATCGCCTTGATGAAATGGAAGGCGTGCAGTTCAAACAATTTAACTCCATCACGGATTATCATGCGCAGATGTTTGATTTGGGCGTGATCCCCAAACGCCTGCGTTCAGCCGGTGATCGCAGTAAATTCTATCGCTTGATCGAAGCTTCCCTGTACGGTGGTATCTCCAGTGCGATTACCCGCTCCCTGCGCGATTACCTGTTGCCGGAAAACAGCGGTGTCCGCAAGGCATTTCAGGATATGGAAGCCGCATTGCGTGAAAACCGCATAACGCTGGAAGCTATTCGGGTAACCCAATCTGATCGCGATCTGTTCAAACATTTGATCACCGAAGCAACTTCTTATGTTTCTGCTGACTATATGCGTCATGCCAATGAGCGCCGTACTCATCTGGATGAAGCGTTAGCATTGCGTGGTGAACTGTTTGGCAGCCATAAACAACTGGCAACTGAGCGGTATCGCCATGTTGAAATGGCCCGTGAGCTGGCTGAACAGAGTGGTGCCTCTTCCGATTTGGAGGCGGATCATCAGGCGGCCAGTGACCACTTGAACTTGGTGCAGACCGCTATGCGCCAGCAGGAAAAAATCGACCGTTATCAGGTGGATCTGGAAGAGCTGTCTTACCGTTTGGAGGAACAAACAGACGTTGTCGAAGAAGCAGGAGAGCTTCAGGCTGAATATGAAGCCAGAGCGGAAGCGGCGGAACAGGAAGTGGATGAACTGAAAAGCCAGTTGGCGGATTACCAGCAGGCACTGGATGTTCAGCAAACCCGGGCTATTCAATATCAACAGGCATTACAAGCGCTGGAACGCGCCCGTGAGCTTTGCCGGTTACCGGATCTTTGTGTTGATAACGCAGAAGCGTGGCTGTCAACCTTTCAGGCTAAAGAGCAGCAGGCGACAGAATCCTTGTTGGCGCTGGAGCAGAAATTAAGTGTTGCGGACGCGGCGCATCATCAGTTCGAACAGGCATATCAACTGGTTAAAAATATCGTTGGCGAAACCAGCCGCAGTGAAGCATGGCAGAGTGCCCGCGAATTGCTGCGTGACTGGCCGTCACAGCGACACTTGGCGGATCGGGTGCAGCCATTGCGGATGCGGTTGTCTGAACTGGAACAGCGGCTGAACAACCAGCAGAACGCAGAGCGTTTATTGAGCGAATTTTGTCAGCGCCAGGGGCGTCAGTATCAGGCTGAAGATCTGGAAGCGTTGCAAAATGAACTTGAAGCCCGGCAAGAAGCGTTGAGCCTGAGCGTCAATGAAAGCGGTGAACGCCGCATAGAGATGCGTCAGGAACTTGAACAACTGAAACAAAAAATTCAGTCACTGACGGCCCGCGCACCGGTCTGGCTGGCGGCGCAGGATACCCTGAACCAACTGTGTGAACAGAGTGGTGAAACGTTGGCAAGCAGCAATGACGTGACGGAATATATGCAGCAGCTGCTTGAGCGTGAGCGTGAAGCCACGGTAGAGCGTGATGAAGTTGCGGCGCAAAAACGTGAGCTGGAACAACAGATTGAGCGCCTCAGCCAACCAAGCGGCGCGGAAGACAGCCGGATGATTGCGTTGGCAGAACGTTTCGGCGGGGTTTTGCTGTCAGAAATTTATGACGATATCACCATTGATGATGCGCCGTATTTCTCGGCCCTGTATGGACCGGCGCGTCACGGCATTGTGGTGCCGGATCTTTCTCTGGTCCGTCCGCATCTTGAAACGCTGGAAGATTGTCCGGAAGATCTCTACTTAATTGAAGGGGATCCACAATCCTTTGATGACAGCGTATTTAATGCCGAAGAGCAGACCAATGCAGTGCTGGTTAAATCGTCTGACCGCCAATGGCGTTACTCCCGTTACCCTGAATTGCCGCTGTTTGGTCGTGCTGCCAGAGAAAACCGTTTAGAAGCCTTGAATCTGGAGCGTGATGCCTTGGCAGAGCGTTATGCCACGCTCTCGTTTGATGTACAGAAAATACAGCGTGCTCATCAGGCGTACAGTCAGTTTGTTGGTAAACATCTGTCTGTTGCATTTGATACCGATCCGGAAGCCGAAATCCGTGAACGGAGACAGCGTCACACGGAACTGGAACGTGAAGTGTCCCGGTTTGAAGATCAGACTCAACAGCAGCGCCAGCAGTATGCACAGGCGAAAGAAAGCCTGACGACATTAAACCGTCTGATCCCTCAAATCAGTCTGTTATTGGATGAAACTTTAATTGATCGCGTAGAAGAAGTGCGCGAAGAGCTGGACGAAGCGCAGGAAGCGGCGCGTTTCCTGCAACAACATGGTTCGGCGCTGACGAAACTGGAACCTATGGTTGCGGTTTTGCAAAGCGATCCACAGCAACATGAACAGTTACAGCAGGATTATGAAACCGCCAAACACAGTCAGCATCAGGCTAAACAACAGGCTTTCGCGCTGGTGGAAGTGGTACAGCGGCGTGCGCATTTCAGCTACAGTGATTCTGCGGGTATGCTCAGTGAAAATGTGGATCTGAATGACAAACTGCGTCGGCGTCTGGAACATGCGGAATCGGATCGCAGCCGTGCCCGCGAACAACTGCGTCAACAGCAAGCGCAGTATTCCCAATTTAATCAGGTGCTGGCATCCCTGAAAAGCTCTTACGAAACCAAGCAGGATATGCTGAAAGAGTTGCAACAGGAGATGAAAGATATCGGTGTTCAGGCGGATGCGAATGCTGAAATTCGTGCCCGCGAGCGTCGTGATCGACTGCATGAAGCACTCAGCGTTAACCGTTCCAGAGTCAATCAGCTTGAGAAGCAGATCGCCTTCTGTGAAGCGGAAATGGAAAGCGTGCAGAAAAAACTGCGTAAACTGGAACGCGATTATCATCAGATCCGTGAACAAGTGGTTTCGGCTAAAGCGGGTTGGTGCGCGGTAATGCGCATGGTGAAAGACAATGGTGTTGAGCGTCGTTTGCATCGTCGTGAGCTGGCTTATATGGAGGGTGGTGCGTTACGTTCCATGTCGGATAAAGCGTTGGGTGCGTTGCGTCTGGCGGTGGCTGATAACGAACATCTGCGTGATGCGCTGCGTTTGTCGGAAGATCCCAAACGGCCTGAACGTAAAGTACAATTCTTTATTGCCGTTTATCAACATCTGCGTGAACGCATTCGTCAGGATATTATCCGTACTGACGATCCGGTTGACGCGATTGAACAGATGGAAATTGAGCTGGCCCGTCTGACGGAAGAGCTGACGGCCCGTGAACAGAAATTAGCGATTAGCTCGAAGAGTGTAGCGAATATTATCCGCAAAACCATTCAGCGTGAGCAGAACCGAATCCGCATGCTGAACCAAGGGCTGCAAGCTGTTTCCTTCGGACAAGTCCGTGGTGTGCGGTTAAATGTGAATGTGCGTGAAAGCCATGCAATATTGCTGGATGTACTTTCTGAACAGCAGGAACAACATCAGGACCTGTTTAACAGCCAGCGATTGACCTTCTCTGAGGCAATGGCAAAACTTTATCAACGCCTGAATCCGCAGGTGGATATGGGGCAGCGCTTGCCGCAAACCATCGGCGAAGAGTTGTTGGATTACCGTAACTACTTGGAACTGGATGTTGAAGTTAACCGCGGATCGGATGGCTGGTTGAAAGCAGAGAGTGGGGCGCTGTCTACCGGTGAAGCGATCGGTACCGGCATGTCGATATTGGTGATGGTGGTACAGAGTTGGGAAGAAGAGTCCCGCCGTCTGCGTGGTAAAGATATCTCACCTTGTCGGTTGCTATTCCTCGATGAAGCGGCGCGTCTGGATGCTAAATCCATTGCCACTCTATTTGAACTCTGCGAACGACTGCAAATGCAGTTGATTATCGCTGCCCCGGAAAATATCAGCCCTGAAAAAGGGACCACCTATAAACTGGTGCGTAAGGTGTTTAAAAACCACGAACATGTGCATGTGGTTGGGCTGCGAGGATTTGGACAGGATGCCCCGGCAACTCAATTAATTTCAGATGCTACTGCTTAATTAAATGGATGGCTTGCGATAGTCATAAAAATAAAGAGAGTATGCCACGGATGGCGCATAGATATTTATTCTGAGATTGTATCGTTATTAGATTCGGTATTATTAACACGAGAAAAGGATATATTATGCGGAGGACAACATATAGTGTTGCAAAGGCAAATCTTGCTTCTATTATGGATCAAGCTGTTCAGGATTGTGTACTAATATTGATCACCAGACAAAATGGTGGAGATTGTGTCATTATTTCGAGTGCGGAATATGCAAGCCTTGAAGAGACCGCCTATCTGCTACGTTCACCGGCTAACGCTAAGCATTTGCTCAAATCATTAGAGCAGGTGAGTAATGGAAATTCACAAGAAAGACAGTTAGATGTATAAGATCTTTACTGATGAACCCTGGCAAGATTATCTTTACTGGCAACAAAATGATAAGAGGCTCGTTAAGCGGATTAATGAGCTTCTTAAAGATATAGAAAGTACGCCATTTCGAGGTTTTGGTAAACCTGAGCCATTGAAACATAATCTCACGGGCTATTGGTCACGTCGTATTACTGATGAGCATAGGTTGATCTATAAAGTGGAAGATGAGCGGACGATCATTCTTTCTTGTCGGTATCATTATTAATGGGATAGGACCTTATATTTTTCGTCTGAAATTATTTGTAAATTTTTAGCAAGGAATTATAAACAGGATCTTTAGCAGCAACCTGTTATTTTAGATAGAAAAAAGGCTTTATTTATGATCTGATAATTGTCGCCAAACAAAATACCGAGAGTAGAGAATAAAGCCGATGACAATTATCTCCACAAAACCTCAGTTAATACAATTCTTCAGCGACACTTTTCTTGAAAAACCCGCCCGTAGCTGTGGCTTTATGGAGCGACTCAGAAATATTGGGCCACCGTCTCTGGTTCTCAGTCTGATAGCCGCGTTGAGCAAAGGAAGCTGCACAGTCGCTTCAGCCCATTGAAGGTAGCAGTTGAATGCCATAATAAACGGCGCTCGTAATATTTTAGCGGCAGGACATGCTGTGCTTATCTGTGGAGAAGGAACGGTACAGTCAAGCCGTCCGGTGAAGCAGGAACCTACCGAAATGATTCAGACTCCGGTCTGAACATAGTAAGAATCCTCGCCCTCCTTTGGGGGGCGAGGATGTCAAAGTGGAGTTCTGTTTCATCACAAAGAGCGAAGTTGGATTACAGGTAAGCTCAGTATGAAAAATAGAGCTCGCAGTAATCCAATAATTGTTTATGACTTAATAACTTGATCTTCAATATTAAATTTGAATAATGCATCCTCATTTAAAGTTCTTGGTAATAGCATTTTAACAATAGGCAAAAATTTACCTGTTGCGTTTTTATAATCACGCTGATCTTTTTGTGCATCAACTAAACCTGAATTTTCTGAATAAAAAAGGGCTTCAATAGGTAATTTATTAGGATCACTTTCTTTCCAGGTTGAAATTCTGATTTCATTCTGTTTTGGTGGAGTATTAGGAGTACGTGGAAGTTTTTTGATACTTTCTAACATTTGATAGAAAGCTATAGCTGGATTATTTACATCTTTCGTAACATTAAATCCACATTGAAAAAGATCTTGAGAGTTTACTTTCCTATAATTTTTTATCCAATCATCGGAATTCATCACATTTTGTTCTTGGCAAGGTTTACCTTTACCTTTCGCCTTAGTAATATTTTCACCACAACCTTGATTCGCTCTCTCATTTGTATAACCATCAATAGGAAATGCACACAATACAGAAAAATCGACTCTATCTTTAGGTGCTATATTTTCAGGGAAAACAATAAATCCATTTCTATATCCATAAGCTAAGCGTTTAAACTTAGCATCTTTCCTTAAATATGAAAAAGAAACACCACCACTTTTTATAGATGATGGGCTAGGTTGCCAAAATTTATAATCATTTGAATGTGTAGTGCCCCGCAATATAACTCCAGAGCAAAGGAAAGCAGGTGATTGAGTATCACCACAATCTTTAACGGTATTATTATATTGTTGGGTTAATGTATTAGCAATATCATTTTGTACATCGGTTTCATTTCCCGTTTGCGTGAAAGCAAAAGTATTTGCTGAAAAAAAGGCAATACTAAGGAGCAAACCTACGATAGGCTTTTTCATAAAATCCTCACTTAATTTAAATTAAAGTATGTTAATTGAAATTAAATTGTTTCTTATTCACTTCCTGGTAGAGTTTTTCATTATTTTTTTATATCACAACTATCAGATTTGATAGTAAAACAAGGCTTCATAATTCTATTTGGCCATTTTCAATGGCCTTTATTATGGCTGCACCTCTAGAGTTAACATTAAATTTTTCTCTAATTCTTTTAAAATGAAAATTAATATTTGCTTCTGAGCAATTCAGTATGCGTGATATTTCCCATGTTGTTTTTCCAATTAAATACCAAGAGCAAACTTCTTTTTCTCTTTCACTTAATTTAATATTGTTTTTTTTGTTTTTTAAAATAATTAAATAATGTAGTATTATATCTCTTAATGCCATTAATTGATTGAAATTTCTATTTATTGTCCTTATATAACCCTCTTCTTTGCAACAAAAAGATAAAGTTAAAATGCCAAACTCATGATTAATACCATGCATAGGAAAAGATATGCCATGGTTTATTCCATAATCTTTAATTTTATGGAAAAAAAGTGATTTTTTTTCTAGTTTGTTGCAATCCCATATGAAAGGGATAGTGTTTTTTATGCAATATTCAAAAACGGGATTGTTATTGATATATTTTTCTTTTTGATATTTTAAGGCTAATTGATCATTATTGGTAATGAAATTTCCCTCTTTAATATTATTTTTAGTTGAAGAGTAAAAGAGAGAGTACCATTCTATATCAGTAATAGATTGAATGGTTTTAATAACAAAATGAAGATCATTAAACTCCTCAACAACACAATCCGAATAAAATTCATATAAATTAATCATAATTTAACCTGGGTATTGTTAAATATCTCAAAACATTAATATTAAGCCTAGTCCAATAATTGATTAGAACAACTATCAAATTTGATAGTTGTGATATAAAAAAAATAATGAAAAACTCTACCCGGAAGTGAATAAGAAACAATTTAATTTCAATTAGAATACTTTAATTTAAATTAAGTGAGGATTTTATGAAAAAGCCTATCGTAGGTTTGCTCCTTAGTATTGCCTTTTTTTCAGCAAATACTTTTGCTTTCACGCAAACGGGAAATGAAACCGAGGTACAAAATGATATTGCGAATATATTAACCCAACAATATAATAATACCGCTAAAGATTGTGGTGATGCTCAATCACCTGCTTTTCTTTGCTCTGGAGTTTTGATGAGAGGGACTCGGCCTGGATTTAAATTTTGGAAGTTAAATCCATCTTCTATAAAAAACAATGGAGTTTCTTTTTCATATTTAAGAAAAGATGCTAAATTTGGCAATACATTTGCTAGCGTTAATGGTTTTATTCTTTTTCCTGAACAAATGGCCCCTGAAGATAAGGTTAAAGTTCCTGTATTATGCTCCTATGTTATTGATGCAAATACTTGGGGGCGTCAGGGAAATTACTGTGGTGCACCGCCTAAACCTTCAGATGGGAAATCATGCCAAGATTTTGGTGTTTTCACCGCTCATCAATTAAATAAGGCTATTGTAAGAAAGTCTGCATGGGGAGTCTGTGCATTTGATGTTAGACCGACGGCTAAAGATCCAGCAGATGCTTTTTATCAAACATTACTTGCAATGCCTTATCATGGTAATGGTTTAAATTATAATGAGATAGTCGTTCAACCTTGGGATGAAAATAAGCCACAAACAGTACCTATTGAAGCCCTTTTTTATTCAAACGGTGCAGGTTTAATTAATGCACAAAAAGATCAACGTGATTATAAAGATGCAACAGGTAAATTTTTACCTATTGTTAAAATCGAATTACCTAAAGGTGCAAATGTAAAACAGGCAACAGATGCTGTATTTGCATTTAACCCTAAAGATCAAGTTGTGAGTCAGTAGTATAATATTTTAGTTATACTCTATGGATTTCAAGATGCATCGCGGTGGTAAAGGAGCGAATCCCCGGGAGCATGGATAACTATGTGACCGGGGTGAGCGAGTTTACTTAAATCATTAGAGCAGATAAGTGGTGGGAGTTTGCAAGAAAGAGAGTCAGATAAATAAATGTTTTAATAAAGAAAAAGCGCCAAGAATGGCGCAATTATTATTAGAAACCGAGAGTTTTTAGTTTATGTCAGCGGCCAATTCAAGAACACCACACTATCATTGTAATTATCATTGGTACCATTTTCAGCGCTGATAATAGCGGTTCCCGGTTTGCCATCAAATATATTATCGAAATAACGCAGCTTGCATGGTTTGCCATCCCCCTCAATTTCAATACAGATTTTGCCTGTACCTGATGTGTAGGCTTTAGTCGCCATGAGATTATTTTGTCCTTTACCGGTTAATGTATCGACCAGAAGATTATCAATATATACTTTTACAGTTTGCGAAATATTTGTATTAGCGTAGGCTGTCAGGCCAAATCGAATGCTGTGAGGTAACTGGAAACAATATTTACCTGTGTCATTAGTACCACATGTTCCATTACAGACTTTACTATTGCCTCCACTATTTTCTCGGTGACTGCCTAATAAATCGGTATCGACCGATACAGCTGCTTGAACATTTTTGAAGGTTAACCCTCTCCAACCATTATTATCGCTGGAGATGATGATAGGCCCGGTATCAAGTGCATTTAGATTTGGGTCGAACCGAATAAAAGAATCACCTTTGAAAAAATAAATAAAATTTCCATCGATATCTGGCCATGAAATAGTAGCATCCAGATTGCTACTAAATTTTTCATATTCCTCTGTCATTCCCCACCGGTCTGAAATAGTATTGATCTTAATTGTGTGTAAATCGATGGTGTAATCTATACAATGTCTGCCTTTAAAGAAACAGACGGTGTTGGTGGTCAATTCTATGGCTGCATCTATTCCATTTTCAAGTTCTGTTCCTTTTAATCCAGGCCAGCCATCTATAATGAAGTTTGGGCCATCAACGACCTGTGCTTTCTCGATATCGAATTTAAGATATAGTGAACCTTTAAAAAAATATAAAAAGCCATTTAAATTAATAATATCGTCAATATATCTTTGGAACCCAGCAGGCAGGTTGGGCCAATCTTTACTGATGGGTTGGGGATAATCCATGTATGTATTTAAACATTGATTATTGAACTTAATGTTCTCTTCATTTAGGAAGAAATAACTAGATATATTCATTGTTATGTATCCTTTGTGGTTAGAAAATAAGAGATAATTTAAATCTTTTTGGTGAAATGGAATTAAAGTTTCATAATAAAAGCTAATAAATAATAAGGTGGAATAATATCAACACTATGATCATGTGCAAGAGACGATGCCGTTGCCGGGTGGTTATGTCCTTGTCCTTCTCCTGTGTTTGATGTGTTGGCATAAATATTATATCCTAGTGTAGGTTTCTGCCATATTGAGCTATCACGGCTATTATCTATTTGAAATTCGGTTCGGGGATAATAGCTATAACCATATTTCATTCCAGCCCAGAAGCAATAAGTCATACCCCCAATATGTTTATGACTAGGTATTTGTGATACTGTTAATGTTGTATTTCCCACAGTAACATTGACCGAAACCGCAGTTGATGTTGTATTCTTGGAAAAGCTTTTTTCGGTGCCACTACCATTAGCTTTACTACTGCTTTGCCCTGTCTCAGAAAGAGTTTCACCACACATGACAAAACGGCTTCTTAAATCTGGTGTTCCGTTATTACCATCACAAAAAGCCCAGCCGGTAGGAGCATCCTCACCGGAGAACATCATAATCATTCCTTTTGGTAGTACATTATCGGGATCAATACTGATGCCGCTACTGTCTACTTTAATACCATTACCCGCTTTTACATTTAATCCATCTTTATCCGCTGTTAAGCCGCCGTCAGGGTTAATTTTTATTGCCTGTGTATAGTCATCACCCGGTTTTAACGCTGAATTTGGATTATCAGTCCGACTGGGTGTTTTACCAACTGTATGGTGATCCATAGTATTGGTATTCTCTGTATTGGATTCTGAAGTGGGCCAGTTATATTCTTTTTCCATTTTTATCACCTTATATATGATATTGAGTTGTTTTGTTAAACAATGAAGTTTATGATTTTTTCCTTTATTTACTATTTACATTTAAAATATAAAAAACTTTTATTGCTTTTTTTTCATTAGTTTTGATTCAAGGGTATAGCTACCGCAATAACATGATTTATAGATGTTATTATTTATATTCAAAAATTTATCCAATAGTTATTTAAATAATTCTCTGTGAAACAAAATAATTATGGGAGATAAGTGTTTAGACGCAACATCAATTAATAATAGTGACTGTTAAATGTTTAGTGGGTTGATTATATTAATAAATAAAACAGTTATGGTTTGGAGAATAATTTTAGATTATTTTTTGCAATATTTAAATAAAATATCTATGGAGATAGAAATAGAGAGCAGTGGGATTTATTATTTATTTGTTACGATCGCCAGCTATAGTTTAGATTAACAAGGATATTCCAATTTTTCTTAATATTATTAAGAGTGATTTGACGGTTGGGGTTAAAATTATATTCTACTGTAGGTAGTTAAGAGAGGAATAGGAAAATGGCACTGCATAATGTATTTAAGTCAGATAGATAAGTATCCCTACATTATTAGGAATAGAATTTAATGTTTTGAAATTGCAGAGAGTGCGCCACAGGTGGCGCAAAATTATTTGGTCTGGCTTGATGTTGTATTATTATTGGCTACCCATTGGTTGGGCATTATTAATACGAAAAAATATTATACGAAATACGACATATAAAGACGAGTTAATCTCTTTTATTCCTTTGGACCAGGCATTTTATGCCAGGTGTTTGTGCCTTTCTTTTTATATGAAGTGATATAACCTAGGGGAATAGGGGTAATAAATGTCAGCTCTTCCGTACGCGCGGGCATCATTGCGACGAATTCTGATTGTTGAAGAGTTTGATGGCTCATCAAAAATTCGGGATAATTAATTCCTCTTTTATCTTGTCTGATTTCCTGACCAATAGTTTCTCTACTCATCTCCTGCGGTCTTAGTCCAGGAATTTCCATCTTGTACAGGTAGGCAGCGTGTCCCCCATATCCACCACAATCTGTATTTATTCCTGTGGATACGTAGTTCTGATTTGGACTCCTGACATGTCCTACCATATGCGCTGATGGCCCATCGCTAATAAATGCCTCCGTCAATGCGCTCTTAATCTCGGTAACATGCTTTTTTGACCATGGATAAAATCCACCTGCGGCTACAATTTTTTCAGGATCCCGATTATCGCCTCTAAAAATAATGACATCTTTTTGATCTGTCAGTTCTAATTCATGTTTGCCAACGGATAAAGTTGAAGATGTTATGTCATTAAAGCTTGATGTTAATAATGTTTCAGAATCTATAGTGGAAGAGGTTGATTGATTAGCTGCTGATGTTGAACTTTCCGCAGTTGTAATAGCCGGCAGTTTTTTTCCCTGTAATGATTTTGGCTTTGGTTTTGGCTCTGGTTTATTCATATTGACAGAAGAACTGCTTGATGAAGAGGGCATCGCAAATTGGGAAGAGGATTTTTTGGTGTCGGAGAATCCTCTTTCACTCAACATCTTTATACGTTCACTTATTGTTAGTTTACGCTCAAAATTATCAGTTTGTGATGAGCTTTCTTTTTGCTTTTCATCTTTGTTAGATTCGTTTTCCATATTATCACCTATTTGTTTTGAGTAAGAATGATATTGTGAGTAAATAATTATATTAATAGCTTATATTTAATTCAATAGTCTTACTCTACCGCGCAATGTTGTATATTTTCATTTTTTTATTTAACTGCCTGTATTTAATGGGTGAATCACAAAATAGCTATTTTGATTGAAATGTATTTTCAGATATGTCTTATTTTTCAATAAATATCTTGTCAAAATAATAATCTGATTAATCAGAAAAATAATAAAATAGATGGATTTAAAAAATAAATTATGATTGGGAATGGGAAAATAGGGTGCAGCATTGCTACGTCCCAGATATTTTCCCTGATTTGGTAGGATGAAGTGCTTGTGGTTAAATGGTGATGTTTTTGTATTTTAAACGGTTTTCATTATCCTTGCATAATTAACTATCTCTATTCTCTGATGAAAGTTTTAATACTTGTTTATTAATGCTATTAATTCTGATTTCTATTTTATTTCTTGCCCTTGCTAATGTATCTAAGGTTAATTTCTCTCCCTTTATTTTAGCAGAAAACCCGGAAAGACTCATTCCATCATCTCCATAGTTTTTACGTATAAATGTGACTGCATCAGAATGGCTTTCATGGAGAACTTCACGGATACTATTGGTGAAATCTAATATATGTCTGGCTTTATCATCGTTCAATCCTGCTAATGCTTTATGGTGTGATATGGCCAGTTCAGCAAGTTTATAGGCAGGAATTTTTGCCGGGGATATTCTACCGACAATTTGTGACGTTATTAAACCACCAGTAGTCACTTTTAGATTGTCTTTATTGCCGATCTTCTTCTTTATTGCTTTCAAGATAGGGTTTTTATTGTAATTATTGATATCAAATATCATGTTTCTTGTTTTAGGATAAGGGTGTGCGATTTCCAATTTCTCATTTAATTTTTCAATCGCTGTGTCATTAAGATAATTTAATCCTGTTCCGGCTAATGCGCCAATACCCATGCCTGTCAGAGTGCCAATACCCGGTGCTATAGCACTGCCTATGGCTCCGCCAATAGCGCCACCAGCTATACTTCCTCCGGTATTTAATAGGGTTTGTAATGCAGTCGTCCCTATATTTTTAGCCATATTACTTCCGGCAGATTCAGGGGAGTCCATTGATTTTAAGGTCCAGTCTAATTGTTTTAAATGACCTTTAACCACAACCATCCATTTGTAATATTCGGAAATGTTCTCTTTCCAAAATGTATATTCATTAATTTGGTCTGAACTAACAGAATTATTTCCCCTCATGTGATCTAAATCTAATCCCATACCTAGCGACGTGCTGCCTATATTACTCTCATCATGTTCAGTCTGTATTGAAGATCTTTTAATGTTATTCTCTGAATGTTTGGCATTTTCACTGTGTTTTTTGTTTGGCATATTACCACCTTTTTATTTATCCAGGGTAAGTTCATAAATTAAGATATTATTGGCGTGTGAAATTTTCCCAGCCCTATTATTTTGGGCAGATTATAACAACCGTTTTTTGAGTGAATTAATAACCTTAATGGTATTGCCTTTCTTGCCCGGCGAAACAATAGCATCCTCCGATAATACTTTGATGTTCACCTTGCCTTTATCATCCCGGGCCAGCAGCGCATAGCTGTAACCCGCTCTGATAGCCAGCTTTTCAGGTTTGATTTCGTCATAGTTAAAAATGCTGACATTTTCTGCTGTGTTATCAATGACAACTCCCGGTTTTCCCATATAGGTAATGACACTTTGATCATACTTGGCGAAAATATTCACTAAATCATTATTATGTTCCCCAACTGTAACCGGCTCGCTATCCGGTAAAAGGGCTTGATGGCTCTGATTGGTCGTGACAACACCCTGCCGCCCTGTTTTCCATTCATCATCACCCGGTTTCTGCCCCGTATGATAGGCAAAGAAATCGTTATCCTTCACCGCATACATCATGGTACAACCGCTCAATGCGCCGGACGTGATAATGACCGGGCATTCAGGTTGTATATCCGCCAAAGCAATTTTTATCCCTACGGTTCCCGATGCGCCATTGACCACATTTATACCGATGATATTGGGATCCAAGGTATTTTCTCCCCAATGCACGCCTATTGTTGCCGAACCTGATTCGGAAGAGGTGACCTGATCGCCGTTAAATCCAGCAATAACACCATGAAAAGGATTTTTATGATTGGCGTGGCTATCTTTCAGCGGCATCGGTTGTGCCAGCTTATGGTGACTGTCATAGCGATGAGCTATGACCGGTAGGTTAATTGGCGCATCCTCGCTGCCCACCAATAGCCCCCTATTTTTTAGCGGGGAAATATGCCCTTTGTTAAGCTCTCTATCCGTGAGAAATTGTTTTAATCCTTTAGGTCGCTTGTTTTCATGCTCTTTTTTCACAGGTTGGAGGGTAAGAGGCTCATTTCCATCAGAAAAGTCTGATAATGGTGATATCTTAGCGGTATTTTTAGAACGTCGTCTGGATGTTGTCTGAGAATTAGCACGTTTGAACATGAATAAGCCCTCTTAAGTCAATTATTTAATCAAATACCGTTTTATATTGGCGATTCTTGTGATGTTTTATATCGAGATAATGCTGATAAGAAATTACTTTCTGAATTGAACATCTTCTGTATCACCTAAATCGGCACATAATTTATCTTTTAAAACTTGATTTATTTGTAAACTGTCCAGATTGGGTTTTTGATCCACAGAAGCGGAGATTTTGCTGATGGGGGTCACACTCTCTTCAATATTTTGCAGTTTCATTGGTACGGTAATGGAATACATCAAAGAGAGGCGTGGACGATTACCAAGAGCTTGCCAAAAATTACCCAAGCTGTTTAAGTTTTCCTGTTGTGGAATCACCCGGGTGTAGGCACCGGGAATGCCGGTTAATTGGCGATTATTAATTAAGGCATTTAAAACCCGTGTCATCACTTGTGCGGCTTGATTATTGGGCTGACTATCCGGGCTGGAACTGTCGCTTGATGGCTTACTGGCATCCCAGTAAGTAATTAAATAGTGACAATTGATATTTACCCATCCCGGTAATAATGTGCTGGTCATCGGGTTGTAACGTCTTGGTTCGGCAGTACGTAATTGCAAGTCTTCATTGATATCATAAAGAAATACACTTACCGTCGGTTCCGATTGAATGGAGTTAATTTCGGGTAGATCAAAACGTATATCAATCTTATTTCCATTGGTATTTAAATGTTGGGATAAAATATTATTTAATGCGTTATTAACTTCAACAATCGCATTGTCGGAAGCAACTATTGTTGTCATATTGACTCCAGTTTTATGAGTTTATTAGAAAACCAGCCGGCCAGTTTTATTTAATTCGAGAGTAACTGCCCGATCTATATGTTTATTTTCGATTTGTTCACAGTGATCATGTTTTGCGAACATGGATGCTAATAAAGCAATATTTCTGATATTAGCGCCGGTTAAATCAGCCCGTTTAGCCAGATGTTCAAAATCAAGTTCATCGGCCAGTTTAAGCTGGTCAGGCCAAATGGTTTGCCACATTTTTTTACGTAATGCTTCATCGGGATAAGTGAAACGAGTAATAAAGGTGAAACGGCGGTTAAATGCACTGTCCAAATGACTGCGATTATTGGTAGCCAGAATGACTAATCCGGGATAATTTTCCAGCCGTTGTAATAAATAAGAAACTTCAATATTGGCATGTCTGTCTTGGGCGTCTTTGGTTTCACTGCGTTTACCAAATAAAGCGTCGGCTTCATCGAAAAACAGTACGCCGGAATCGGCTTCGGCCAGGTCGAAAATCCGGGAGATATTTTTTTCCGTTTCACCGATGTATTTATTCACCACAGTAGAAAGATCGACTTTAATCAAATCAACACCAAGATATCCGGCAATCACCTCTGCGGCCATGGTTTTGCCGGTCCCGGATTCGCCATAAAATAGCGCACTAATGCCGGTGCCGTAGCCTATTTTTTCCCGAAATCCGCCAGCCAGAATTTGTTCACGGTAATGAATAGCCGCGATAATTTCTTGTAATTGTTGAGTTAATACATCTGAGATGACCAGATCATTAAAGTTGCGTTTGGGGGGTATTCGTTGAGCTAATTTACCGAAATTTTGTTGAGTGCGAAAACTTAATGCCTTATGCAGATCGGTTTCTGTTAATTGGCCTTCTGATTTTCGCAGTATTTGATATTGGTATGCTTCTTCAATAATCAGTGGTAATGTTTCCGCTGTAAATGAAAAACGCTGACACAATTGAGTGACGCTCATTTCCTGGATTATATTATTCGGCAAGTTTGCTTCCAACATCGTTTTTTTATCCGCCAGTGTGAGGGCTGGCATATCAATTTGCACTATTGGCAGCTGTTTAAGCCAGACTAACGCCTCTCCCGGCTCTGCCAGACAAATTGTTTTTAATTTTGGCTGACTCAGTAAAGTGGATAATTCGCTATGCGATATTTTCTTTTCATCTGTGAGTAAAGAAAAGTTACGGATTAATAAGCAGGCATCGTGTAGCCGGGCTTCCCGTACGGCGTTTGTCAGTAAGTTAGATATTGTGGTTTGGCTCTCTTCGTCAGGCAGGAGAGCTAAATCGAGAGTTAAGGTATTAATATTATGGGACGCCATAATATGACTGACCGCTATTTCTCTGGCGCTGTCCTGTTTTCCTCTAAGTATAACCAGTGGGTGAATATCGTCTGTTTTATTCAGTAATATTTTTTCGAGTGAATGATAAAGGGTTTGTGGATACCAACTCTCTGAGTCTGGAGTACACCAATAAACACAGGTTGTCAGAGGCGGTAAAATAACCTGTTGTCCGGATAGAAAATGCCAGACAGCGCTATGAGTTAAAAATTGTGTCTGTAGCCAAATAGGTTCTTCGTGGTGATTGATTCGTAATAGTTGGTTACTGATTAACGGTGTTTGCGGTAAAAAATTGTTTTGCAGTAATTGCCGATCACTTTGGCGTTGGCTAAATAGTTCAATCGCTAAAGCAAAACTCGGCCACTGTTTTTTACTGTTACCATTGAGAGCAGCAAATAGTGCATGATACCGGCTGTCAAAATGCGGCAATAAACCCAATAGTAAGGCATCCCGTTCAAATTCAGTGAGTTCAAAACGCTCAACTAATAGTGATAATGGATCAAGGGTAGGGTTTTGCTCTGTTTCTGGGGAGCTAATAATATCTTCCGTTTTAGTTAGCCAATGGGGAATGCCC
Source organism: Photorhabdus tasmaniensis (assembly GCF_011189505.1). Lineage (GTDB taxonomy): Bacteria > Pseudomonadota > Gammaproteobacteria > Enterobacterales > Enterobacteriaceae > Photorhabdus > Photorhabdus tasmaniensis. The sequence continues at coordinate 87,861 of NZ_PUJU01000016.1, forward strand.
TGTGGTTTTGTCAGACGTTGTTCTAATTCATCTTCGGCGAGTAAAAAACTTTCCGGTAAGGAGTCGTATTTGTCACACTTTTGGTAATAGTAATGCTGTAACCATAGATCGATACGTTCCAAATGGGGATAAATCCAGTGTGATTTTGCCGTTATATCGTGGTTAATTATCAGTGAGTAATCCATATAAACCTTCTAAATATTTTGCCAGTCGATGCGTAAAGGGTGATCCAACCAGGGAAGTTTGGCGATATTTAATGGCCACGGCCAATCAGCCAACAGCGCATCAAATGGTTGATGCTGGATAGTGATTTTGATTGCTTGCTCGTCTGCCAGTAATTCCCCCGGTCGTTGTAAAAACAGTTGGCGGACATCATTACGGCTTAATTTTTTCCAGCCGGGAAGTTGGCTAATAACCGCATCCAGCCATTGATCTGTTATCAATTGTTTTTCCGGCTCGATAGGGATTGATTTAATATCTTTATCGGCTATTAGCCCACACAGCACGTAATTCAGTACTTTTCTTTCTGCTGGTCTCTCTTCGGTGCCCCAAATCAGGTAGTCAAGTAAATTAATGGCATTGAACTGAGCCTGACGATGGATAAATTTCTGTGCTTCAAGCAGGCCAAGTTGATTAAACAGCGCGGGTAGCATCGGCCACAGAATTAATATCCCGGCATTATTTACTTGGCGTGTAAGGGGGTGTTCAGGTAATAAAGTCTGCTCAGCGTGTGGTTTGTTGATGGTTTGAAGTGGGTTATGGTTATTTGCTCTGATAACCGATGAGTTATCTGATATTGATAATGCTTGCCGATCTTTGTCGGTTACTTTTTGATTTATCGAATGTTGATATTTCTGAACGCTTGACGAGTTAGCGCTACTCATGAAGGGTTTTATCTCAGATCTATTTTTACCCGTGTGGTTTGGTATAAAGCATTCCAATAGATATTGGTGTTCTTCAACCGACAGGTGCTTTTGGCAAAGCCGTGAAACAGCAGCTGTTTGCCAGAGTTGTTTTAGCCAATTATTTAATGGGATATTGTGGGTCATAGTCTGACGAAATAACGTAATAACAGACGCGGCATTAAGTGTACCGTTACTGAGTTCAGTTGTAATACGCGAGATGATTTTTGCATCGGGTTTAAGTATTTCCTGTGCATTATGCCGCTGTATATATTCCAGTGCATTGAGTATCAATTGCCCGGAGGTGGTAATCGCTTCCTGATGATGTGGTTTATTTACCCTTTCGGATAATCTGTGATTAATAGCGCTCAATAAAGCAGGCTGTTTGATAGCTAAAAGCTGTTGTAGGCTATGTTCAGATAAACAGCTTTTTGCTAATAATAACGCTGATTTGTTTTCTATCCGTGTTAATTGATTTATTAATTGCTTAATCTTGATATCACTATTTTTATTATTTGATATTGCCTCCGCTGGATTTAATTGGGGAGCTTTTTGATATAAGGCGTGAATGAAATTCTCCGCATCAATGAAATTATTATCGCCAGATAAAGAAGGATTATGGGTGATTTTATTTAGCATTGGTGCATTTAGGCGAATTTCTTCCTTATTGTTTATCTGATATTGGCTTAGTGCTTTATTTAAAGCAGAATTCAGCCGGATTGGAAACAGTGAATTAAAGTCATGTAAGCTTATTTCGCCAAGATCCAGGGTTAATGTTTCTAAATAGATATCTTGATTAATAGAGCGTTGAGTAAAGAATGTATTAAATAAGTTGTTTATATTAGCTTGATTAAGTAGGGAGCCATGCAATACTTTTTTAGCTACCTGTTGATTATTAGCCTCAATCGTAATGGTAATCCGATTTAACAGATTTGGCTCCGAAGTCATATTGATATATCCTTTGTGATTAATAGATAATTAAAATTTCAATTGTTTAATAAATGTTAGGTTTTCATGATGAAAGCAAGAATGTAATAAGGGGGGATAATATTAGCATTCGCATCAACTGCATGAGTGTGTTCTTCTCCATTCCCAGTGTCAGATGTGTAAAGGTAATGAGGATTAACATCATTTCCAGAAAAAAGATTTCTTTTTCCACCTAATGTAGAGCTCATAAAGTCAAGTTTGCCGGGGTTATTATCAATTTGTTTGCTTTCTTTTGTCTCTTTAATATCACCGTATCTTGAGCCTGTGCCGTCATAATAAGCCATTCCCCCTAGATGATTATGTTTTGGCATTTGATTCAAAGAAAGTTTTGTGCCTTTTATTGTGACCGTGAGTTTTTTATTTGTTGTGCTTATTTTGAACTCTTTAGCATTGGTATTACCTGAAGCTTTGTCACTATTCTTTCCATTAATACCAGAAAAATTTCCACCTAAAATAAATCGATCGAGTAAATCTGGTGTACCATTCTTACCATCACATAATGCCCACCCAGTAGGAGCACTACTGCCAGAAAACATCACAATCATTCCTCTGGGAAGTACTTTGTTGGGATCAATACTGACGCCGTTTGAATTAACCGTGATACCGTTACCTGCTTTGACTGAAACACCATTGCTATCAACGTTAATACCATTACTGGCCTTAATATCTAACCCATCACCTATTTTTATCCCCCAACCAAGCCTGACAGATATCCCTGTGGACTCGACATTGATCGTTTTATCTTTAACCTTTACAGAGACTCCATTAGTATCAACATTGATGCCATTGTTGGGTTTGACTGAAACACCGTTGCTATCAACGGTAATACCGTTAGCCGGTTTAACGGCTACGTTATTGTTATTTACAACAATTCCATTACCTGTGCCAACGCATATGCCATTGGTTTTATTAACCAGTCCACTACCAAGGTCTACAGATAAAATATCTTTTTCGAGTATTAATGGAGAAAAGTCTTGGCTGGAAATCTCCCCCATTTTTAAATTGAGCGTACCGTCATCACCCAGTTTCAATCCTTTTCCTGGGCCATTTTGTTGTGGTGCCAGACCACAGGCTTTGCGGCCCATATCAGCAATATTAATCAAGTCGGCATAATCGGTTTGTAATGGAATACTGCCTTCTTTAAAACGCTTTTTTAAATCATCTGCTGATGGGGAGCTTGATTTAAGATTAATATTTTCCAGATTGAGTTCTGCACTGTACAGATTATATTTTTTTGCCATTTTTATCACCTTATATTATATGTGTTATTACACTAAGATATATTTAAATAATAGATAAGTTTTTAAAATATTATGATGTGGAAATAAATGAGGAGCTTGTTTTATATTTTGTTTCCATCATAAATAAAATGAAAGCCAAATTTTGTCCGTGTTTCTCCTTTAAGGTCATTAGAATCAGATAGGTAATTCAATGATAAAATGAGAGGTTTTTCGGTATAGAATAATGCGCCAGAAAGATCCTGATTATCGCCTAATACAAACCCGTAATAGAATGACCAGCTATTTCCTGCCGGGAGATCATATAAACTCATTGCTTTCCATGATGAGTTAAGCCCTACTTTTTTTCTTCCTTTAATATGCAATATCTCATCGGTAATAACACCATTTTTGTTTTTCTTAACTTTGACATAGTAATCTGTCCATGCATTAGCTGATTCCAATATCGCATATTCAGGCCCTATTTTATTATCATCGGTTAAGAAAACCAGTTTTCCTTTATTATCTACAGGTTGATATAGAAATTCTGAGACAACAGTGGCTTTATCACTCTCTTTATTAAGGTCAATATCTACCCGTATTACCCTTTTAGTATAAGGCACATACAGGAGCTGATTGGATTTTATGACGTCTTTGTTCCATTTATCGTCAGATTCACCAACCACCTCAATACGCTGCTGTTCGGTGGCGATTCGCATACTGCCAATACCCGTTGCGGCAGAAGGTAGTCTTCCCAGAGTTAAGGTTTCTAATATATGGTATGCTTCATCCCCTAAAGGTGCGTCATTGTTTTGCCAGCGTTTATAGGTGTTGGCAAAATCTTCAAAATGTTCCTCTGAAAGCCAATGAATAATCATCGAAATATGCGCCGGGAATTCAGCTAAAATCTCGGTTTTCACCCAAGATTCCAGTTTGTAAGGATCAACACGCTCATTCTCAATGAGTTGGCGGTTAATTACGACACTCACTACAAATGAAAAGCGATCAGCCGAAGCATATTTTTCGCTGGAGAAATACCAGCGATAACGCCAGGCTTCTGTTTCTAATGGAAAGTTACTCTGTGAGTCTTGGTTGCGTTTAATTAATATTTTACCCTGAATGCGATCAAATTTAATTACGCGCGCTTTGAGTTCATATTCGGATTGCGGTGCAGTACGCACTGCACAAGCTGATATTTTTTTCGATGGTCCAGCGGGGGTAATGACATATTTCAGGGTGATTTCGTCATCGACTTTGATTAAGGCAGGGAAGGGGCTTTGGGCGCTGGAGGTAATCCAACGTTCATCTTCGGCAGCATTTTGATACGTCTCATTGGCATAAACCAGTTGATAATCCATATCTTCCAGCCACACTGGGCTATTTTGCCAGCGCAGCTTGCTATCATTAAATGCCTGTTGCACCCTGTGCAGATTGTGCTCCAGATCCGTGCTGTTACCAATTCCAAGCGAGAATGTATCTCCTGTCACTTCGGTGATCATTTGGCCCCGTAACGGAAATTCTCTGTCATCTTCAAGGATGATCAGGTTAATTACCTGACCTTGCAGTAACCGGCCGGCTGAATTTTTCTGTGTGATCCTTAATTGATCATCTTCAATTTCCAGAGCATCAGGCTTTTGCTTTATATCGAATGTTGTATCGGGTTTTACCGGTAATAACTGGCGATGCTCAATTAAATAGAAAGGCAGTTCAGCCAGATCGGGGGTTTCGCTGAAACATTCCCCACCTAAACCCAACCGGGCTGCAATCCGTTTTTGCAGTGCTGATACTTTATCAATACGAATATTATTACGTTGATAGGTGAGTTCCGGTTGTTGAGCCAGATAACCGCGTTGGGTGTCCAGAAAATCTCGTGTGTCTAGTGTCAATGGTCTGGCTGCACGCTGAGTGCCAAAATAACCCAACAGATAATCCAGAATTGTCAGCTCTTTTGCATAGTTTGCATAGTCTTGTTGCTGAATATCATCAATATAGATTTGTGAATCATGACTGAGCCTGGTCATTAAATCAGGCATGATATTTTGATGAACGTTCTGGCTGACCATATTATCTTTAAAAGGCCATTGCACACCGTATACGGCTTCTCCCCGTTGTTTGAACGCCAAGAGTTTCGGCAACAGAGCGAGTTCAGCGCAGCCGTTAGCCAGCATTTGTTCAAAAGGCAGCATAAATTGGTGCAACTGTATTTGTTGTGGGGTACTGGCGTAGGCTTGTAATCCATAGCAGGCGGGTAATTTATTGCTCACCGGGTAGTAATCCAGGACTTTACGATGTTTGCCCCAGCCCAGTAATTCAGGCTGGGTATCAATCAGAGGCTTTGCAATTATTTTTTCTTCCACTTGTTGCTTAGATACGACAACTTTAACCCCACCTTTGGCGGTAATAGTGAGTGGGCTGGTTGGTGAGGTAATTAATGTTAATGGATCTTTTTTCCAGAGTCTGGGGTAATATCCCTGAGCAATTTTCCAGGACCAGTTATCTTTCTGACATGGAGAAATATTGCCATCGTGCTCACCTAATGTAAATCGGGTAATACTTTGTATCCCTGTGATTGCCAGTAACTGATTAACCAGGTGGCTGAGATTTAATAGAGTCGTGCCGGTGTAATCTTTGGCTTGAGGTAATTCCGGTATCCAACCGTGATGTAAATAAGGGCCGGAAAATATCTCTTCATTACTGTAACCCTGTTCTTTCATGACTTGGGTGGTATAGCGTAATGGTTTTGCCAGTACCATCTGTTCCGCTGTCATATAGACTTTGGCGAAGATATCGGCAATATCTTTAACATCATCGTCCAGCTCAATATCAATCTGTAATAAGAAATCCGTTGGTTTTAGCCAGATAATGTTACTGACGGATTCCCCCAGATTTCGATTATCCTTTAGGAAAGCTTTCAGCCGCTCTTGAGCCGGTGTTTTATTATCTTCCGTTTCTCGGTTGGGGAGTAAATAAAGCCAGTAGTTTCCTCTGAGTGCTAATGGGCTATCTGATCCGGAATTTTTAAAGCTGTATTCACGTTTTTCTTTGTTGTACCAATATTCATAGCGTTGATTGTCAGGTTCACGAATGAGCTGTACATCGTTAAAGAAAAAATAACCTTCACTTGTTTCATTGACGGTGTCGCTGCTATGTAAGTCCAGTAAAGCCCGCCGATAATCTTCCGCAGTGATCGGGCCACACGTCAGTATTTGTTGCGGGCCGAACTCTTTAGGGAAAATACCGTCGCCGGATGTCTGGTCTTCTTTTTTAGGCGTAAGCAGATCTTTGAGCGGTAATGAGTGACGGTAAGCCAGATCGGAGGCACCATAACAACACGCTTCTAATAAGGTGATGCCGGGATCATTTTCACTGGTATTGCTCCAGCCTTGGCCGGATTGCTGTTCAATCACCGTTTTGGCCTGAGTGAGTAAGGCATCAAAGGTAATGTCGTCTTTGACGATGGGAAACAGGGCGTCCTGATTATTCATTGTTAACTCCTTGGCTTGAATCTGACCAGACTAAAATCAGCACTTCATCATCGGCGGCCCCGATACTGTTACCTACGGCAGGGGTGGATAGGTCATCTTTAGTGGCGCTGATATGGCTCTCCGACGGGATAACTTTTTCCAACGTTAAATCCGTGACCCGTTCAACCAGAGGGGATTGTTGGATGGTGGCGAATAATTGGTAATAATCAATGTGGTTACCTGTCGTCACGCCGATAGCGGCATTTTCTCCCCACGGCATATATTTTCGGCTGAGTTCCTGCTGTAGCTGATGATGACCATAGGCGGGGTTAATACCTGAAATAAATTTCACTTGATAATTGACATTGACGCTAATGTATTTTGGGTTCTTGATCTTAATCGTTGTCCAAGGGCTGCTTAATTGGCTGATCCACTTGACCATCTCTGTCAGCCGGGCCGGATTTAACGTTGGGCGCAGCGCATCATCGTTATCTTTGTAGCGGCTGTCGGGGATCACAATCAGTTGTTGTTCTTTCGGCGCTGGGATTTTAGTTAACTCACTGGCAGAAGGGTATTTGACATCAAATAAACTGACAAACTGCTCTTTTAGTAAGGTGACAATGTTTCCCCAGCTCAATACCCGGTTACGGTGAGATAACCGGGCTGGGATCCGCGTCAGGAAGGTTTGTTCAGTTTCTTGTGGGTGACCATCCCAGGAGACCCAGGGTTGAGTCACACCACTGATGGCAACAGATGTATTGACCGGCTGTTTAATGCTTTCTGCGGCTAATCCGTTGATAAAGTGCTCCTGCTCAATGGTTTCTACGTTGATTAACTTGGCGGTGGTGGCGTTATACAGGATGCCTTTAATTCGTGGGTAATCTTGGGCTTCAATCTTATTGGTTATCTCGGCTTTCAGCCAATACCGTCCCGTTGGCATCAGGGCTGCCTGATTTGAAGCATCCTGTGGCAATAGTGTGCGCCAGATCCCCCGGTCAAACAGGTTACGGGTTTGGTCGTGGACTAGTTGATTGATTGGCTGCCAGATATTTTTCTGATTTAGATAAGACCAGGATAAATTAAGTGCTTTAACACCTTCTGACTGCCAATATAAAGATAAAGTTTGTCCCGGTAATACATTGGTAAAGCCTAAGTAGAATGTGTCATGGGTTAATGACGATATATTTGCTTCGCCCCAATTCAGGTGGTCAGATTGGACCTCAAGATCATGAGATGTTTCGCTAAAAAGTTGAATACCGTTTTTGGGGAATTCAATGTTGTCTGAGTCACTTAATAGTATTGCTGATTTCCAGACATTGCCCACTTTTCGATACCAACGCAGATCGGTTAACTTTCCCTGATTCGCCAGTAAATCCGTATCAGATGCATATTGTAACGGATTACCGGCATTGTCTTGCCCCGCATCAAACCGCGTTCCTTGGGCTACCAGAAATTCTGGGTTATCCGTATTCAGCGTAATACCGATAGCCACTTTATCCGCTTGCGCGCTTTTAGGTTTCAGCCCCAATAATTCCCGGTAATAAAGATCACGATGCCGTGCCGGGAAGGTATTTAATAATCGGTTGGTTGTTTCTAATAGCGTTAAAAAAGCCAATACAAAAGCTTGATGTGCTGGTAAAGATCCATCCGTTTGATTAATGTTTTGGTAAATATCCGCTAATTGCTGAGGATGATTTTCCTGAATAAAATAGAAACTGTCCCAGAACTGATTTTTGGCTTGATCGAAAGGGATATTTTCAGCGTAGGTTTTAAGCCAGTTTAAAATATCCAGCGTACTTCTTTCATCAAGTTTAAACGCAGTATCCGGCACAATAGCAGAGAGTTTATTATCTAACCCGGCCTGTCCCATATTTATACCACCTGTTATTCGAATATTCCTGATAGATTTTCAGGAGAGCGTTGTTATTTAAAAATAAGATTGAAGGGGACTATTTACCCGGCACTGACAATATATTGACTGGCAATAAAACGGCCTTTGCCCATACTTGGCGTTGTGACATCCGGGCCACTTGATGGATTATTTGCCGGTTGTGACGGAGTAAAACGGGCGATAAATTGCTGGCCGACAACAATCACCGTGGCAGGGCTGCGGCAAAAGTTTGCTTGCTGGCTGGCATCCAACTGAGCAATGGTGACCATCCCCATGCCGGGTACCGGGTGGCTGGGGGTAATATATTGCGCCTGGAGTTGGACCTTTTTTTCATCGCCGACAATGGCGATCTTTTTGCCCTGAATTTGGGCGTGTCCGCTGCCCCGGATGGTTGCTGGTCCCAGAATAGTGACCTGCCGGTTACCGAATAACGGTTCGAACAGCAAATTGTCGCCATCCACCACCAGTTGTTTGCTCATAGGTTCACCCGTAACTGGCCCTCGCTAACTTCAAGGACACCTTCAAGTTGCTGGCTGATTTCGCTGCCTCTCAGGGCGTAACTGACCTGAATATGCAAGGTATTAGGTAAATCTATTCTCTGGTTCACTTGGATCTCGGTAATATTTGCGCGCGGTTCATAGCGCAGTACCCGCTCTTCAATCCGGGTTTGAATCTCTGCCATCAATTCGTCACTGATATTGGCAAACAGATAATCATTCAGGCCACAGCCGTAATTTTCCCGCATAATCCGTTCGCCGGGTTCGGTGAGAAAAAGGATTTTCATATTCTGGCGAACATTCTCTGCGCCTTCCGCGATGGTGACGCCGGTGGGTATTTCAGGATAAGCATTATCTTTTATCGAAAACTGTGGCGGAAATGCCCAGCCCCGACCATAAATATCGGCTAATATTTTGTCTGTCATCGTATTGCCTTATTATTGTGTTAAGTTAATTTTCGTACCTTTAATATCGACCCCGGATTTTCCCGTGGCTGACAGGGATTTTTCGGCCTGTAGGTTAATTTCCTGGGCATTAATAATGAGATTCTGAGTGGAATTAAGCGTGATATCTTTATCCTGTTGCAGCGATAACGTATTTTTTCCGCTATTGAGTGTGAGCGTTTTATCTTTATGGTCGAAGATTAATTCCTGTTGATTATCTCCTTGTTTGATGACCAGAGTTTTCATTTGATTTTTTTCACTGGGTTCTATCGGTGCTTTATTTTTCGGGTTGTGCATGGCACCTAATATCACCGGGAAACGGGGGTCGCATTCAAAGAAACCGATAATCACCTCATCCCCCGGTTCAGGATAAAAGCAGAATCCGCTTTCGTGGCTGGCATAAGGTTTACCTAAGCGGGCAAAAAGCACACCGTTGGTTAAGCTTAAGGCGGGGATCCTGACCGGAATACGCCCCAGCGACTGGTTATCTTTTTGGTATTTTTCCACGATACCCACATGCAACTCTTTAACCGGCGGTACAACCTGCTCGGTCTCCGGCAACAAGCCCAGAGTTAGCCGGGTGCGCCAGCCTTGCCGCTGATTAATTGTCTGACTCACGCCGGTGATAATTCCCTGACCATCCATTCCTTGACCAAAGCCGCTTAACGCCAGGAGATGGCCCGGTTGGTAACGATCATGGCCTTCAACTTCAAAATTGCCGGAGACATTATGATTTCGCCGGTTATTCAGGATGCCCTGAGCAAGATGTTTGGCTTGTCCGTTATCCAGCGGATAGCTGAGAACCCATTGCCACTCCTGACCGGTCAGTGGAGGCAGATTATCTGCGGCGAGTTGACCGCGGCCAAGGCCACTGCTTTTTGCCTGATTTGCCTGCGATAATTTTTGTTGGGCGATATCCCAGGATTGCACACTCACTGTTTTCGGGCTGCGCTGGTTATCCCATTGCAGATTCGCCTCAAATAGCACCACATCCTGAGCGTTGGCTTGCGGGTGGATGGTATGCACGGTTGACTGATTCAGCGATTCAGGGGTGATCAGCGTCACGGTGTCATGGCCGGGCAGCAACCAGGTATTGGTGGCGGCCAGTCGGCTTTTTAAGAAGGCCCAGTCATGACAGCGGAACTGCACCATTTGCTCATGCACCGTTTTCAACTGAGGCGCTTGTTTTATCGTTACCGGTACACCTGCTTGGCTGAATAGCTTTCTGATAATCGCTTCATCACTCTGTTGGCTGAAAAGTTGTGAATGGAAGTTGTGCGTTAATTTTTGCAACGGATGTTTGGCTGTCAGGGTGATGATACTGTCCTGACCTTTCAGCCCAAGCGCTTGCCGAACGATGATCCCTTTAAACAACACGGTTTTTTGCATCTGCACGATAAGTTCATGATTTGGGCGGCAACTTGCCAGTTCAGCCTGAGCTTTAGCGTCAAAAATATGGCTGGCGTCACCGGCGATACCCAGTGTGATGTTAACCGAGGGAATGCCATTGATATGATGGTTTACTGTTAGGCTGATAACAGTAAGTTGATTGAGCGCTTTGCCGCCTATCTTGATGGTTATCGTCGGTATTTTCATACATCCCCCTTGGCTTGCAGCGTTTGTCCGGGAGTGAAATCGTCAAGATTATCCAGCTCGTTTTGCCAGGCTAGAGAGAGATAATCAATACCGCCTGCCAGAGAAGCGCCGGCACCTAAGGCGATCAAGGGCAGAGAGAGCATATCGGTGACGCTGACCGCGGTGACCGGCGGCGATTTTAATTGCTGCTCGGTGGCCTGAATAACCAAGCTTTCGTCCGCCACCAGAGATAAAGTGGCGCTGGCCCGCAGTGGTGTGGCGTCCCGGTCAAACAGGGTGTAATCAATGCTGAGGCCGCTGGCCCGGCCAGCGAAATAGCCTTTGTTTTCCCAGCGCATTTTGCCCCATTTGATTTTCAGAAAGTGGGGCACTTTGGTGCTGGCATCCACGGCACACAGGGCTTTCAACGTCGCCAGTTGTTTTTCTACCGGCGTGTTGTTGCCGGGCATCGTGGCATCAAACAGCAGGATTAACGACAGGCCCGCAGGTTGGGATAACACATAACGGCTGCTCTGGCTGGCACTGTTAACGCTTTCATCCTGATGATAGCGGGTTTGATAATCAAGCTGGATGGCATCGGGGTTGTACATCGCCTGTAAACTGCCCACGGCGGTTTTCCCTTCCCGGTCTTTGAAGGCGGTGAGGGTAAGTCTGGACAGATTACGTTCAATTAAGCTCATAATGGCCTCCTGTTTCACGCAATGCGTCCAGTACTTCCCGTTTCACCCTCTCAATCAGACGGGCGTTATCCAACGTTTCCTGCGCTAATGTCCGTGGAGCGACAGGGTCATTCGTTGAGTCGATGACTTTGGCCTGAATAATCAGTTCCTTAATTTCGACAGTCATACTTTCACTCCTAACCAGCGCATATCCTGATAACGTAATTCCAGAGAGTTCACTAAAACGGTGTTGCTATTGGCATCAAAGTCGCCGGTGGACCAGCGCACCGGCAGGGCATTACTTAACGTCCAGCTTGCCACGGGGATTGAATTTTCATTCAGCAGCATAATGACGACATCGGCATAAACCGCTTTTTCACCGCGCAGGACGCGATCAAACACCAACGTGAGTGGCGTCACTGTCATCACACCGCGCTCCAGCACCAGACTGCCGTGCTGGATCTTCTCAGCCAGCCAGGTATTTCGGGCGTTTTCCCCGCCCTGGCTGTGTTGGCTGGTTTGCAGCTCACGGCTGAGGCCCGATATACGCTGGAAGGCGATATCAAGCGGGCTGGGGATATTATTAAAAAGAAAACTGGCGATAAAACGGTGTGACACCGACGGGGTGTATAAATTGTTCATATTTTGCCCCTGCTTGATTTAATGGGTGATTCCGGAACGGGTATCAAATGTCAGGCTCAACTCGATAAATTCCGCTGGAATTAATACTGATAGCCTGATTTTCAGGATCATTTTCCCGGCTCGCAGATCGGTTTCGCTCATTGATTCATCAAGGCCCAGTAACACTTCAAATGCTTGATCTTCCTGTGTGCCTCGCAGTCCGCCTTTTAACCATAACTGACGCAGCCAGTTATAAGCCTGACCTTTGAATTTCATCCAGGTGATGGCGTTATTGGGTTCAAAAACAAAAGCGCGGCCCAGTTGGGTCATATGCGCTTCGATATAGGAAACCAGACGGCGGGTTTGAATATAGCGCCAGGGGGAGCTGGGTGTGTTGTCCAGGGTGCGGCATCCCCAGATTTTAATCCCTTTGCCGGGGAAGCTGCGAACCAGATTCAACGAAGTGCCATTGGGATTAAACAGGCCATCGGCTTCAATATAAGCGCGTATCGGGCTTACCACTTTGGCTAACGCGACATTAGCGGGTGCATGCCAGACGGCCATTTGGTTATCGTGACGCTGGATAACGGCAGCAACCGCTGCGGTAGGTGAAAGCACGACAGTATTTTGCGCGTTATCCTGATAGGCACTGTTTAGCCTTGGCCAGTATACGGCACCCCATTGTCGATCATGTGAAGAAAACTGCGCTAAACATTTCTTGGCCAATTCAGGATTATCCGGGGCATCCAGCAATCCCATCATGCCGCGCTGGCTTTTGCAAAGATCGAGTACCGATTGCCAGGATCCCAGCCAGAATTGAATTTTGTCGTGTTGAACGATGTCTGAATCGGGATCATCCATCTGATTAAGGTAGACAAGATCAGGCACGACAATCAGCGTGATTGCACTCTCTGCGGTAATTGCTTGTTTAACCCAATCCTGTTGCAGTGTGGTGGTCAACGATTGAAAATCGTTTAGTGGTTTATCTGTTCCCAGTGGCAATACATAGGCTTGTTGACCCCCATTTTCAAAGAAGTGACGCACTGAATAGTACATCAATCCTGATCCCTCAAATGACAAGGTAAAATCGGCCAGTCTGGTGAGCTTGACGGCGGTTTTATCGCTGACACGGCTATTTTTGGCCGGTTGGGTATGACCAATAAAAACCGGTACACCGATAAATGCATTATCCTGTTTCTGGGATATCAGGCTCTCCGTTATTGTGACGCCAGGCGGTTTTATGTCCATTATCGTCTCCTCAATGACTGAATAGACGCGGTATTTAACCGCGTCTCAGTACGGTTACTGTGCTACATTTTGTGAAAATTGCAGGATAATAAATTCAGCCGGACGTACCGCCGCCATCCCCACTTTGACGATCATTTTCCCTTGTTTAATGTCTGTGTCGGACATGGTGATACCCTGACCAATCTGAACAAAATAGGCTTCCTGCGGGTTATTACCGGCCAGCGCGCCTTGTTGCCAGAGTTGATGGAGATAGTTGTCAATAGCTGACCGGACCCGTTCCCAGGTGGGTTGGCTATTGGGTTCAAAGACAGCAAATCGCATTGCCTGCTTGATATCCCGTTCTGCGCTATTAAATAAACGCCGAACCGGAATGTAGCGCCAGTTGTCATCATCTTGCAGAGTACGCGTACCCCAGACGACAAAACCTTTGTTGCTGAAATAGCGAATAGCATTGATACCTTTTTGATTCATGGTACCTTGCTCATCTTCCGTGAGTCGATCCGCTACATCACTAATACCGCTGAGAACAACATTCGCCGGCGCTTTCCAGACGCCACGGCTGGCATCAGTGGCGCAATACACGCCCGCCATGACTGCGCTGACAGGAATAATGTTGCTTATGTTCTGTATTGTATCAACAGCCTGTTGATAGACACCCGGATTCTGCTCTTTGAGTTGTGTCAGATTTTTAACTTCGTTTGATGCCGCATCCTCGTAACCTGAAACTGTGATCAGGCTATCTTCCGTTTGAATAAGCTGTGAAACTTTCACTGCGGGATAATACGTAGCGGTTTGTGATCGCACATTAACGCTGATTGCGGTTGTTTTATCCTGATTGTCGGCGATAAGAAAATATCCGGCATCCAATAAAGGGGTCAGATTGCCATATATCGTGCTTTGGTAAGAAGGATCCTGTTCAGGGCAAACGATCAATGTAATGTCCAAAGCCTGCTTAATTAACTCAGGGATTAAAGCCCGAGTTTTAGTCTCTTGTTCCAAATCGGCAATTGGCAGGATATAACAAGGACCGCCGCCATTTTGGAAATAAAGTTTTAAAGCATCACTGCTTGTTGTGTAGGTACCGACAGTCACCTCGTAGGTGTAACCGGGTTCTTTATCTTCCGCATGGGGAGCGGCTTTTACCGCAGCAGCAACTTCTGTTTCTGTATCGTTCTTGACTTCTGCATTGCCTTCGGCTGTTTCAGGTTCTACCGGTTTTTCAGGTTCTACAGTAGATTTGGTTGATTTAATGACTATTGACGTAACACAACCCACATGAAACAGATGAGTGAAATCCAGCCAGCTACTAACGCGAGTCACTTGTGGCGTGGTGCTGGTTTTTTTGGGTGAGAAACGGCCAATAAAAACGGGGATTGCCGTATTTCCATGACTGACAGAAAGCGCCAGTGAGGCATCTTCTTCAATATAGACGCCAGGATAAGTTGGTGTTGTTGGCATATTGCCTCCGATTATTGAGCGATGTTCTGCGTGAACTGCAAGATAATAAACTCGGCTGGGCGAACAGCGGCCAGGCCCACTTTGACGATCATTTTGCCCTGCTTGATATCATCATCGGTCATGGTGACGCCTTTACCGATTTGAACAAAGTAAGCTTGTTCGGCTTTATTGCCCATTAACCCGCCTTGTTGCCAGAGGGCATAGAGATAGTTATCGATAGCCCGGTGGACGGCTTGCCAGGTGGGTTGGCTGTTGGGCTCAAACACCGCGAAGTTCATGGCGTTTTTAATATCCCGCTCTGCGCTGTTAAACAGACGGCGAACCGGGATATAACGCCAGTTATCTGTGTCCTCAAGGGTTCTGGCTCCCCAGACCAACGTGCCGCTTTTAGGAAAGGTACGGATCATATTCAGCGCCTTACCTTGGTTATATTGTGCTTGCAGATCATCGGTTACCGGGTATTTAGGTTGCAATCCTCCTTGAATCGCCACATTGGCCGGTGCTTGCCAGACTCCCCGGCTGTTATCGACACTGGCATAAATGCCTGCCATGACAGCGCTGGGTGGAATATCAACGGAGGCTTTCTTCTCTCCCCATTCAGCGGTCAGCCAAGGGTAATAAACTGCGCCATAAGCGGTGGCAGTATAAGACTTGAGGACATCATCTGGTTTTTTGTCCGAAGTTATTTGATCTTTTGGACCATCAAAAATGGCGAATAAGCCTTTGCCCGGTTTACAGAGTTGCCCCGCAACCTCATTGATCTCCTCTCCGGCAGCCACCAGCAATGTGACATCGTCGAGTTTTGGAACTTGTTTTGCTAAATTTTCGGTTCTGATGAGATAGCAATATCCGCCGCCGTTAATAAAATAGGCGCGCAGTGCAATATCAAGTGTATTGGTAGGATCAAATTGCCTATTTGTGAGTGCCAGATAGTCTAACCAGCTATTAATACGGGCGGGTGCATCATCTGATACAAATGAATTTTTATCGTCGCTGACGGCAACGGCAAAAACAGGCACGGCTGTTGCACCGGAACGGACAGAGAGTGCGGGTGAGGCATCTTCTTCAATATAGACGCCGGGATAAGTTGGTGTTGTTGGCATATTGCCTCCCATTATTGTGCAATATTTTGAGTAAACAGCTTTATAAAGCGAACATTAAAGACTTAAGGCGCTTGAATAGTGACTCGATCGGCTGTCAGGCTAATTTCCTGAACAGCAACTTCATTGCTGGTGGCATCAAAAGCAGGAGAGGTTAAAGAGGTTGGGAAAGCATTTGCCACGTTCCAGGTCATTAAAATTTCAGTACCGGCTTCGTTAGTCAGGCTGATTGAAATATCTTTTTTCTCAACCTGATTAAGCTGGATGGAATTAAGCCAGTCGAACAGTTTTGTATCACCGGAGAAGACACCTTTACGCAGGGTAATATTGATCGCCTGACGTTGACCCGGCATCTTATAGTAATTACCGGTGCCGTCCTTATATTCGATGACATCATAATTAATATCGAGTCCGGAAACGTTGTTAAAAGGGATTTTTTCATCACCGATTGAGACAACAAACCGGTAAACAGGAATCGGATAATCAACAGCGATTTGTTCTGGAGTTGTAGCCATAATTTTTTTCCTTGATTAGTTATTTACGTTGAAAAGATAAACAGAGCGTTATTGCTTTGTTTTTGCTGGCATTGAGCTATGGGTATAGCTACCGCAGCAACCTGACGTAGAGGTTATTATTTGTGCTGAAAAAGTTTACTTGTCGATTATTTAAATCGTTCTTAATAAAGCGTCATGATTATAATTAATGAATCTTTAAGGGGAAGATTAATTATTAATGGGTGATAATTATTAATTGGTATGGCAGGGGTTACCCATTTTAGGTATTAACGCAGTTTTATTTGGTTTTAGTGATAGGAAAATTATGAATGGATAATTATTTTCTATTTTATCGATCAATTGATGATAAAAAAATCGATAGGTAAGTATGATTATACAAATCGCTATAGGAGAAGTAAGCTTGGTGATATAAGAGGGAAAGTATCTCTTCCGGTTAGTAAAAGAAAAGATAGTTTTATTGCGGTGCTAGTAAAATAGATTTTTTACGGTGGTAATAAATAGATAAAATGAAATCATGTTTGAAGTTGGATTGTTTCTTTAGGGCGACAGATAATACATCTATTATATACCCGTTATCTTTCAAGTTGCCTCTTTGTTGGCTGTGCTTGCTCACCCCGGTCACATAGTTTGCTATGCTCCTAGGGATTCACTCCCTTGTCGTTGCGATGCATCTTGAAATCCATAGGGTATAAATAAAAACAAAAATGCCGATTTTGAATATCGGCATTTTACTGTAAAAGAGAAGATTAATTTAATGCTTTAACGCTTCAATTTTATCCCGGCTCAGTCCGGTACTGGTGACAATAATATCCAGGTTGACGCCATGTCGTAATAAGGCACGAGCCGTTTCCACTTTACCTTTCTCTCGGCCTAGTTCAATACCTTCCTCTCGACCTAGTTCAATACCTTTTTCTTGGCCTAGTTCAATACCTTCTTCTCGGCCTAGTTCAATACCCCGCTCAAGCCCTTTTTGTTCAAGCTGTTCTGCAATAGTCATCAACATCGTTTCATGCTCCGGAGATTGTTCAATCAGTTGATGGACAAATTGGGAGAGATCCAGCGTATGTCCATTCAGTAAAATATAGCGTAACACCACATTGCGCTGCTCGGTTGTATTATACCCTGCATTCAGGAGTTTCACTAATTGGGGGACCCATTCCAGCATATCCCGGCAGCGAATATGTTTTTGCACCAGTTCCATCAGGGCAACCCCTTTATGCGTCAGGATCTCTTCATCGCTGAGCACACTGACGTCCACCAACGGAAACGCCTGACGGTATAAGCGGGCCGCCTGTTCAGGGAGCGTAAAACAATCCAGCCACCGGTTTGTGTAAGGATATGGCCGAACTTCCCCATGATAAAACAGCAGCGGCGCGACCAAAGGGAGTTCAGTATGGCCTTTTTTCAGGTGGGCCGCCATAGCTGACATGGCATAATACATCAGCCGCCAGGCCATCAACGGGTCAGGGGTGGATTGATGCTCAATCAGACAATAGATATAACCTTGTCCCCGGGCCGTTTCAACCGAGTAGAGCACATCACTGTGCAGTTGACGTAAATGCCGATCCACAAAACTGCCGGGCTCCAGTTTCAATGTGGCTAAATCACACAACAACTGGATCTCTTCGGGCAGATAAAGGGATAAAAATTCCCTGGCCGTTTCGGGCTGCGTTAAAAAATGTTTGAATAATGCGTCATGGTGAGGCTGTTTTTCTTTCTTTGCCACAATCTGTTTCTCTGTCTTATCAGGTAGTCATTACTACTCATTGTCTATCCCCGTCATCCATAGGGTATAAATAAGAACAAAAATGCCGATTTTGAATATCGGCATTTTACTGTAAAAGAGAAGATTAATTTAATGCTTTAACGCTTCAATTTTATCCCGGCTCAGTCCGGTACTGGTGACAATAATATCCAGGCTGACGCCATGTCGTAATAAGGCACGAGCCGTTTCCACTTTACCTTTCTCTCGGCCTAGTTCAATACCTTTTTCTTGGCCTAGTTCAATACCTTCTTCTCGGCCTAGTTCAATACCTCGCTCAAGCCCTTTTTGTTCAAGCTGTTCTGCAATAGTCATCAACATCGTTTCATGCTCCGGAGATTGTTCAATCAGTTGATGGACAAATTGGGAGAGATCCAGCGTATGTCCATTCAGTAAAATATAGCGTAACACCACATTGCGCTGCTCGGTTGTATTATACCCTGCATTCAGGAGTTTCACCAATGGGGGGATCCATTCCAGCATATCCCGGCAACGAATATGTTTTTGCACCAGTTCCATCAGGGCAACTCCTTTATGCGTCAGGATCTCTTCATCGCTGAGCACACTGACGTCCACCAACGGAAACGCCTGACGGTATAAGCGGGCAGCCTGTTCAGGGAGCGTAAAACAATCCAGCCACCGGTTTGTGTAAGGATATGGCCGAACCTCCCCATGATAAAACAGCAGCGGCGCGACCAAAGGGAGTTCAGTATGGCCTTTTTTCAGGTGGGCCGCCATAGCTGACATGGCATAATACATCAGCCGCCAGGCCATCAACGGGTCAGGGGTGGATTGATGCTCAATCAGACAATAGATATAACCTTGTCCCCGGGCCGTTTCAACCGAGTAGAGCACATCACTGTGCAGTTGACGTAAATGCCGATCCACAAAACTGCCGGGCTCCAGTTTCAATGTGGCTAAATCACACAACAACTGGATCTCTTCGGGCAGATAAAGGGATAAAAATTCCCTGGCCGTTTCGGGCTGCGTTAAAAAATGCTTGAATAGCGCGTCATGGTGAGGCCGTTTTTCTTTCTTTGCCACAATCTGTTTCTCTGTCTTATCAGGTAGTTATTACCACTCATTGCCAAGGTATAGTATTTCTACCAAGTTACAAAAAACATTGTCTCAGATTTCCTCAGGCAAATCTTTACCGAATGCATTAATAGAAGAGCCTAAAGAATAAAATATCAGAAAAGGACAAACGAGAAAAAACATTATATTTACAACAATTACTTTATGAAAGCTATTCATTTCAATCAGTTTTTAACTTGCATTCGCATAATAATAATCCCTCCTCGTAAAAATATCGATTACTTATATTTTCGTTAATCTTGGATGTTCAGATCGCAAAAATTTGACTGAGTTCCATTCAGATGATCTATTATTTTGAAATGTTATTTAGGCAGCAACAAAACCTCTGCTCCACTTAGTTTATAAAATTTTTTATTAAGTGGAAATGACAGATCTTCTGAATAAGCTTTTATTTTAATTTCACCAGCATATTTTGTGATGAGAGCATAAGCTAGCCCTAATCTTAGGGTGAGATCGCGAACGTTATTTAATCAAAATCGTTCAGTTTGACCCACGGAGCTACTTATGATCTCATACTCCTTTTTTCAGGAGTGCCCCCATGAATATCGACGCTTTTTCTCAGTATTTCGG
>NZ_PUJU01000017.1 GCF_011189505.1 Photorhabdus tasmaniensis
AACTGGCTGGCTGGTACGATTCCAAACGCACGGGTCGAGTCGGATGGGAACGACTTTGGGAAGGCTGGTTTCGGCTGCAAACCCTGATAGACGGCTATTTGCTGGCTAAATCGGTTGATTTGGAGATCTGATCAAGAGATAGGTTAAGAACACCGCCTCCCCCAAACTTTCCGACCAGAAACGTTCTCGCTTGACGAGCTGGTCCCCAAAAACCATCTGGTACGTCAAGTCGATGCCGCCATTGATTTCGAATTTATCCGCGAATTAGTCGCCCTGTTGTATTGCCACAATAATGGCCGACCGGCTATCGATCCGGTCATGTTGCTCAAGATGATGTTACTGGGCTACTTATTTGGTATTCCCAGTGAACGCTGTCTGGTACAGGAAATTCAGATACAATGTCTGCTGGCGACAACAGCCAAAATATCAATAAGATAGCGTTGCTAGTCGCTACGTTTTGTTATTTTTGTTGCTGGATACAGGAGGCGTATGGTACGGCAAAGGAAAAAATGGCGCATCGGTGGGCGCTCACAGGGGTCTAATGAGGAAAATGACCACAACATTTTTCATCATGAAAAAACAAACCCCGTTCTTTGGAGGGTGTTGCAAAAGGGTTGAGGTCACTTTTTCAAGCATCAAGTTAAATTTAATCACTGACTTTGGGCAGACTGTTATTTGTATGGATAACAGGCTAAAAATAATCCCTAATATCAGAGCCACTGCTCTTGATAAGTTATAGGCCATTGCATGCAAGCTAAATTCCAGCTTTACCGCTGACAATCCCTTGTGCCGAAAGCGTTTCAGTCTCTGAATTCCCCGTAATGCCGAAAATATCGGTTCTACCAGGCTCTTCCGTTGACTCAATATCTTTTTTGACTCGGATCTGGCCATATGCAAACGAAGCGTCTCCCGCCCTTCATCTTCCGGATAACGTTTTATTTTTCTTCCTCCTTTAGCCTTTGTGCAGCCCGTTTTCTGCGAGCATCCGGCACAATTGTCAGCGCTATAAACCCGATAGGCCCGCGTTTTTTCAGTGGCTTTCACTGTACTTTGCAGGGATAATGGGGGATGGGCAGGACAAATATAGCAATCTTGCTCAGCATCATAAGTAAATAATGATTTGGGATAGATTTTTCGTGCACTCTGTCGGTCTGAATTTTCTGCACAAAACAGCAAGCTCTGATGTTTCTGCACCTCAGCAATCACATCGTCATGGAAATAACCAGCATCCAATAACAGCTTTTCCGGGTGACCTCCTGAGAGAGTGAGATTCTGCGCCAATAACGCGGTCATCACTTGGATTTCACTAGAGGGAGGTTCCTGTTTTCGAATGAATAAGGTCATAAAAGATCTGCGCTTAAAAGAAGTACGCAGATCTTAACGGATAATACACGCCTTTTGCGACACCCTCTTTGAAACGAGGTTTGTCAGCGGTCTGCCACCGACTTTAGTCGGTGGTTGTTGAGTTGAGTTTCATATTGTTATATGTTTTTTGTTTCTGTTCATTGAAAATTTTTGTCTGAGAACTCTTCACATTGGGTCTTTTTAATATTTGTGGTACGATTTTTCATAACTTATCCTACATAAATAAAAAAATATCATGAAAACAGCAATAAATCCAACTAGACGCGAAAACTTCTCTGAATGGTATCAACAAGTCATTATCCAAGCTGAATTGGCTGAAAATTCTCCTGTTAGAGGTTGCATGGTCATTCGTCCTTGGGCATATGGTATATGGGAGAATATGCAACGTGAATTAGATCAAAGACTCAAGGATTCTGGGCATGAGAATGCTTACTTTCCTTTGCTTATTCCTTTGTCTTTTCTTCAAAAAGAAGCTGAACATGTTGATGGTTTCGCTAAGGAATGCGCAGTAGTCACCCACCATCGTCTAGAACAAGCCTTGGATGGTAAATTAGTACCAGCGGGTCAATTAGATGAGCCTTTAATTATTAGGCCCACAAGTGAGACTTTGATTGGCGCTTCACTATCTCGGTGGGTTCAGAGTTATAGGGATTTGCCTTTATTAATCAACCAATGGGCTAATGTACTACGCTGGGAAATGCGACCAAGGCTTTTTCTAAGAACTTCGGAATTCCTGTGGCAAGAAGGTCATACAGTTCATGCCACTAGTGATGAAGCCATGAAAGAAACAATTAATATTGTTGATACTTATGAAAATTTTGTCATTGATTATCTTTCACTCTCAGTAACTAAAGGAATAAAGTGTTCTTGGGAACGTTTTCCTGGAGCTGTAGATACTTATACTATTGAAGCGATGATGCAGGATGGTAAAGCTTTGCAGGCCGGAACTTCGCATTTTTTGGGGCAAAATTTTGCGAAGGCATCCGATATCCATTTCATCAATAAAAAAGGTATAAAGGAATTGGCATGGACAACTTCATGGGGGGTGTCTACACGGTTAATTGGAGCTATGATCATGACTCATGGCGATGATAATGGGATGATGCTCCCACCATTGGTGGCTCCAATACAAGTCATCATTGTTCCAATCATACATAGTGAGCAGGATGCTGATGATATATATGCTTTCTGTGATAAATTACGAAAACAAATTTCTCGAAAAAAATTAAAAGGTCAAAACATAAGAGTAAAGATAGATAAACGAGATGTAAATGGCGGAGAAAAAAAATGGTATCATATTAAGCGTGGAGTACCTATTCGTATTGAAATAGGAAAAAAAGAATTAGAGCAAGATCTGGTTTCCTATTCTTGTCGAAATAATGTTAAGGAAATAATAAAAATTGATACGAGTGTTTTTTTGAAAAGCTTGATTAAAATATTGCAATCAATTCAGGTGAATATGTTTAACAATGCTAAAAATAGAATGTTAGAAAATACAATAACTGTTACTACGATTGAAGAATTTAGGCAGATTTTTAAAGAGAAAAATGCAATTAATAAATTTGTCCTAGCACCTTTTGTTGATGACGAGAGAGTGAAAGAGGCTATCAGTGAATACAGTGTAAGTGTTAGATGCATTCCATTTGTTCAGCCAAAAACTGAAGCTACCTGTTTATTTACAGGAAAACATACCAAAACCTGGGCTTTATACGCAAAATCATACTAAATAACAGGAAAAAAAGCTAAATTATTAGCCTGCGGGGTATTTATATCGGAGTTAATGTAGCTTCAAATCCCATTCCGCCCCCCTCTGTCAGAATAATGGTCACCCCAATTAATAACACTGACAGAGAGGGGAATCTCGTGCTCATAATATGTGAATTCAAGTAACTCGTTAATCCGGAAGTAAACAGGTTCGTATCCCCTTAAATAATTCATTCGGTGTTTTCCCTCCTCGTGTTTTTCGCGGGCGATTATTTAATCGGTTTACCACAAAATTTATTTCCTGATCAGTGACTTCATTAAAATCCGTTCCCTTTGGAAAGTATTGTCTGATTAATCCATTGATATTCTCATTGATCCCTCTTTCCCAGGGTGAGTAAGGGTGAGCAAAGTAAATTTGGGTTTCTCATCTTTTACTTATGATTTCATGCTCTGCGAACTCCAAACCGTTATCGAATGTGATGGTCTTAACCCTCTGTTTTAACGGATATAATACTTTTACTACCGCTTTCGTAACTTCTGATGCCCGCTTGCTATCAAGTGTAACAATAATAGTATATGGCGGATTCGACTAATAAGTGCAATTTTTTGGAAAGGGGCCAGTTGCTATGTTAGGTAAATGCAAAATAACCGGAGTATAGAATCACTGATAAATAAATATCACATGACAGGATAAACAAAGTGGGATCCTGCTATGTGATATTCATAGGAATGCTAATATGGTTTTTTTAAAAATCTTGGTTCAAAATTTCTATATAACGGTTATAAGCATACACGCGATTGCGTTTTTGGCCGGTAAGTTCAGAGACCAATACAAGATCAGCCTGAGATAAGCGTTCCATAACCTTGCCAATTGTTGCCGGTGCCAGCCCTGTAAGTTGCACCAATTTATTAATGTTGACGATAGGATGCTCAAATAATGCATCCAATATCTGGCTTGCTGAGTTCTCCATACGTCCTAATGGCTGCAACAGTTTTTTGTGTTCACGGCGTAACTGATAAAGTTGTTGAGCGATATTGACTGCTTGTGTCGCTGTAGCTGCAACAGCATCAACAAAAAAGAGTAACCACTCTTCCCAATCACTCGTTATGCGGACTTGTTGCAGACGTTCATAATAGATTTGTCTATGTTTTTTGAAAAAGACGGATAGATACAGAAAAGGCTGACTCAGAACCTTTGTTTCCACCAAAATTAAGGGAATTAATAAGCGTCCTAACCGACCATTACCATCCATAAATGGATGGATAGTTTCGAACTGAACATGAGCTAAAGCTGCTTTTATCAATGGATCTGTCGGCTCAGGAACATCGTTAATGAACTTCTCCAATGCGGCCCAATCAGCCAATTCATTAGCAGGAGGCGGGATAAAAGCAGCTTCATCAGCACGATGACCACCGATCCACACTTGGTTTTGACGGAACTCTCCAGGTCCACGGCTTATACCTCTTCCTGATATCATTGAAGACTTATGTAGTTCTTTGATTAAACGAAAAGTGATGGGATAGGACTCTTGAATACGTTGTACACCTAATGATAAAGCATTAACGTAACAAGATACCTCTTGTACATCATCCATTGGCACACCAGGCATCCCTTCCATTTCAAACAACATTAGATCGCTGAGGGACGATTGAGTACCTTCAATTTGAGAGGACATAACTGCTTCTTTACGGATGTAACTGTAAAGTGTGGTGGTCTAATAAAACCGGACACCCATTTAGGCGATCTGATCGATCGCCAGAAAGGACGTTTTCCCAATAGGATTGCGTTATTTTTCAACATTAATCAGCTCGTTACTGTGGTTCCAAATTCAACATCAGAATTTTAGAACGGCGCTGGTAGTTGTATAGCTCTTGTTTTTGAATCGGTAGCATTGAGATTTCTGCTGGCTCAAAGCCCCTTTCCTGGAACCAGTGAATGCTGCGGGTAGTCAGGACGAAAAGTTTTTCCAGCCCGAGCTGTTTAGCGTGATCCGAAATGCGGTTCATGAGTACTTCACCTTTTAAAGAGCTCCGGTATTTAGGATGAACGGCTAAACAAGCCATCTCCCCAATTTTCTCATCAGGATAGGGGTAAAGCGCGGCACAAGCGATAGTCAGGTTATCGCGTTCGATAATAATGAATTTATCAATTTCTCTCTCAAGTTGTTCTCTTGAACGGCGCACTAAAATGCCTTGCTGTTCCAGCGGACGAATAAGTTCAAGAATACCTCCGATGTCATTGATATTCGCTCTGCGTATTTGTTCCGCGCTCTCCATGACTATTTGAGTACCAATACCATCACGGGAAAATAATTCTTGAACCAGAGAACCATCTGCCTGATAACTCAATAAGTGGCTGCGGTGAACGCCACGACGACAAGCTTTTACTGCACTCCGTAAAAAACAGGCTGTACCTGAATAATAGTCACCTTCAGCTTCCAGTTCTTTAATCAGATCTGGTGCCTGATTAAGAAAAATTTCAGAGAGAATTTTTCCGTCTTTGCCCTGTACGCCTTGAGTAGAACAGAAACCAATCAGTTTTTCAGCTTGTAGTTTGATCGCTAATTGAGTAGCAACTTCTTCAAATGCCAGATTAAAACTCTCGCCGGTGACGGAAACTGCAACAGGACCAATGAGCACTATTGCGCCATTATCTAACTGACGATTTATGGCTGCCTCATCAATACGGCGAATTTTTCCGCTGTGGCAATAATCCACGCCATCATCAACACCAAGAGGTTGAGCAATAATAAAGTTACCACTGACAACATTAATATTTGCACCTTGCAATGGTGTATTATTTAAGCTCATAGAAAGACGTGCGGTAATATCCAGTTGTAATAAACCAGCAGATTGTTTGACGAATTCCAATGTTTTATTATCGGTAACACGGGTGTGTTTGTGGTAAACCGGTTCATAACAATGGGTTGCAAGGTTTTGTTCAATTTGAGGTCTGGCACCATAAACGATGAGCAGCCGGATACCCAAACTATGCAGTAATCCGATGTCGTTGATGATGTTCGGGAAGTTCTCGTGAGCAATAGCCTCTCCGCCAAGCATGATAACAAAAGTTTTGCCACGGTGTGCATTGATGTATGGAACCGAGTGGCGAAATCCCTCAACTAATTCGGTGCTGCGTTCTTTCATAACAGACTCTCGATTGAATTTTTATTCGTAATTTATGTATTTTTATTCCTTTTGAAAGGAAATGGCAAGAGGCAATTAAAACAAAAACATTGCGATATACATGTGGACGTGAATAATTTGCCAAATATAAAATGCTTATTACTGATGACAGCATAATGTTGGTTGGTTAGTATTTTCCACTTGGCTGTTTTTTAGGTGAAGGCCACTCTGAATATTGGTATTTTATGAATGGAATAAATAGTAGATGAGTCATTCAGATCTTAATCTGTCACGACGTCGCTTGTTGCAGGGAGCCGCAGCAATGTGGTTGCTTAGTGTCAGCCAAGTGGGTTATGCAGCGTCACCAAAAATTATTGCAGTTCGTATTTGGCCTGCATCCAGTTATACCCGTGTGACTCTTGAGTCCAATATTCCACTCAAATATCGCCAGTTCGTGCTGACAAATCCAAACAGAATTGTTGTTGATCTTGAAGGTATGCAATTGAATCATACTCTAAAAGAGATGGGGGAACAGATTCAATCCCGCGATCCTTATCTTAAACTGGTCAGAGCAGGGCAGTTTGATCCTAAAACCGTCCGTTTGGTGTTTGAAGTTAAACAGCCGGTCAGCCCACATATGTTTACGTTGAAACCCGTGGCGGAATTTAAGCACCGTCTGGTCTTGGATATTTATCCCTCAGCGGGCACGAATAAGGATGATGATCCGTTACTTGCTCTGCTTGAAGAGTACAATAAAGGTAATTTGGCCGAGGATTTACCTGCGGAAATACCGAAGTCAGGCAAAGCAGGTAAAGACCGGCCGATTGTTATCATGCTCGATCCTGGACATGGTGGAGAAGATCCCGGCGCTATAGGCAAATATAAAACCCGTGAGAAAGACGTTGTTCTGCAAATCGCCCGTCGATTGCGAACTATTATTCAGCGTGAACCGGGTATGAAAGTGTATATGACTCGTAATGAAGATGTGTTTATCCCGCTAAAAGTCCGGGTGGCAAAAGCACGTAAGATGCAGGCTGATTTATTCGTTTCTATTCACGCGGATGCTTTTTCTAACCGAGCTGCGCGTGGTTCTTCGGTTTTTGCACTTTCTACTAAAGGCGCAACCAGTAATACCGCCCGTTTTCTAGCCCAAACGCAAAATGAAGCCGACCAGATTGGCGGTGTAAGTAAAAGCGGTGATAAGTATCTGGATCATACTATGTTTGATTTGCTACAGACGGCGACAATCAATGACAGCCTTAAATTTGGCAGTGAAGTGCTCAAGCGCATGGGTAAGGTGAATAAACTGCATAAGAACCGGGTGGATCAGGCTGGGTTTGCGGTACTGAAAGCACCAGATATCCCGTCTATTCTGGTAGAAACTGCGTTTATCAGTAATCTGGAAGAGGAACGAAAACTGAAAACAGCGCGCTTCCAGCAGCAGGTAGCGGAGTCCATTTTCGCGGGTATCAAAGCGTATTTTAGTAATGGTGGTAATGTAAACTTATCGTAGCCCTGTTAGTGGGTAATGATGGGTTGAACTGCCAGGTGTAAGCCCATGACACGCAGGATTGTGCTTAGATTTCTGACCTCCTAGTTGCCTTCGGCCAACAAGGTACGATAGAGCTGGTTAGGATTCAACCCGGCTTCCTTTTTTCCATTCGCGCCAATATTCACATGCTCGGGCTATGTCCGCGTCCTGCTTGCGTTTATCGCCGCCACAAAGCAACAGAACGATAGTTAAGCCAGAAATGACTATAGGTGGATATTTGAATTGAATACAGATAGGCAAATGTGGTGGAGATAAAATCATCCAGAAGTTGTTTTTGGAGTTTGTATGCTGAAACGCATTAAGAATTGGTTGCGGGGGCCGGATTTGAACCGACGACCTTCGGGTTATGAGCCCGACGAGCTACCATGCTGCTCCACCCCGCGTCCGTTTTGATACTTTTAATTCTTTAATACCTGGAATCTTTTAATACCCTGAATTGCAAAAATTGGTTGCGGGAGCCGGATTCGAACCGACGACCTTCGGGTTATGAGCCCGACGAGCTACCATGCTGCTCCATCCCGCGTCCGTTAAGAACCTACTTTATGCTTTCCTGCATCATTAATGCCTGCCGGAATAGGTTCTTCATTCGCAAATATCGAACTACTTCATTATGTTGGTTGCGGGGGCCGGATTTGAACCGACGACCTTCGGGTTATGAGCCCGACGAGCTACCAGGCTGCTCCACCCCGCGTCCGATGCGGGCACTATACTCAGGATCAGATCCGTTGCAAGTTTTTTTATTAAAAATTGTTTGTTTCATTACTTTTTTGATTAGTTGCTCTGCATGTTGGTGTTTTTGTATTCGTTTTTGTCGCTATTTCGTTAAGTTATTTTTTTGTAGTAAGTTTCATTATTTTTGTTGGTTTGGTATTGTTCGCCATTAGGCAATGTCGGTAAGAGAGAAGGCAGCAATGACATTCTGGAGTAAGTATTTTCTGTGTGGGATCGTGATTTCACTGTTAGTTGGATGTCATTCCCGTCCAACAGCCCAGGGCCAACAATATAAAGATGGTCATATCACTCAGGATTTATTGCTGGTTAATCAGCCCAATGCTCAGGGCAGGCCGGTTAATGCTAAAGATTTTTCAGAACAGGTGATGCTTATTAGTCAGTCTGCTCCCCGCCTGTATAATCGTAATAGCTCAACTTTTGACGCAGTTCAGAACTGGGTGCTGGCTGGTGGTGCAACCAATAAATTAAATCTGTTTAATTTACGCGCTTACCAGATGGAAGGTGTGGATAATTACGGTAATGTCCAATTCACGGGTTATTATACGCCGGTGTTACAGGCCCGCCGCGTTAAACAGGGGGAGTTTAGATATCCCTTGTACCGTATGCCGTCTAAAAGCAAATATCATTTACCAAGCCGAGCGGCGATATACAATGGTGCCCTCAGCTCCAGCCTGATCATTGGCTACAGTAATTCTCTGATTGATAATTTTATTATGGAAGTGCAGGGCAGTGGCTATGTCGATTTTGGTGACGGTGAGCCGCTGACCTTTTTGGGTTATTCGGGTAAGAATGGACAGGCTTATCGGAGTATTGGCAGGCTGCTGGTTGAACGCGGAGAAATCGCGCAGAAAGATATATCCATGCTGGCGATTCGCAAATGGGCTGAATCGCACAGTGAGGCAGAGGTTCGTAAGCTGCTGGAACAGAATCCATCATTTGTCTTTTTTAAACCTGAAGTTGATGCCTCAGTGCGGGGAGCGAGTAGCGTTCCTCTGATTGCAAAAGCCGCTGTAGCCGCTGATAAAATGCTGGTTCCACCGGGAACAACATTGCTGGCGGAGATACCTTTGCTGAATAACGAAGGTAAATTTACCGGTCAGTACCAGATGCGCCTGATGATTGCACTGGATGTCGGTGGCGCAATAAAGGGGCATCATTTCGATATCTATCATGGTATTGGCGATGAGGCTGGTATCGCGGCGGGTTTCTATAACCACTACGGCCGGGTTTGGGTGCTGAAAGAAGAGCAGCCTGCTATGCTAATGGTCAATCAGTAATTCTTTTCCATAAATTTTATAACAGGTTTTCAGGATTGATATTCAGTGATGCAAACTTCTCTTTCTGATGCATATATGCAGCGCTTTGCGGGTACAGCCCGTTTATATGGTCAAAAAGCGCTTTCTTTATTTTCTCATTCCCATGTTTGTGTCGTGGGTATCGGTGGGGTGGGTTCCTGGGCCGCCGAGGCGTTAGCTCGTACAGGAATAGGCTCGATTACCCTGATTGATATGGATGATGTCTGTATCACCAATACCAACCGCCAGTTACATGCTTTAAAACCGCATATTGGACAGCCAAAAACGGAAGTGATTGCTGAACGTATTCTGGCGATTAATCCTGAGTGTAAAGTCACTTGTATTGATGATTTTCTTACGCCGGATAATGTTGAAAAGATGATGGCGGTTGGATTCAGTTATGTCATTGATGCGATCGATAGTGTCAGGCCAAAAGCGGCGCTGTTGGCTTATTGTCGTCGTTATAAAATTCCGTTGGTCACAACCGGTGGTGCGGGTGGGCAACTTGATCCTACCCAAATTCAGGTTGTTGATTTGGCGAAAACGATTCAGGACCCTTTAGCGGCTAAGTTGCGGGAAAGATTGAAATCTGATTATCACGTTGTGAAGAATGGTAAAGGTAAGTTGGGAATTGATTGTGTGTTTTCAACTGAGCAGTTAGTTTATCCACAAAGTGATGGTTCTGTTTGTGCAGCTAAAAGTACTGCGGAGGGAACGAAACGCATGGATTGCGCATCGGGTTTTGGTGCCGCAACAATGGTCACGGCGACATTCGGATTTGTTGCGGTTTCCCATGCACTGAAAAAAATGGTTGCTAAAGCGCAACGTCAGGGCTCGCTTTAATATAATTTTTTGCGGCACTTTGCACGGTATGGATCAGCGATTTCACGCCGTTCAACCGTGAGCCACTTAACTGTTGCTCCAGCCCAAGTTGGTGGAGCAGCGCCAACAGGTTAGTTTCCAAAACTTGTTGTGGTGTTTTTCCTTCCACTGCGGTCAATATCACCGCCAGCAAGCCTTTTACAATGCGGCCTTCGCTATCGCCATAAAAATGCAGGTAACCCTCTGCCAGTAATTGATGCCCTAACCAAACCCGGTTTTCACAGCCAGACATTTCGATATTCTGTTGTTTCAAGTTGTCAGGTAGTGCAGGTAGTTTCTTGGCTAGCAGGATTAACTGACGATAGCGATCTTCCCATTGGCGACATTGATTAAAGGTTTCAACCAACTGTTGCTGGCTAATTTCCTTGCCAAATGGATGTGGTACGGTCAGATTTTCTGCGGTTTGAGCCATATTTTATTCATCCTGTAATAGAGAAAGGCCGAATTTTACTGCCTGAACTAAAGAATCGGCATCTTGCAGATTGTTATAAGGCATAAAAGAAGCACGCAAGCAGCCGTTGATACCTAAAGCCTCAATCAATGGTTGAGCACAATGCTGACCGGAGCGTAAGGCAATATTTTGTTCTGCCAAAATAGCTGCCAGATCACTGTGATGGATATCGGCAAAATTAAAAGCCAACAGGCTGGAACCGGCAACGCGATAACTGATAAATCCGGGTAAAGCGGAAAGTTGTTGTTCAGTGTAGTCAGTGAGTGTGACCGCATGGGCTTCCGCTTTGACGATATCAACATTTTTTAGCCATTCCAGCGTGGCAGAAAAACCAATAACACCTGCAACATTCGGTGTCCCTGCTTCAAACCTGAATGGTACAGCTTCCGGTGTGAAACCGCTGAATGAGGCGTGGGTAAGCATTTTTCCGCCGCCTTGCCAGGGAGACATCGCATCAAGTAACTCACTTTTGCCGTAAAGTACACCAACACCATTTGAACTATAGAGCTTATGAGCGGAAAACGCGTAGAAATCGATATCTGATTGCTGAACATCAACGGGATTGTGAACAACTCCCTGTGCACCATCAACAACGACCAGACAACCATGTTGGTGCGCTATTTTCGTTATTGCAGTCAGATCGACGGCTCCGCCGGTTACATTGGACATTTGGCTGATTGCTATCAATCGGCTGTGTTTGTTCAGAAGTTCAGGTAGCGTGTTGATATCTGGCAATTTCCCGTTGCCTAAAGGCCATTTTATCACTCTGGCACCGATTTGTTCCGCCAGCATTAACCAGGGGATCAGGTTGGAATGGTGCTCCTGCTCACTAACGATAATTTCATCACCGGGCTGGAGATGGGGACGGAAATAATTTTGGGCAACCAGATTGAGGGATTCTGTTGTGCCTTTTGTCCAGATAATATTTTCGGCTTTTGGGGCGTTGATGAGTTCAGCAACCCGTTGCCGGGCATTTTCATAGCGAGATGTGGTTTCCAGCGCTGTGTGGTGTTGGCTACGATGTACAGTAGTACAACTGTATTGATAATAATCCTGAGTTACTTTTATCATTACTTGTGGTTTCAGGGCAGTTGCTGCACTATCCAGGAATACAGTGTGTTGTTGCAGGGCTGGGAATTGCCGGCGGAACTGTTCTGGTTCGAACTTTTTCATAGTGTTTTAATTAGGTTTCGTGGTTATTGATCAGATTATTCTGTTGTGATGATGATCCGCTTGCTTCTGACTGAATATGGATAGGTTGTTACATTGAATAATATTGCCATGTTCCAGCGATTATGACAAAAAAAGCACCGCAATCGCGGTGCATTAAAAATCACTATGGACAGACAGGGTAAATGTACAGGAAGTGAAAAAAACAGTAGCTTAAGCTACATAGTCTGGTTTTCCAGACAATTTGCAAACACAACATCACAACCACAAAGCCAAAAGTTTCATAGCGTTACAACTAATTCACTTTTCGTTCCGGCTTAGGAAGTGGCGCCACTATAGGGATTTACTGGTGTATCCTCAATGGACAATTTATAATGATTCGGATTACAAAAACTAATAATTAAATATAAAGAGTTACCGGTATCACCAACATTGCATAAGGGCTCACATGTCCAAACGTTTACCACCATTGAATGCGTTGCGGGTTTTTGATGCTGCGGCGCGTCATTTGAGTTTTACTAAAGCGGCTGAAGAGTTATTTGTGACACAGGCCGCAGTTAGCCACCAGATGAAAAGTCTGGAAGATTTCCTTGGGTTGAAGTTGTTTCGTCGTCGCAACCGATCGTTATTGTTGACCGAAGAGGGGCAAAGCTACTATCTGGATATTAAAGAAATATTCACATCAATAAATGAAGCAACGCGTAAACTTCAGGCACGAAGTGCTAAAGGTGCTTTGACTGTCAGTCTTTCACCCAGTTTTGCTATTCAGTGGCTGGTTCCAAGGTTGTCTAGCTTTAATTTCGCTTATCCGGGAATTGATGTCAGGATACAGGCGGTAGACAGAGAAGAGGATAAGCTCGCGGATGATGTTGATGTTGCTATATTTTATGGTCGTGGAAATTGGCCGGGGTTGCGAACGGATCGTCTTTATGCGGAATATTTGCTCCCCGTTTGCGCACCTTCGTTACTGACCGGGGAAAACCCGCTGAAAACGCCCGCAGATTTGGCGCACTATATGTTGTTACACGATTCTTCCCGCCGTGACTGGCAGGCTTATATACGCCAGCTTGATATGCAGCAGCAGATAAATGTTCAGCAAGGGCCAATATTCAGCCATAGTGCAATGGTGATCCAGGCCGCGGTTCATGGTCAGGGGATTGCACTGGCAAATAATGTTATGGCCCGGACTGAAATTGATGCCGGGCGTTTAGTGTGTCCATTTAATGATGTATTAGTGAGTAAGAATGCATTTTACCTTGTCTGTCATGACAATCAGGTTGAGTTGGGGAAAATCGCAGCATTCCGGCAATGGGTGCTAGCACAGGCAGCCCGTGAACAGGAGAAACTGGGTTTTATTACCAATGAATAAGAGAAGAGTAAGGTATTCGGGCTGTAAGAACTCTCAGATATAATGTGAAAAAGGAAGATGACAGTGAATAGTCGTTTAATGCTTATTTTTGCTGGCTTCAGTGGTTTTTTCTATGTGGCGTTTGGTGCTGTCGGGTCGCATTTCTTATCCCCGATGATGGCGAAATATCAGATAAGTTGGATTGATCTTGGTTTGCAATATCAAGGTGTCCACACTCTGGCAATGATGGCGATGTCTGCCATGCTGATGCGTAGAGTTATTCTCTGGTTTTACTGGAGCGGGGTCTTTTTCGCGGTAGGCATTTTGTTGTTTAGTGGCAGTCTCTATTGTATGGCCTTATTGCAGGTTAAATTTTTTGCTTATATTACCCCAGTTGGAGGGTTCAGCTTTCTTATTGGCTGGCTCTTAGTGTTAATTGGCGCTTTGCGTCTAAGGAAATCGGCGCTTCGCCATGAATAAAATTGCTTTATATTGCCGCCCTGGTTTTGAAAAAGAGTGCGCAGCTGAAATCACCGATAAAGCGGGTCGAAAAGAGATTTACGGTTTTGCCCGAGTAAAAGATAACAGTGGCTATGTCCTGTTTGAGTGTTATCAACATGAAGACGCGGATCGGCTTATTCGTGAGATACCATTCCAGGAGCTGATTTTTGCCCGTCAAATGTTGGTCGTGGGTGAATTATTGCGGGATTTATCTCCTGAAGATCGGATAAGCCCGATTATTGGTATGTTACAGGGTGTCATGGAGCGTGCAGGTGAGTTGCGGGTTGAAGTGCCTGATACCAACGAAAGCAAAGAGTTACTGAAATTTTGCCGGAAATTCACTGTTCCGCTGCGTAATGTGATGCGTCAGGAAAAGATCTTGCTGATTAGAGAAAACGCAAATCGCCCGGTAATACATGTTTTCTTTATTGCTCCGGGGTGTTGTTATGTGGGTTATTCTTACAGTAATAATAACTCGCCATTTTATATGGGCATTCCCCGGCTGAAATTTCCTTCAGATGCGCCAAGTCGCTCAACATTGAAACTGGAAGAAGCTTTTCATATTTTCATTCCTTATGACGAATGGGAAGAGCGTTTGGCTAGTGGTTTGTATGCGGTTGATTTGGGTGCATGTCCTGGGGGCTGGACTTATCAACTGGTGAAACGC
Source organism: Photorhabdus tasmaniensis (assembly GCF_011189505.1). Lineage (GTDB taxonomy): Bacteria > Pseudomonadota > Gammaproteobacteria > Enterobacterales > Enterobacteriaceae > Photorhabdus > Photorhabdus tasmaniensis. The sequence continues at coordinate 14,794 of NZ_PUJU01000017.1, forward strand.
AGTATGATGGTTCATGCTGTGGATAATGGCTCGATGTCGGAAAGTTTGATGGATACGGGGCAGGTTAAACATCACAAAGTTGATGGTTTTAAATTTGTACCTTCGGCAAAAAATATTTATTGGTTGGTGTGTGATATGGTGGAAAAACCAGCGAAAGTGACTCAGCTCATGACAGATTGGCTGGTTAATGGCTGGTGCCGGGAAGCTATTTTTAATCTTAAATTGCCAATGAAAAAGCGTTATGAAGAAGTGGCGTATAATTTGCAGAAAATGCATCTGCAATTAAAGGAAAATGGTATCAATACGCAAATTCAAGCAAAGCATCTTTATCATGACAGGGAAGAAATAACTGTTCATGTCCGACGTATTTGGTCTGCTAATGCAGCCAACCGGGATGATTATTGATTAACTTATGTTCATCCGTATCCCGGAATAAATTCGGAAAATAAAGCTTCCCAAATCGCCTCAGTGAACTTCTGAGGCGATTTCATTTTTCAGCATTAGTTAACATTATTTTATTTATCATTTTTATTTGGAATAAAAATACACATTAAAATAATTTATTTCATTTATTCAATAAAGAAACTATTAAACTATACTCTATGGTGAAATTATCATGATTTAATGTAATAATTAATATTGTTTTACTTTTGTCTGGTAAATGTTGATTTTTAACTTTACTTAAGGCAAATAACAAATCTAATATATAATTGTAATTTTTTAATGACATATTGGCTTAATATGAAATAATTAATTTAATTAAGACTGTAAATTATAATGAATATTTTGTTTTTTCTTATTTGGTTGTAATCTTGATTTATTTACAGAATATAGATTAACTGAATATTTATTTTATATTAGTTAATTTTAATGTCTTATTGAGATATTTATTTTCTGTTAAATAGTCATTGTGATAGGTATCAAGATAAATATAATACTCTTTCAATGCACATTAAAAATGTTAATTATTGGTTTATATATTCTATTTTTAATATTATTCAACCAACTATGTTTATATCCCTATTTGTTATTTAAAAATCATAAATATAATTTAACTTTATCGAAATGGAATTATTAAAAATAAAGAAAGTATTAATTATCCTATTATATATGTTTTATTTATTGATTTTGTTAAGTTGTTGTTACCTTTACAAATAGTAACATATAGGTCTTATATGAACATGACTTAACTCAATTTACTTTCAAGTACCTCAGAGCGCCTAATATTGCAAACAGAGGGCGTTTTTTATTTAGTATTTAATCTGTTTATTTGGTTGGCGGTGATAATTGCTAATCATAATTATCCATAATAATTCTATAAAATTTTTAAATTTTACTTTATGGATAGTTAAATAATAGATAATTTAGTTATAAAAAAATATCAATAAGAAATTAGCGGCGTTTTTTCCGCCTTAAATAGTTATGTGATATAAAACAATCGCTTATTTGTTTTATGTTATTTTTATCACGTTTATATTAAAAAAATATGTTAATTGCTTTTTACATAATTAACTTTAGTGTTACGTTGTTGTGAAAGGGATTTTCATTGTTATTTGTATGGCCAGGAGGGCCTATTGTTCTCAGGTTTTATTGACTTGTATTTAATTAAATAAAAATTCTAAGTCCTGCATTTATGGAGAGATATATGTCTTTAAAGAAGAAAATTTCATACTCGGAACTTATCGGCTCTGCAAAAGCAAATGAGCTTCAGGCACAGTTACAGGCTTATGTCCCAGGCAAGGATCCTAATATTGTTGTTGAGCATGAGCCAAGTAAAAATGCTGCAAAAGAATTAATTCGAGGTGATTATCGCTGGGGGCATCAGGGCGACGATAAATCGGAGGCTTTCCAATTAACTTATAGTTTCCTGGAGAGTAAACCGGAGAATATGCCTTGGCATATTACTGGGTTTTCCGCATTTAATGAAGAACAAAGAGCTGCTGCAAAACTGTCAATACAATCTTGGACTGATGTCGCTAATATTAAGTTCACTGAAACAACTGATTCGGATAAGGCTCACATTACCTTTGGTTTCTTTGACCTTAGTTTGAGGGGGAGCTACGCGTTTGCTTATCTTCCCAGCCCTGAATCGAAACAATCAGGAACCTGGTATAACCTGAAAAGCCGCACCTTCTCAGAGAATGATATCGGCGTGAACGGTTATGGCCGTCAAACTTTTACTCATGAAATCGGTCATACATTGGGGTTAGAGCATCCGGCTGATTATAATGCGACTGATAAGGAAAGACCGACTTATAAGACCAGCGCTACTTATTTTGAAGATAGCCGCGCTCATACTGTCATGAGTTATTTTAGTGAGAAAAATACCGGGCAGGACTTTAAAGGTGTTTATTCTTCTGCGCCATTACTTAACGATATTTCTGCCATTCAGGAAGTGTACGGCGCTAATAAGACAATCCGTGCAGATGACACGATATATGGTTTTAATTCCAACACAGATCGTGACTTCTATACCGCAAAAGATGAAAACAGCAAACTGTTGTTCACTGCTTGGGATACGGGTGGTAATGATACGTTTGATTTCTCTGGTTTTACTCAGGATCAGCGTATCAACCTGAATGAAGCTTCTTTCTCAGATGTTGGTGGCTTGAAAGGCAATGTCTCTATTGCCCGTGGTGTCACGATTGAAAATGCGATTGGTGGCAGTGGTAATGACATCCTGATCGGGAATGACGCCGACAATACGATTAAGGGAGGGGCCGGTGATGACATTATCTACGGTGGTCTGGGTGCCGATCAGCTTTGGGGCGGGGAAGGCAAAGATACATTTGTCTACCTGAGCGCTAAAGAATCACCACCTCTTGAACGTGATTGGATCCATGACTTCGTTTCCGGTGAAGACAAGATTGATGTGTCGTTGTTCGATCTAGGTGAAGCTGGGAAAGGTGGCGTTAAGTTTGTAAGGGAATTCACTGGTGCAGTCGGAGAAGCAGTGCTTCGCTATGATACGGTTAACAAGGTGAATGATTTCGCTATTAATTTGGGCGATAAATTCTCTTACGATGATTTCTGGGTGAAGATTGTCGGAGAACCGATATTAGAGTCTGATTTCATCCTAGCATAACACAACAACACAACCGCATCTGACTGGATGCGGTTATTAGTTTGGAGGCGGAATGACTTGTTCAGCCTGGTATCTGAAATTTGTGCTCGGTGTTTCTCTTGTATTCAGTGTTATCGGAGGAAGTATGGCAAGTAGTCTTCATCTCCCATACGCCAGTGAATTAAAAGGCGTGTGGCAACTGTCGGATGAACATCAGCAATGTGATGTCTCATTGACTGACCAACCATTACCTGAGGGTTCAATTTGGTCACTTAGCGGTGATAGCGCCTGCTTGACCGATATGTTTGGCGAAGTCCCTGCCGGGTGGCGACCTACTCCTGATGGCATCACAATTACCGATGAGCAGGGCAGTGGTTTGGCTTTCTTCGCTCAAGAGCCAGATGGCTGGTTTGCCCGCTTTGCGGGTGGCCGGGAATTGATGATGAAGCCCAATAAGAAAAGTGGATAGGACGGGAAACGTTAACGTCAGATGGCGATTTTTTTAGAAAGATAAAAAAAATATATCAAACAGTTAGTAAGGAAATACTGTGAAATTACATCTCCCGAAGGATGAAATTACTGATGTTATTCGTGCCCGTAGCCGGGTGTTCTGGACGATTGGGTTGTTCACTGCCTTTATTAACCTGCTGATGTTGGTTCCATCTGTTTATATGTTGCAGGTTTATGACAGAGTGTTGCCATCGGGCAATGAAATCACTTTGCTGATGTTGACTCTGATTACTCTTGGCATGTTTACCATGATGGGTATGCTGGAATATATTCGCAGCATGATTGTCATTCGTATCGGTAGTCAGCTTGATATGAAGCTGAATAATCGTGTTTATACCGCATCTTATGAATCAAATCTGAAAAATGGCACAACAGATGCAGGTCAGATGCTCAATGATTTGGCAAATATCCGTCAGTTCTTGACCGGCAATGCCTTGTTTGCTTTCTTTGATGCCCCCTGGTTTCCAATCTATCTGTTGGTTATTTTTCTTTTTAACCCTTGGCTTGGTTTACTGGCATTGGTAGGTGCTCTGGTATTAATTGCCCTTGCTGTACTGAATCAATGGTTATCAAGTCAACCTTTATCCGAAGCCAGTCAACTCTCTCTGCGTTCAGCCAGTCTTGCCAGCACTAATTTACGTAACGCAGAAGTGATAGAAGCGTTAGGCATGTTGCCGGTGCTTCGCCGGAGATGGTTTGGGTTGCATGAACGTTTTCTGAATTTCCAGCGCATTGCCAGTGAACGGGCTTCTGTGATTAATTCAGTCACTAAAACTGTGCGTATGGCATTACAGTCATTGATCCTCGGATTAGGGGGCTGGTTGGCGATTGACGGGCATATCACACCGGGAATGATGATTGCGGCTTCAATTCTAATGGGGCGTGCGCTTTCACCGATTGAACAACTTATTCAAGCCTGGAAGGGCTGGAATGGTGCCCGTTTATCATGGCAACGGTTAACAAACCTGTTAGAACAACAACCGGAACGGAAACCGGGAATGTCATTACCCGCACCAAAAGGCAATTTGGCTGTGGATAAAGTTTCCGCAGCGCCTCCCGGAAGAAACAACAAGGTTGTTTTACAGGATGTTAGTTTTACGCTGGATGCGGGAGATGTGCTGGGATTAATTGGTCCTAGTGCTTCCGGGAAATCGACCCTTGCCAGGTTACTTGTCGGCATATGGACTGCACAGGAAGGTGTTGTACGTCTGGATAATGCCGATATTTATCAATGGAATAAAGATGAACTGGGTTCATCAATAGGCTATTTGCCGCAAGATATTGAGCTATTTGGCGGCACTATCGCTGAGAACATTGCCCGTTTTAATGAAGTGGAGCCGGAAAAGGTTGTTAAGGCGGCACAGAAAGCGGGTGTTCATGAGCTGGTATTGGCTCTTGATAAGGGTTATGACACGGTTATTGGCACCGGAGGGGTTGGGTTATCTGGTGGACAGAAGCAGCGAATTGGTCTTGCCCGGGCATTATATGATGAGCCGTCATTGGTCGTGTTGGATGAACCTAATTCCAGCCTGGATGAAGCGGGGGAAAGAGCACTGAATGAGGCTATTGCCCAACTGAAAGCGCAAGGAAAAACAGTGATTGTGATTACTCATCGCATGTCGTTGTTATCACAGACAAACAAAATATTGTTGCTGGTTCAGGGAAAAATGAAGATGTTTGGTTCATCTCAGCAAGTGATAGCGGCTTTATCGCAACAAAATCAGGAACATTCTGCGGCTAAGGCAGTAGCACAGGCATCATAAGTAAATAGGCATTCAATCATAATAATATTAAATAGCTGAGACGGAGATTTCTGTCCGGGAGTGGATATGTCTGATCAGGTTACGCCGGTAAGAGATGGAAAAGGATTGTTGCCTCTGGAAGAAAAGCATTTTTTACGACTAGGATGGTTAGTGATTGGCGTGGGGATCCTGGGGTTTCTTATTTGGGCAGCATTGGCACCATTAGATAAAGGGGTTGCGTCTTCCGGCGTGGTGGTGGTGGATGGCAACCGTAAAACAGTTCAGGCCCCGGCAAGCGGTATTATCAGCCAGATTAGGGTTGTTGAAGGCGAAACAATCAAAGCGGGTCAGACACTGGTCCAGCTCAGTCAGGTGCAGGCAAAAGCCCAAGTCGATGCGCTTCAGGATCAACTGTATACCACGCTGGCAACGGAAGCCCGTTTATTGGCGGAACAGCATGGTGATGAAACTCTGATTTTCCCTGAAATATTACAGCAATTACAATCTGAACCCCGGGTGAAAGAGATCATCGTACTGCAAAAACAACTGTTTGCATCACGTCGTGAAATGTTGCAAAGCGACTTGGAAGGGCTTGAACAGTCTGTCGAAGGCACAGATTTTCAGATTAAAGGGTTGAAATCTTCTCTTGTCAGCAAGCGTGTACAGCAGGTGGCGCTTAAGGAACAGATAACTAATCTTAAATCTTTAGCGGACGAGGGCTATTTCCCACGTAACCGCTATCTAGAGCTGTTGCGTGAGCAGGCTGAACTCAACAGCGGTATAGCGGAAATGGTAGGACGTGCTGGTCAGCTTGAAAAACAGTTACAGGAAACACAGCAGCGTATTATTCAGCGCAAAGCAGACTATCAGCGGGAAGTTCGCACTCAATTGGCGGATGTGCAGGTTACTGCCAGCGAATACAGAAATAAGCTGGATACCGCACAGTTCGAACTTACCCATACCTCAATTGTCGCGCCAGTTGATGGCACGGTTGTCGGATTAAATATTTTTACGCAAGGGGGTGTTGTTGCTCCCGGCGAAAAACTGATGGAAATCCTGCCAGACCAGATGGCGCTTGAGGTAGAAACCCGTGTTGCAGTTAATTTGGCAGATAAGATTAGCAAAGGGATGGATGTGGATCTGATGTTCACTGCTTTTAACCAGAACCGGACGCCAAAAATTGAAGGAAAAGTGGTCATGGTTTCCGCAGACCGGTTGGTCGATCCAGCAACCAGCCAACCTTATTATCAGATGAGAGCTGTGGTTTCTCCTGAAGGGATGGAAAAACTGAAAGGGTTGGACATCAGGCCAGGGATGCCGGTTGAGGTCTTTGTTAAAACGGGTTCCCGCTCCCTGTTTAGTTATCTGTTTAAGCCACTGGTGGATCGGGCTTCAACATCATTGATCGAGGAGTAATTATGAAATTGAATCATGCTTCTTTATCAATGGGTTTGCTTATTCTTTTCAGCGTCAGTTTATGCTCTTTTCCTGCATGGTCGCTAAGTTTGACAGAAGCTTATGCGCTGGCATTAGAAAATGATCCTACTTTTCTTGCTGCAATAAAAGAGCAGGAAGGGGGGGCTGAGTACGAAAAAATTGGCAGAGCAGAATTGTTACCTAAAGTGATGATGTCTTATCAGAATTCACCGAAGAACTGGCAACATACGGAATATCCTGCTGGCTATGATCGCCGGGGAAATAGGATCACTGAAACCCGGGATCGCCAATATCGCAGTTATAACGCAGCGATTGTGATAACTCAGCCATTGATGGATTTTGAAATATTGGCGCGTTATAAAGCCAGTCAGGCTCACACTTTGATGAGTAATGAACGTTTTCGGGCAGATTTTCAGCAACTGGCTGTCCGGGTCGTGAATGCTTACGTGGATGTGGCTTATGCTCAGGATCAGATTGATTTAGTCGTGCGGCAGAAAATGGCTTATGAAAAACAACTGGAACTGAATAAGAAGTTGTTTACTTCTGGTGAAGGGACTCGTACTGATGTGGTGGAAACACAATCCCGTTACAGTCAGGCTGTTGCCGATGAGATAGCGGCCAACGACGATTTGGATGCGGCAATCCGCAGTTTGCAACTGATTGTTGGTGTTCCTCTGCCTGTTGATTTACCGGTACAACGATTATTGGATAAAAAACAATTTCGGATATTGAAGTTGTCGCCTGGCCGTTATGAAGAATGGGAAAAATTGGCTTTAGCTAACAATCCGGTTCTGGCCGCTTCCCGTCAGGAAGTAAAAGCGGCGTATCATGAGGTGCAACGTAACCGGGCAGGTTATTTACCCAAGCTGGAACTCTATGCCTCCCATTCTGAAAACGAATCCAGCAGCGATAATACGGTAGATCAAAAATATCGAACCGATACCATTGGCGTACGGATGAGCATGAATATCTATAATGGTGGCGGGACGTCTGCCGCTGTGCGTCAGGCAGCGGCACAATATGGCAGAACCAAATATGATCTTGATGCTCAAGCGGGAGAAATCCTTAATACATTACGACGCAACTATAATCAGTACCTAAATAGCGAAAAACGGATTAATGCTTATGAAGTAGCCGTTGAATCAGCCAGTTTGCAGGTAGATGCGACCAGTAAAAGTGTTGCTCTTGGACAGCGGGTTAATGTGGATGTCCTGAATGCAGAGCAACAGTTATATACTGCCCGGCGTGATCTTTCTCAGGCAAAATACAACTATATTAAAGCCTGGATCGGCCTGCTTAATGAGGCCGGAGAATTAAAAGGTGAACATCTGGATAAGATAGCCGGTTATTTTCGCTAGCTTGAAGTGATCAGCCGGAGTTGTTGCAGATTGCCAGTTAAAGCCAGATCGGTACGTAATGACGCAACTTCCCGGCTGATAAAAGCGATTTCTTTATTTGACTCCAGTTTGTTGCGCCATTTATCGGGCTGTTGATCGAGGTTCTGGAAAAGGTTATCCAGTGTACCGGCCTGTTGCAGTAAAGTGGTTGCGGTTTTAGGGCCGATTCCCTGGATCCCAGGGATCTTACTGCTGCTGATACCCGCCAGGCCCCAGTAATCAGGCAATTGCTCCGGTAAAACGCCAAATTCTCGTTGAACAAATGGCATATCCAACCAACGTTTCTGGAAGTAGTCCCGAATACGGATATTGGGTGAAAGTAACTGACAATAACCTTTGTCAGTAGAAACAATTGTCACATTGTGACCAGAGGAAGCGATTTTTACTGACAGCGTTGCTGCCAGATCATCGGCTTCATGCCCTTGGGCATGCCAGCAGGCAACCCCTTGTTGCTCAAATGACGCTCTGATCTGTGGCATTTCTTGTTTCAAACTTTCAGGCATTGGTGAACGGCCCGCTTTGTAGTCAGGCAATATTTGGTGGCGCCAGCTATTACTACGATCTTCTTCATCGAATACAGCAACAGCATGAGTGGGATTGGTATGTTGGATCAACTGACTTAACGCATGTTCACAGGCGGGAATACATGGGCTACCCTGCACAGCGTGAATACGGCGGATAAGGTTAAGAGCATCAACAATCAGCAGGTGTATCATATAGGTCACTATTTAGCAAAGTTATGCTCCATCCGTGGAGCAACAGAATTTTAGCGGATAATTTCATAGCAGGGCTTGTAGGCTGTGCCACCGGGTAGCTTCATCCGGTGTTGTTCCACAAAGTTTTTCAACAGATTATCCATACGGTGCATTATTTCAGCATCACCGTGGATTTTGAATGGGCCATGTTTTTCAATCGCTTGAATACCAATCTCTTTCACGTTGCCTGCAACGATCCCAGAGAAAGCACGGCGTAGCGATGCCGCCAGTTTTTCGGACGACTGTTCGGGATAGAGATTGAGATTAACCATATTTTCATGCGCTGGCGCGAATGGTTGTTGCAGATCATGGTTGATCTTGATTGACCAATTAAAGCTATATGCATCACCAGTACTGTGTCGGTTATCTCTCACTAATGGCATCGCTTTTTTCATTAATTGGGCAACTTCCGGCGCATTATCAATAATAATGTAATAGTAGCGCCGAGCCTCTTTTCCTAATGTGTGAATAATAAATTCGTCCAGGACCTGAAAATAGTCTGCGCTCTCTTTCGGGCCGGTAAGAATCAATGGCAGCACTTGCCCCTGGTTTTCCGGGTTCATCAAAATGCCGAGCAGATAGAGTAATTCTTCTGCTGTGCCGACGCCACCTGGGAAAATAATGATACCGTGAGCAATGCGAACGAAAGCTTCCAGACGTTTTTCTATGTCTGGCATGATAACCAGTTCGTTCACGAGTGGGTTAGGGGGTTCGGCCGCAATAATCGAGGGTTCAGTGATACCGATAAAACGACTATTTTTATAATTCTGTTGGGCATGGCCTACCGCTGCGCCTTTCATCGGTGCTTCCATTGCACCAGGGCCGCAGCCGGTACAGATATTGAGCCCACGTAGCCCAAGCTGATTACCGACTTTACGGCCATACTGATACTCTAGCTTACTAATTGAATGGCCTCCCCAACAGACGATCATATTGGGATCTTCATCGGTATGCAGCGCTCTGGCGTTGCGCAGAATAGAGAATATTCTGTTGGTAATATGAGCACCATTTTCCAGCTCAAGATGATGCTGTTGTGCTGAATCGGTAATTTGAGCATGAACAAACAGGATATCCCGAAGTACTGCGAATAAGTTAGCTTGTAGTGAATGGATAATTTTCCCATCAACAAACGCGTCTTCTGGTGGGTTCACCAGTTCCAATTTTACCCCGCGCTCACGACGCAATACATTAATATCAAAATTTGTGTATTTAGAGAGCAGCTCTTTACTATTATCGGTTTGGCTACCTGAATTGAGTACAGCCAGTGAGCAGTTACGGAACAGGCGATACAGATCACTTTTTGCGGTACTCTTTAGCATATCTACTTCAAGTTGAGATAATAAATCCATTGAGCCGAGTGGGTTGATATGTGTAATCAAGAATGACTCCTTATATACCTGTATGGGTTACACATCAATATCACTAAACTGAATGTATTACATTGTCTATTTCAGCTTATTTTGTACAAACGGCACTCAGAAAAGTGATTTATTGACGTGCCAGTCTGCCTGTCATTGGAATAAAGTCTTCATTATTTGTGCGCCATGGATTGATATCTAATCCTCCGCGCCGGGTATAACGCGCATAGACCGAGAGCTTTTCTGGAACACATAACTGTAGTAAATCATTGAAAACACGCTCAACACATTGCTCGTGAAATTCATTATGATGCCGGAATGATATCAGGTAACGTAACAACGCCTCCCGGTTGATTTTTGGCCCTTTGTAGCGAATTTGGATCGAACCCCAATCAGGTTGATGGGTAATCAGGCAGTTGGATTTCAGCAGATGACTAACCAAAATTTCTTCCACCAGTGGGCCTTGTGCTGCACCTTGCAGATAATCACGATTGAAATTATATTCAGTCACATCAATCTCCTGATCGTCAATACATTCACCGGTAAAAGCGGAGATGGGTTGATGACTGAAATGATCCAAATGATGAAGTGTTACTTCCACATGACCTTCAGCACAAGCGGTCAGATCGCGCTGTAGTGTTTCTTCGACAATTTGCCAGTTTTCAAAGCGGGTCTGGTTAAAGCTGTTGAGATAGAGTTTAAAACTTTTAGATTCAATCAGGTTTTTACTCGCTGCATTTAAGCTAACATGCCCGACCGCAACTTGCGGCAGCCCCCTGCTATTCAGCCATGACAGTTCATATAATGTCCAGATATCAGCACCGTGAAACGGTAAATTATCAGGGAAAATTTTCAGCGGTTCACGGTTCATATTGCGGGGTATTGCTTGCAATAAGCTAGCATCATATTGGTCACGATATGAAGTGGTTTTACCCAGCGTAAGTTGCTCAAGAGCTTGGTGATCCTGATATAACGACATGTTATTCCTTAAAATCTGATAGTAGTAATAGTAGTCATCGTTCAAGTGTAGCAAGTTACGGTGTTTGTCAGAATTTTATTTTTCTACTTTATTTTGTGATTTATTTCACATAGTTACGTTTGGTTGTGGAAAATGCAGTCACCAATAGGATGATAATTTTGGTTATGACACGATAGCATGGATTTTTTTCATCAAAATTTTCGGTAAGGATAAATCGGACGGACTAAATTATTGCGGGTTGAAAGGAGCCTCGGGCAGTTTATTGAGGAGCAGACGAAGTGACTACCACGAACTTTTTTATTATTGAGAGATAATGACTTCACATATTCATTTTAAGGAAATAACGTATTTATTTGACAAAATGCATTCATTAAACTAATAAAGCAATAAAATAAAGTATTTGAAAATACATCATTAATGACTTGGCATGGAATCTAACCGTATAGATCATTTTATTTCATTAAAGTATAAATTAAGCAGTGATTACACTTAATAATCAATCTGTAAACATGCTAACGAAGTTCTGAACATGATAAACAGTTACAAGATAATTTATCATTTCACCAATGAGGATAATTTTTATTTCCATTAACATCCCCAAGAAAACAATTAACACCAAATAACATAATAACTTGTGATTATTTTCAATATATATTAAAACAATAACAAACCATTAATACGTTGTAAATTATCGATTATATAGTATTAAACATTTAACTTCTTCAACATATAAGATAACCATTAGTCACGAAAAATAATAAAAAATCACTATGAAGCCGAATTTAATCTGCAAGACATTGATATTATTAAAAATAAATTAATGGGGAAATTAAATATCTTGATAAATTTACTGATGACACTAAATAAATTTATAATTTAATTACCATCGACATAATGATCAGATTACGAATAGATAATACCTACAGATCAATTAGAATTAAATTCATCATTCCACGTCGAAATTAAATATACATTTAAATTTTATTTAAGATTAATAAAAATAATTTTTAAATAACACCGTTGAATATAATAATTAAGTGATTTTATATCTTATTTGAAATTATAACAACCAAGATAATTTAAATACAAAAATGAATTCAGATATAATGTTTAAACATACCTTTTCATATAGATTGACATCACAGTTTCAACATTATTCAATAAAATTTAAATATCAAATAATTGCAATTGTCATTAAACAGAATACTATATTAATAGTAGAATAAAGTTTTCATTTACAATGTTTTTTAATAATTCATAAGGAAATTAATATGAAAGTAAATTCAGCAGTATTGACTAAAAAGGTGAGAATATTCATTACCTTAAATTATAGTAGTAGTGACGGATAAAATGGATAAATAACAAGGAGAACAATGTGAGAACAAACGATTACGAATTGATGACTGCACCAAACAGCGCACCCGTAAAAATGTGGACTCATAGCGTCCCAGTAGAAGCAAATGCTCGTGAACAACTACTGCACACAGAAAAAATGCCTTTTATATTCAGACAGTTGGCAGTTATTCCTGAGATACATCTTGGCAAAGGCTCAACCAGCGGCGGCGTAATCCCGACACATGGGGCGATTATTCCAACCACAGTAGGCGTAGATATTGGCTACGGAATGATGGCAGTACGTACCTCATTCAACGCCAACGATTTACTGGACAACCTCGTTCACACCCTGCATCAAGTGGTTTGCGTAAAAGGATAATCACAATGAAAGAAAAATTTGGTGTCAGTAACACCATGAAACAACACATATGCCAAAAACTGGCGCAACTTGAGACGGAACAGCAAATACGAATACTCTATGCCTGCGAGTCCGGCAGCCGCGGTTGGGGATTTGCCTCGACAAACAGTGATTACGATGTGCGTTTTATCTATGTTCATACTCCATCATGGTACCTACGCGTTGATCCACCAAGGGATGTGATCGAATTACCGATCAGCGACGAACTGGATATTTGTGGCTGGGAACTGCGTAAAACCCTGGGGCTGCTGAAACGAGCCAACCCGACACTGATGGAATGGACTGATTCACCGGTGGTCTACCATGAGGATACAGAGTTTATGACAGCATTGCGCGCCCTACTACCGGACTACTTTTCCAACAACAAAGCACGGTATCACTATCTGTCAATGGCGAAGAAAAACTTCCGTGGTTATCTGCAAGGCGAAAAAATACGGCTGAAAAAATATCTTTATGTACTGCGCCCGTTACTGGCTGTACGTTGGATAGAAGCAGGTAAAGGCGTACCACCAATGTGCTTCGACGTTCTGCTGGCGGAAACGGTTAAAGATGCAACTCTGATGCAAGAAATACAGACTCTACTTGCCATCAAACGTAACGCCGACGAAACGGATTATGGCCCACGTTTTAAGCACATCCATAACTTTATCCGCCGTGAGCTGGATCATTCATTTACTCGCCGCGAATTGAAAAAAGATGAAAAACTTCTCCCGGATACTAAACTGGATTTGCTTCTGATGAGTACAGTACTTGGCAATAATAAAGAGCATGTATGTTGAAAGAATGGCTGAAAAAGCTGTCTAATGACATAAGATCTCAACGACAAAGTTGAACATTTACAAAGGACCAGTAAAACAGATTTTTGCACCCTTGTTGACCTACAGCCAGTAATTCGAATAAGTTACTGGCTGTCAGCATATAGCTCATATCATTTCTATTCATAAGAAGTAAACAACCCCCAATGGAAGAATATTACCTAGACGACACATTGCACAAACGTGCAAGAAAAGCCAGCTATTGCTATATAGTCAGAAGCCATCAGCCCTCTCCCAGAAAGCCAACATGGAATAGCAGAAGTATTAGAGGTATTAGGATTAAGTTAGTTAGCTAAACTGTTTATAATAACATTAATATATTTCTTATATAGATTTATCCCGGCACTATATTTGACACGCTATCACTCCCAGTGCTTATATATATTTACATTATTAACTCCAATAACAAAAAATCACCTCGACAATATATTTATCGCCATGAATATATTATTTTATAAGAATACAGCCCCTGAAATCATAATCAAATAATAGCCACATCATATTAACAGGGAATATTTCCCCTAATATTATATTGACTTAATTATTACTTATTTAAATTAATTTTCATTCATGAGTTAATAACCAACACCCATTGAAATCATTATCCAAATTAAACATTAGACAGAGGCAATCTAAATAGTCACCTTACACCTTTATTATTATAACAAAACATTATCTCTAATATAATTTTCTATTTCATACTAGTAAATCTAATATTTCATAGGCTAGTACTGGCTCCCCTTTATGAGATGCCCCTATTATATTAATTGAAAAAATATCACATTATCCTTTTATCATTCCAGTTACTTTTCCTGAGTTATATTATCTTCATAAATATAATATTAGATATTCTTCTCTGCCAGTTACCTCCAACTCATTAACTTCTCTTTATTACCTAAAGCAATTTATAATCCACTTCTGGCAGAATATCATGGCATTCTCGCAACACACCAAGTACTAGCGCATGTTTCATTCAACTTACCCCAAGTTAAACCTTTAATTCTTCAGGGGTTCCATCTCTATATGGCACCAGAGTCGTCCTATCTTGTGAATCAACCGCGCAATGATTATTACCAACAACAACCATGACCAAATCGCTGGTTGCCTTAATCGCGTGATCTATTTCGCCATTCACAAAATAACAAACTCCAGGCTCTATTTCATGCTTTTCACCGGCATAAATAACATAACCCGTTCCTGCGAGTACAAATAAGATATGATGCCCTAAGTGAGTATGATTTTGCATCCCTTCATTTTTACTGAAACGAATTAAATCAGCACCAAAGCCATCAAACGAAACTAATCCCTCGCCCGTACCCATACTATTAACCATTTTATGATTTCTAGCCATTGTATCTACAACGAGATGTTCACCATTCCAGTGACAAAATCTATTTTTAATAAATTCCATATTACCTTCCTTTTATCTCTACAAATAAAATTTTATTTTAAAGTAACTATTACCTCTATTTATTAATTGAAATAATACCATCTACCTATCAAATAAAAAATATTTCCCAGCGATATTTTAATCACCACAAGCAATATCGATAAATAAATTAACTGGTTATTCACAATATATCAAATAGAAATATGTAATTCCATAGCATTATTTTACAAAGATTCACACTGTGATAAAGGTCACTATAAAATCCTTATTTTAAAGATCATCGCAGAAGATAATTTCCCTATAAAACAATCTCAATAAAAAGTTAGATTAATTACATTATTAAGTTAGGACAATAATAGCGCTAATTAAGTCAACCTTAGTTATGCCTAAAAACAGCAATTCTTTTTTTTAGTTAAAAAATATATACCATTAATCCGGCTGCCACTTTCAGGAAAAAGCTTATTGAGCGACAGTGCCTCAAATACTCTATTTGAGAAATATTCGTTAACTGCCCGGATATCGTTTCAATTAGATACTACTTTCTTCGCCAAATTGGAAAAATCATTGTCTGCACGAAAGGTCGGTCAACCCATGAATATCGCACAAGCAACGCTCTTTGCACTAACTCCTATTTGACGGGAGAGACTATTCATATTAATGGCGGGGTGATTTGGTGCAAGTACACAATTAAATCTCAGTTATTGATTCTGAATTGCTGGCAAGTACCTTGAAAACCATCATCTTTGCGAGCATGATCGCAATAACTTCAATCTATTAGCAAAACAACCTATGACAACCAGTAAAACACTGCCAGTTGCCATATCTAACCTTACCATCTGGCGTAAAGGCGATCAGCGTGCGCCGCATAAGCCATTGTTGTTACTGTATGTAGAATATTGCACGCCACAAAAAGGTAGCAAGGAACCCCCCAAACGAGAACTGATTGAAAACAACGTCGCAGGTGGATTTGATCAGGAAAGTTATCAGCTACTACGCAGTAAACCACGTCTGATCGATAAATTCGCCGGTCAGATTTTGAGCGAACATTTTCCCGAAAGTATCCAAGAAATCATTGCTAATCGTCTGGATTTTGCACTGACAGACCTGCGCAAAGAACGCGATCCTAATTTTCGTCAGTCTGTACTTCGTGCTTATAACTATCAATGTGCAATCTGCGGCTATAACCTACGACACGATAGTACGCCTGTCGGGCTAGAAGCTGCGCATATTAAATGGAAACAATATGGCGGCCCATGCACCGTCAGCAACGGATTGGCTCTTTGTTCCCTGCATCATTCTGCATTCGATATGGGTGCGATTGGGCTGGACGATAATATGAAATTACTGGTTTCTGAAGGTGTAAATGGCAGTCATATGGTTGATCGACTGTTTTGGTATTTCGCTGGGCATGCTCTATTGTTACCCAAAAACCGGGAACATTATCCTTCAGAACGCTTTGTCAAATGGCATCAGGAACAGGTGTTTAGGAAATAGTTTGGGATATATTAGGATTTTCCCCTAATATATCCGTCCATTTCTTCTGCCATTAAATTTCCTGTCATATGCAACACAATCATGCAACAAGACACGAAATGCATTCATTGTTCTTGCGACCGACCTTGCATCATGGACAATAGAGAAAAAACTTCAGGTAGAAAAATAATGGCTAACTTTTCTTCAATGGCCGCCTTTTTGTGGTCTGTCGCCGACCTTTTGCGCGGTGATTTCAAACAGTCCCAATACGGACGCGTTATTTTGCCGTTTACGGTGTTACGCCGCCGAAGCGGATTTGAGTCCAGCGTCCGTCAGTAACCACGATATGGGCTTAATCTTTGAAGATCTGATCCGAATATTGCACGTTTAACGAACCAATTTATTCTTGAAGTTTTGATGAGAGGATTGAGAAGGGAGTGAGTTTTTCTTGATCTGAATAAGCTCTTGCTTGAAATGGATATATAACGTTAAGGATATAAAAAATAATGAATAACGATAACCATCAGCAAATGATACGGATTTTACAAAGCTGGCATTTGATAGAATTTTTTCAGCCATATTCTTTACCCGATAAAGAAACGGATAATGGAGGAAGAGTCAATGTTACTTTTGATGAACTAAGATACTCTCGTGAAAGCATTCTCCCTTGGTTAAGCGCCCAAACTCGACGCCGTCTACGTATCAAAACCGATCAAGTCCGATATACACTTTACCTTGGTATCTTTGATAAATCGCTACTCAATAAAATTGCTGATGAATGTATTGCTTCAGAGACCAATGAAATAGAAAAATTAGAACTAGAACAACGGTTAGATCTTGAAGGAGAAACTTGCTTCGCAAAGTTGACGATAGACAAGTATGGTGTCCCTAACTTCGGTGAGATGTCATTGAGTACTCTACCTTGGGCACTCGGTCATTTACAGGCTGGAACTGCGGGCACCCTATCTCTACAGGCTTACGATCAACGCTGTACTCTTCTAGCTGAACAACTAAAACGTATCGAAAATCTCCTTCCCTATCATTCTGAAAAGCCGGATGTAAAAACACTTTCTTCTGAGGGGATTGTCAAACTGCTAAAAGCTCTTTGCCAATGGGCTCAGTTCTATCCAGAAAATACGGAATGGGCATTTATTCTTGATTGGAAAGAACTTAAAGATAAAAAAGAATCACACGATAAACTGGAAGATAATCAGAATAACATAAAGAAAATCGCCCATTCGCCTCTCAATGAAGAAACCGATGACGATGAAAGTGATGAGGCTGATGAACGTATTATGCCTATTCTAAACAGCTTCTATATAAACGATATAGAAAAAGCAATACGCTCATTCTCAACAGGAACAACGAGCCGTTCTCTTATTGATTACCTTACCGTCACAACCCAAAAACACGCTGATCTTTATAGCCAACCAGGGCTAAAACTTATCATCAACCACTTGGCTCCATGCCATACCCCATTAGGACGCTGGCCCTCAGAACCGACACATAATATGTCCTTAATGCAACAATTTGCCATAAACACGGCAGTGATGGAGCTCACCGCCAGCGGTTTATTATCCGTAAATGGCCCGCCAGGAACAGGTAAGACAACTCTGCTACGTGATATTATCGCTTATAACCTTGTTGAACGGGCCAGAGCCCTCGCTAGATTCTCTCAAGCTAAGGATGCACTGGATAAAGAAGGATATCTGTGTACTGATCTGACAGGTTTTGAAATGGTCGTTGCTTCTTCAAATAACGCTGCTGTCGAAAATATTTCCCGTGAGCTCCCACAGCTGAAAGCTCTTGGCCAACCTTACCAAATGGTGAATTATCTTAAATCCGTTGCCAATCAGTTGAATGCCGAAAGTCGTAAAGGAAAACTACAGCCAATAACATCCCTTGAGGAACGTTGCTGGGGCACTATTTCTGCCGTGCTTGGACGCAAAAAAAACAGGATAAAATTCAAACAACGCTTCTTCTTCGATAAATACTATGAAAAATATAGCCAAGAAGAAACTAATCGCCCGGCATCAAAAGATTTTTTGAACTTCTGGCGTTGGCGAGAACTTCAAACCAGAGAGAGTTTCTCTGACACTAAAAAACGTTTTAATCAAATACTAAAAAATCTAGAACAGCTCATAGCAAGTTGTCAGTCAGCCAATGAAATAGCCTTATTTCTTAAAAAGAATAACCTTGAGACTTGGTTACAAACAGTTAAGCAAGCCAGAGACGAAGCGGCTTTTGATTACACCAATCTCCAACAGAGATTGGCACAACAAAGTCATCATCTGGAAGTATTAGAAAGCCAGATAGAAATTGAAGATTTACATGCAGCAGAGCAGGAGCGTAATAAGCCTAATATTCTTATCCGAATTTTTAATCGCTCCCGCTACGTTAGCTATCTAAAGCACGTCAGTGACATTAATCTTCAACAGCGGACATTAAAGCAACAACGTATAGATTTACTCAAAGAAATTGGTACTTGTACTCAACAACAACCGTTATTGTTACAAAAGCAGCGAGAAGCAGAACAGTTACTACAGGAAAAACACGACGCATATACACTTAAACAGCAGAAACTTGCGCGTTTCTGTCATGAACATCCTGAGATGAAGCTTCCGAGCACTGAAAAATACATTAATGATAGTGAGCTACAAAGAAATGCCTACTGGCAAGATCCAACAATAAACCATCTCCGCTCACAGCTTTTTATCGCTGCACTTGACTTACACCAAGCCTGGCTTTTAGAAGTACTAAAGCATGAAATATTCCGCAAAAAAGTTTTCAAATTGCCAGAGATGCTTGATGGAAAGATTGATCCTAACGATAAAAAAATATGGCAGCTGCTATTTATGATAGTGCCTGTAGTATCAACAACTTTTGCCTCCTTAGGTTCAATGTTTAGAAGCTTAGGAAGTGAAGAACTTGGTTGGTTATTGATTGACGAAGCCGGACAAGCTATACCTCAGGCTGCGGTGGGAGGTTTATGGCGAAGTAAAAGGGCTATCGTGGTTGGAGATCCTTTACAAATAGAACCTGTTTTCACCACCCCGCCAAAGTTGGTTGAATATATCAGTGGTACCATACTTAAAAAAGATGCGGAGGAATGGAACCCTAACAGATGGTCAATTCAAACTATTGCTGACAGAGCAAATCGTTACGGTTGTGAACTTCCAATCATGGATAAAACAGCTTGGATTGGAATTCCCTTATGGGTTCATCGCCGCTGTATTGAACCTATGTTTAGCCTGGCAAACAAAATCGCTTACGATAACCGCATGATTCACGGTGAATCAGCAAGTAAAATCGAACCTCAACCTCATCCTATATTAGGCAATAACCGTTGGATTCACTCTGGTGGGAGCTGTACTCTAAAACAGTACAAACCATCATTGGCTCAAGAAGTCTTAACGCTATTAACTACATTAATAGAAAAAGAAAAAAATCTTTCTCAGATTTATATTATTTCGCCATTCAAAGCAGTTAAACAGCAGTTAGGTACAGAACTATCGTCCCATAAAGATTATTTTCATCAATATATTGAAGGGGAGAATAAAAAGAAACAATTCTCTAAATGGATTAGTCAAAATATAGGAACCGTACATACCTTTCAGGGGAAAGAGAACCATACCGTAATATTTGTCCTTGGATGTGATATTCAAAATGCGGGTGGCGCAGTGTGGGCTGCAAGTAAACCTAATTTACTGAATGTTGCTCTCACTCGTGCCCGTAAAAATATTTATATTATTGGTGACATTAACGTTTGGCAGGATAAAACCTACTTTAGTATGGTAGCATCAGAATTAAGCACAAAAAACAGTAGCCACAGCGATAATATGAACTACTATCAAGACCAATTTAAGATGACGCCTTAAAATATAGGAATATACGGAGAAGAAATCATGGATAAATTTTCTATTACCCGCTCCTCATACTATCACCGTGTAACGCGATTAGTAAATCCTGTTGGGTATTTCTACCTTGCTAAAGAAATAGATAATTACTGGGCAAAGATACAAAAACATTATCGAAGAAGTAAAATATCACTTAGCATTCCCAATATATCTCCTACGCTAAGAGCAATTGAACTCAGCAAGTTTAGTGAACTATATGAGAAGCAATACAAAAATGAAAGCTTAATAAAATATGGACTAAATCAAGTATCATCACGAATAATCAAAAAATCTAACTGGGACGTCTTTGAAGCCTATTTACTCAAGTGCAGATTTAGCTTCCCTAACACACTTCAAATTATTGCAAATATCTTAATAACCTATCATCATTACAATTATGATATGAACTACACAGCCATAAAAAGGTTTTGTAATAACCTAATGGAAGCTCACTCAATTTCTGACCATCATAACGAAGTTTCTTGGCTTCTATGGATATGTAAAGAACTTAGATTAAATCTAAAAAAAGATGTAATACGGAATATAGAAGAAATGTCAAGTTCAATCTGTGTACTAATCGTTCTCGACCTTTTCAATTCAGAAATTATAAAAAATAATATACATGAAGATTATTTAAAACAATTTCACAATAAAGAATCTTTATACTCTGAAAGCTGGCTATTAGCATATGAAGCAGGAAAACGTCTTTGGCTCAAAAATGAAGATCATAAATTCATTACACATGATACTACTTATAATGAGTACTGTACTTGATGATAGCCTATTGATGGTACCCTTGCGATTGGCAGATGCATCGGAATATGTCCGGAAATCTGCCATGAGACTCTAAACCCTAGTCCCGACCAGATTATGGTTGGTATTAATAAAGGCACAGTAAATAAATATTTACTTAGATAAGGATGATGTATAATGAAAAGTCACCTAGTTAAATCCGACATAAATAAAAGGTATTACTCAAGAGCAAGAGGCTACGTTCAAGATATTTTGTTAGCCTTGCTAGGCACTGGATTATATTGTGTATTAACTGGCAAAATTAATCTGAACGCACCGCCAAACTGGTTTATTAATGTTGTGGGTTTTACCCTATTTTTATGGTTTATTTTTTGGGATTTTAAGCATCATCGAACCAAGATATTTATACGTCCAAGCAGAAGCAATAATAAAGATGCTATAAGTAATCGAGTAGATGTTGTAATTAAGCTAATAATTGGAATAATATGCACATCCTTCTATGACTGGATGCTAGCTAAGCCAGAAGAAGCTCTTAAAGCAGTTATAGTTTTCTTAGAATTTTATTCCATTTTTTGCTTGTGTATATTTTTATTTGGTTATTATACAATTAGCTTATCTGATGGTAATGAGTCCTAATATTTTACACATATAAAACTTACTATACTGCTAATTTAATAAAGCGCCAAACTGGTGCTTTATATACCCACTTCATAAAAATCGCAATTAACCACAACCTACAATTTTATGCGTTTTAATAAAATGTATAACGTAAAGAATATTACGTTGCATTAACATCATCATATTTAATTTAACTCTATAAAACATTATAATCTAATATCTTTTGGGGGCACATTCTTAATCGAATCAGAAGATGCCCCTAATTATCCCACAGATATGTGGATTGCCACAGACGATAATAGACCTTGATAGACTATTCCATTTGATTTATAAGGAGTTTTCTTAGGTAAATGGGAAGGCCGGACTCGCACATAATGATTAATCCTTTGATTTAAAAGCAATAAAAAATAAAATTTAGATAATGTACCAACATCGATACCAACACATTAAATCGTTGATTTTGGGACTCGAATCGGGGCTAGGGTTACCAGGGAAGATGCTCACAATCGAGCATATCTCTGGCGCTATGCATCAATCACATCCAATACCGTTTTGCGAAAACAGGTATAGGCCTCTTCCCAAGAAACGTGGCTTTCACCGAAGACCATTGGCGTAACAAACTGCAGATAGCGTTCCTTATAAACAGGGTTGCTAACGAGTTCTTCCAGCCCCATTTTCAGTTCTTCAATAGGTGATTCACAGAACTCAGGGTACTGGACACCGTAACGTTCAATATCCTGCTCAATGCATTCCTGAACGAAGTGCTTTAAAACAGGAACGTCAGCACCTTTTTCTCTAACAATACAAAAATTGTCGTAAATATGACGTACCAGTGACTCATCCACTGCACGTTCCACATCACGCAAGCTTGCAGCCGTTCTGCGCATCATCGAAATCAGCTTTTCAGCCTGCGTGCTGGCGATAGTTGCGCAGGGAAAAGCCCTCACTACTTCACCCTTCTTTGTTAGATCCATTACCAATGAGCTAATAGGACGGTTTTCCGCAGCTTCAAGCAAATCCGTTTCCATCAGTTCCAGTTTGATAAATGGCCTTAAGCAGGGAACTTGTGCATATTCCTGCGGGTAACGCACCGGAATTTCATTATAGCGATATTCATCACGAGTAACCTTTGGATACTCTTCATCCATGCGAAACGTACCTGAGGCTGCAATCGTTTCGATAATGGCCTGAATAATCCTTTTACGAATGTTTTTACGCTGACCTCTGGAATATTGCTGGAAAAAACCGGCGACAGGGACAAGCTTAATGTCCACGTCCTCCGACATCCTGTTCAAAGATATCCCCGCTTTTGACAATGCCGTTCCACCGGCAAAAACCAGTTGATGCGTATCAAAGGCCAGGGATTGGAGCAATCGCAATAACTCAACGATGTAATGATCTTTCTCTACAATTGCAACTGATTCAATGCCCAGAGCATCGGCAACGTCTGGGAATAGCTTTGTGAAATTATCCATTTAATTTGCTGTTCCCTACTGACAATGTTCTCTTAAAACGTGGTGAGGTTTTGATTTCCAGTGACGCGGGGATCTGGGTAGATTTACCACTATTGTAGGCGCTTGTTGCTCCTACCAGGCGATAATCCACTTTCAGACGTTCCAGCGCTTCAATCACTACCGCAGCAGAACCTCCGGGAGCAGCAGGCATCAACTTACCGGTAATCGTATTTTGCCGCGCTTTGGTATAGACACCATAGCCCACTTTCAGCAGTTGCCCTTCTTTCACCAATGTGCGCAGTGCTCTACCAATCTGATCGTAGCCAGCAAGATCCTTGAAATCGTCACGAGTGAAAACATAACGCTTTGAGCGTCTTAGCCGTGACTGAATACGAGCTTTTGTAGTCATGCTATCCTCCTTTGGTTATTTCTTCATCATAGCAAACATACGACACTTAACCTACCTTGCAACCAGCATTTCTGGATAGTACTTAGCAATAATGTTATTCATCCTTATCTATCAGCTCCGGGCACTTGAACGTCAGATGCCGAAAAAATCATCTTCGTAAAACTGCTTACCTGTATGATCGCTATGCCCTCTAAGCCTGTAGCAATCTACCATGTCTATAAATTCGATTTTTACGTTAAAAAACTATAAAAAAGAATGTGAATTACGTAAAATATAACGTAATTCATACTTACTAAAATTATTTAAAAAACGGACAATCGTAATGGCTAACATTGATGTAGACTACTGCTATTCTTTCCCTGCTATACGTGGCATTCAAGCAGGAAAACCCTTTTATGTCGCTATGTGCCGTATGCGCGTTATCCCAAAAATTTTTAACTTTGATGAAAATGAAGTACCACCAGAGCTACGGGCCCAGCGAATCTTGAACAAATCGCGTATCCCTGAGATGGCACGTTATCTACTTGAAAACCCAAATGATTATATCTTTTCCGCATTGACAGCCTCGATTGCCATTGATATACAATTTGATGAGTTTCCCGGTTCAAATAACCTTGGAACGCTACGCGTGCCTATGGAAGCGCAAATCCTCATCAATGACGGTCAGCACCGACGCAAAGCAATTGAAGACGCACTAGAGCAACGCCCTGAACTGGGGCAGGATAATATCCCAGTGCTATTTTTTGTCGATGAAGGGCTAAGACGTAGCCAGCAGATGTTTGCCGATCTGAACAAATATGCGATTCGTCCAAGCCCTTCATTGTCTGCGCTATATGATCACCGTGATATTAGCTCAAATATTGCTCGTTATCTGGCGATGTCAGTCGAGCCGTTTATCGGACTGACTGAAATGGAGAAGTCCAGTATTAGCAAATTATCCAATAAATTGTTTACCCTTAGCAGCATTAAACAGGCTACTCGAGCGTTATTAGGTAAAGACCCAAAAGAAGACGATTTGGAAGAAAATACCCAAACCTCCACACTGTACTGGCAAACTACATTTCAAGTTATGCCAGACTGGCAGCTGGCAGCTAAAAAAGAAGTCTCTCCCGCACAGTTACGTCAGGATTATGTCCACGCCCACGGTATAGGCCTTCAGGCACTAGGGTTACTGGGACGCAGCCTATTGGCTGAACATCCTGATTGTTGGCAGCAAAAGATGATCGAACTTAAAGGATTTAACTGGCGCAAAAACAACCCGGAACTG
The DNA here is from genome assembly GCF_011189505.1 of Photorhabdus tasmaniensis. Taxonomy (GTDB): domain Bacteria; phylum Pseudomonadota; class Gammaproteobacteria; order Enterobacterales; family Enterobacteriaceae; genus Photorhabdus; species Photorhabdus tasmaniensis. The sequence goes on from NZ_PUJU01000017.1 coordinate 39,864, forward strand.
ATTAAACGCGCGATGCAACACGGGAAATTGAGTAAGTCTAGTACCGCTATCCAGTTAACTTGTAATGCACTAAAAAAAGCATTGTCACTTCCCCTCACTCCTGAAGAACAGGAGCTTGAAGCTCAAATGGTTGTCTCATGAGTAAATTAGTTCAGGCCTTCGATCTTGCCGAGTATGAAGATTTTATTAATCAGGAACATTTTGCTGGTCGCCCTTTGGCAGAATACGTTTCTGAAGTTCAGAGAATTTATTGTGCTGACAAGCGCCCGTGGGTGATTGGCTACAGCGGCGGTAAAGACTCTTCGGCGGTGATCACACTGGTTTATCTGGCCCTACTAGGCCTGCCACCTGAAATGCGCAACAAAGATGTATTTGTAGTGTCATCCGATACGCTGGTGGAAACTCCGGTCGTAGTCGATTTGATCAAAAAAACTATGTTGCAAATTGAGTCTGGTGCAAAGCGTAACGGTCTACCCATTACTCAGCACGCCGTGATGCCCAAAACCCATGAAACGTTCTGGGTTAATTTATTAGGTAAAGGGTATCCGGCTCCTACCCGCAGTTTTCGCTGGTGTACCGAGCGCATGAAGATCAACCCGGTCAGTGATTTTATTAAGGATAAAGTCAGCCAGTTTGATGAGGTTATTGTTGTTCTGGGCTCACGTAGCAGTGAAAGTGCATCTCGTGCGCAAGTCATCGCGAAACATAAAATTGACGGTTCACGTCTTGCCCGGCACACCACACTGTCTAATGCATTTATCTATACACCGATTGATAACTGGGATGTGGAAGACGTATGGAAGTTGTTGCGCGGCGCATTCCGTTATGCACAGGACGATGAGATCGAAGAGTGGGAAAGCCCTTGGGGGGGAAATAACCGTCCGTTATGGACGCTATATATGGATTCTTCAGCACAAGGCGAATGCCCGCTGGTGATTGATGACAGTACTCCCTCCTGTGGTAATTCACGTTTTGGCTGCTGGACCTGTACTGTTGTCACCAAAGATAAGGCAATGGAAAGTCTGATCCAGAATGGTGAAGATTGGATGTCACCATTGCTGAAATACCGCGATCTGCTGGCATTCACCACCGATCCAGTTAATAAAGACACTTTCCGTAATCATAAACGTCGAACCGGTAAGGTTAGTTATCAATACGCTAAAGATGGTGAAGAAATCAGTGCGGAGCGGAAGCATGTTCCTGGCCCTTACTGGCTTAAATACCGCCAGCAATGGTTGAAGGAATTGCTGATTATTGAACGCGATTTGAACGCTCAGGGGCACGCTATTACGTTAATTACTGAGCCAGAACTGCATGCGATCCGTCAGGAATGGCTGAAAGACCCCAATGAGCCTGATTGGTACGATACGTTGCCCGGTATTTACCGTGAGGTATATCAGAAGGATTTAGATTGGGTAATTGATGATCAATCTCGCTTTGATGCCAGTGACGCCGACTTACTCGCACAAATAGCTCAAGGGTTTGATATTGTACCTGAGATGGTGATGAAGCTGATTGAACTGGAAGTTTCAATGGAGGGGTTAAGTCGCCGCCAGGGTATTTTTGACAAACTCGGCACGATTCTCAAGCAGGACTGGGGAAGTCTGGAAGAAATTAAAGAACAACAGGTAATGTTACAGAAGCGCAACGAGCGGGATATTCACCAAGAAGAGGTCACAAAACTGGAAGCTGAACTTCAGATCTTACAGCGCAGAATTGCCGATGCTGGTGAAGCATTACGGCCTACCGGTGAGGAAAACGAACATGCTTATTAAACAACTGGTGTTGCGCAATTTTCGAGTATTTAACGGTACACACACGATCGATTTAGCCCCCAGAAAACGCCGACATGAAGATAATCCCCGTCCAATCATTCTGTTTGGTGGCTTAAATGGGGCGGGAAAAACCTCGATTTTATCGGCGATCCGACTAGCGTTATATGGTCGGCTGGCATTTAGTCCAGCGACTCAACAGCAGGAATATATCGAGCAGCTCAGCGCCTTGATCCACAATGGAGCGTACAATATTGAACGTCCAGAAGAAGCGGCGGTAGAGCTGACCTTTACCTACAATAAAGGCGGCCATGAAGCGGAATTTACCGTCACACGAGCTTGGAAAAAAGGCCGTAAAGATCGTCTTTCTCTACAACAGGATGGGCAGCTTCTTGATGAGTTAGATTATGATCAATGCCAGGGATTTCTTAATGAATTAATCCCCCATGGTATTGCCGACCTGTTCTTCTTTGACGGAGAAAAAATTGCAGAACTGGCGGAAGATGATTCCGGTAATATACTGCAGACTGCTGTGCGCCGTTTATTGGGTCTAGATCTGATATCCAAACTGCGTAATGACTTAATGATTTTTGTTAAGCGTCAACAATCCAGCCAGCTGGCAGTCTCTCATCAGCAACAGCTAACTGAGCTTGAAGCTCAAATTAAACAGCTAGGCTATCAAACTGAGGAATTACTGGAAAAAGCTGATTTTACTAAAACGCGGATCGATTTTCTGTCTAAAGATATTACTCGTTACGAAGGCCTATTGAATGCTCAAGGTGGGGCATTTGCCCAGACGAAAGCTCAAGAAAAACATAAAGTCGAAACATTGCTGAAAGACAAAGAGCGTTTGGAAAAGGCGCTACGTCAAGAATGCGATGGTTCACTGCCTTATGCTCTGGCTCCAAATATCTTGTCTCGGTTGCTGGAGCAGATTGCTAACGAAACACAGATCAAACAGACGAAAAGCTTTGAGAAAGAATTAAATCTGTTTTTAACACAACTCAAAAATGACATAGCGTTCCGTTCTGGCAGTACTGGAAAAATAGCCGCTGAATCGATTGCTGACAATCTCAAAGACTACATGGCAACCAAGCCCAAAGGCGATTTGCTGTTTGACATTTCAGAACGCGAATCAGGCATGCTCCAGCAGTCTATTGAGAAGGACAGCAAGAAAGCATGGCAACGTTTTGACCTTTATCGAAACCAGTTGGCTGATGTTGAACAACAGCTAGAACAGGCTGCTGCCAATATTGCTCGCGCACCGGAAGACGAACAGCTTCTAGATATTTTTGAAAAACTACGGGATCTCGACCGACAGCGAGAAACTCTGGGTCAGAAATATCGTTCACTACTAGAAGATGCTAAACATACAAAACAAAAGCAATTGGATTGTGTTCGTCAAGTTCAAAAAGCACATGATGCAGTACGCAATCAACATGGTTCTAGCAGTGCTTTTAAAAACGCTCAAGAAACGATAAATTTGCTTGATAGCTACAGTGAAGTATTAATTCAGGCACGAGTGAAAACACTGTCAACTAATTTTGAACTCTCCTATCGCAAACTAGCACGTAAGGAGGATTTGCAGCTAAATGCGCATATCAATCCTGATACGTTTGATGTTGAATTGATAGACGAAAAAGGCTCAGTAATTAACCGTAAGCTGCTTTCAGCTGGTGAAAAACAGATTTATGCTATTGCGATCCTTGAAGCACTAGCAAAAACCTCTGGCCGCGATTTGCCGGTGATTATTGATACTCCGTTGGGACGTCTGGATTCTCAGCATCGGGATAAACTCATTAACCATTACTTCCCAGAGGCTAGTCATCAGGTTGTGCTGTTATCTACTGATACAGAGGTAGATGAACGTTATTTTGTCGATCAACTACGTGATGATATTTCTCATGCTTATGAGATCGTTTTTAATGCGCATACCAAATCATCCACGCTGAAACCTGGCTATTTCTGGGAATTAACTAAGGAGGCAATCTGATGCTCCCGAACAGAATGCAGCTTAGCCGTCAAACTGAAGAGCAGCTTAAAAAGTTAAAGGGATATACTGGAATCACGCCCAATGTTGCCGCCCGACTGGCATTTTTCCGCTCGGTAGAAAGTGAGTATCGTTATTCGCCGGAGCGAAATGCTAAGAAGCTGGATGGTTCTTTGGTGCTGGATAAAATTACGTGGTTAGGTGAAACACTACATGCTACAGAGCTGGTGCTGAAGATGCTATATCCTCAGATGGAGCAGAAGATGTTGATTAGAGCATGGGCGGCGCATGTTGAAGATGGGATTGCTGCGTTGAGGAATTATCGTAGTCTGACGCAGTTAGTAAATAATCTTTAGTTAACTAACCTGAGGTTTGCTTAAGAAGGGAACTAAGTGCCTGAGGCACGATCAAAGTTTTTGTCAAAGAAAACAAAATCGTGGAGATCCTCAGGCATGTCTAATTTAGAAGAACTTTATTGCTGCGTCGATGACTTTTGCCAAAAATTTATTCCTCTCTGGCATCAACAGTTAATTGAAAATGGTTTGCTCAAACGTCGCCGCGAAGCTTCCCTTTCTCTCAGTGAAGTGATGACGCGCCTCATTTTATTCCACATGAGCCATTATCGTGATTTTAAAACGTTTTATATTCAGCATGTTAAACACTATCTTAAGGCCGATTTTCCCCGGTTGGTCAGCTACACCCGAATGTTAACCTTGAAGCAAAGGGCGCTCATTCCTCTCTGAACTTTTTTTCGTCATGCAAGGCTGAAACCCAGGGGATCGCTTTTATTGATTCAACCAAAATTGCCGTTTGCCACAATCTCCGTATTCCCCGTTATCGCGTATTTCAGGGCGTCGCACAGCGAGGGAAAACCCGTACAGGCTGGTTTTATGGCTTTAAACTTCATCGGGTTATCAATGATTATGGTGAACTTTTGGCGGTTAAGTTGACCTCAGGAAATAAAGATGATCGTCATCCCGTCAAAGCGCGGGGACAAGGATTAACAGGGTGTTTGTATGGAGATAAAGGGTATTTGTCACAAGCCCTGTGATGAACTGGAAGCAGAAGGAATAACGTTAATCACTCATGTCCGTAGTAACATGAAGGCAAAAGCGTTATCTCTCTGGGATAAACTGATGCTAAGAAGGCGATTTCTGATAGAAACGGTCGTGGATCAGCTCAAAAATATTTCTCAGATAGCGCATTCAAGACACCGCAGTCAGCTCGGTTTTTTATTGGAAATCGTCGCTGGCCTAATTGCTGACATTCCAACCTAAAAAACCGAGTTTGAATTTACGGGATTGTGATATCGCTATTTTTAAACGAAGCTGAGGTTAAATAGGTATTTATAAACAGTTAAACCAACCGTTCAAAAGAACAGTTGGTTTAACTGGTAACTAATTATTAAGCATCTTCATCTTCATAAAGTGCTAAGTTATCACAAATCATATCGTAGATAATTTTAGCACTTTTAGAAACTGCATCCAATTGCATAAATTCATCTTCATCAAGATCCCCACCATCAAGTATCTGATAATAGTCGTCGATTGACAATATTCTTAAAGCATCAACATCGTACCGCTCATTCATATAAGAAAGAATGTCTTTTAAGACTCTAAAAAGAGCTATCAGTCCTATAGTTTTATTTAAAGATGATGCTTTATTTGACTTCGCCCATGCATTTGGCCATAAGCTCATCACTGCACTAAAAAAGTTAGATACATTTGCTGCTATTACAGAGTCTTTTTCAGAAATAAAACTTTTACGCAATGGATACCTTATTAAACTTGCATTATCAATTTTCTCAAGGTTATATTCCTTGGAAATTTTACCACCTTTTTCTTTAGCTAAAAAATAGTTTCGGTCAGACTTTGCATCAAATGTTATTAGCTTTAAAAGATTTTCAACAAACGCTGCTTGCGTTAGTATTTCATTCAATATTTTTGGTGTGGCAACACCCAATCTTTTTATTCTTTTTTCAAATGGACCATTTTTCTCCTTATTTAAAAGAACGGCTATATCATGGCAAGTTTTTTCTGGACTTCTAGAATAAGCCAAAGACTCCAAATCGTAAACTAAGCTTTTGTTAACTTTAGTTTGAGCCAAATTAACTGTCGAGAAAACATTTGCTTGCGTTGATATATCAGCATCAACAAAAACTGTAACTAATAATTCGAATTCTGATTCTTCTCCAAGTTCATTGACAAATGTCATATTATCCTCATAAAAACCAGCAATCCTATGCTGCCCATCTAATATTTTGGCTAGTTTATCAAAATCACCATCTTTATTAGGCTTAATAATAAAGTCATTATTGATTTCATTCCAAATAACATTATCAGAACTCATTGCAATTATTATTGAGTTTGGGAAGGAAGAATCAACACCTGAGATAAAACTCCTAATGGCTTTAACTCTAGACTCGATCAATGGACGTTGAATACCAATATAGTCATCAAGCTCACGATTTCCCGAATCAGACATACGCCTAACATCTGAGAATGTAATATTTACCAAATCGCTAGCTTTTATTTTACCACAATAGAACTCACCAATAGGTTGAGAGACTTTAAATGCTTTTATTTTTATAGAGCTCATCTAATCACCCCCTAACTTCACTGTATTCTTCAGACAACTTATCAGCCTGAGATGTTCTTATTTTAGAGTATGCTTTTGAAGATTTATTACTCATGTATGCAGAGTAATACCATACGGAAAGGGACGATATATATATTGCCCATGCCCATCCACCTAACCTAGCAGAGAATATATCCAACATCAAACTTGAATTTTTTGCAGCCAAAATAGCACCTGTCCTATAGTAAATAAAAGCGCCTAACCCAGCCAGAAGTGAGACTATAGTTAAAGCAAATATATAACCTATATAAGGTAGCTCGTCATTCTCTTTGTTATTGGTCGATAAGTTTTTAACTAAAAAATAAAAGAAAGGAGTAATTAATGCAGATGTAAAAAGGAACACCTCCCCACCTTTTATATTTTCTGATAAAGCGGAAATAAAAGTCACTTTTAAGCACCAGACTCTAAAAACAGAATCTACAATAATGGGGAGAAAAGAACCGAAAAGCATCCAGCAGCATTCGTGCAACGTAATTTTATGAGCATCTTTATTCGCTAGAATCCTATTCCATTTACTTTTTAAAAATAAAATCACTTTGTCGAGTTTTGTTGGGACATTAGTTTTAACTGGCGAAACAGCTACTGTTTCCACAACAACATCGTCCAAATTTATATATAAGGAATTTTTTCCTTCGCCGGATTGTATTTTAAATAATTTATTCTGACTTGCGCTTGGAAAATTCAATCCTAAGGTATGAATTCTTAGCTTTACTCTTACTATAGATTTAGGATCTTTAGCTCCGAACTCATATAGCCTCTTATCCAAAATTTCTTGATAAATCTCTTCATATGTCGATGGTTTACCAAGATTAGTCAAAGCAATCTTTATAGCGTCAGCAATAGTCATTTATAGCTCCCAAAACGCCTTATCTCGCATCTTCTTAGCCTTCTTATCTCCATCTACATACAGGCTAAAATGCTTCTCAAGCTGCCGAATCTGCCCCATCAAAGACTCCTGTTCACCTTTATCATCGACGTTAAACACCGCCTTGATATCCGCATTTTTAATCTCCGACACGCGATGAACCACCCAAGTCAGAATATAAGATGCGTAATTGTTTTCCCCGGTCTTAAAGTGGGTAATTTCCTGTGTTGACAGGATCGCGCCAACACCATACTCACGACCTTCCTTAAGGATCTTACGCAAGCTGGCAAAGTCTTGGCGCATAAAGTTATCAGCTTCATCCACCAAAATCATTTTGGTTAACTGACGATAATCACCCCGCACCACCGGCTTGCCCCGTTTTTGCATCTGAGCGTAAAACAGATCCAGCGTTAGCGCGACAACCAGGTTTTGAATTTCTGAAGGATAACCAGCCAATTCAATAACGGTGACACCATCAACCAGATCGTACAAGCTGGTCATTTTTTCAGGATTTGTTTCAAAGATTTGGAAACCCGCCAGATTATAAAGCGCCGCATATAGTGAATCTTCGTCTACTTTCTCCTGAGCCAGATAACGTTGCCAGACATCTTCAATGGTGGGGGCAATACGATTCCAAGTTGAACGATCATGAGGAACGATACCTGCTAGTTCATAGCACTCCATGATCAACGTAACCAGTTTCATACGCTGTTTTACACCAAGGTTGTAGGCTTTACCCATTGTTTCAGCAAATGCCATCGTCGTGTGTCTTGGCAACATTGGCATATCACCGAATAATGACAATGGATTATAAGGCAGCAGAGATAACTGATATTTCTTAGCGCCGGTGGCTTCCAGAAAAGCATCGTCTACATAGTCCGATTTGTAGTCGAAGATCAACAAGCCAACCGGTTTACCATCAACGTTACAGGACTGATTACGCATCAGTTGTGTAACAAGCGACTTGGTAAATTGGGTTTTTCCGGTACCCATCGTACCGATAATGCCGGTATTGGTGTTCATGAATTTCGCGGTGTTGATCGGCTCCCAGTACAGCGGACTCTGGCGTATAGCATCATGTCCAAACAGAATCTGTAATGGTGTATCTCTGATCTCAGGAGCCAGCGTATGTGCATCAGGCTCTGGCGGTTCCGAAATGGATTGTTCCTCACCCGGGGATGTCGTATCTGCCACTAAAGCAGATTTTGACGGCTCTACATCACAATCAGGCTTAAGCCGGTATTTTTCTGGCACCCGATAACGTTCCGCGAGTTGCTGTTCATCCCCTTGCGTGGCGATTAGCGAAGGTAGCAGTGAATAAGGGATTTCAATCTGTAAGATGTTATCCGCCGTCTCTTTATAAGAGAGATCGAAGCAGGTCCCGCTGTCCACATGCGCCACGACAAAACCATCCGCATAGTCGGTCAACTCGCCCAACTGGTAGTCACCCGTTAACCACCATTCGCGTCGTTCCAACAAGGGAGACAATTTGTCGCTATCCAGTACACCATACAGACGTAGCTTCTCTACTTGCATCAGCACCTGCCGAATAAAGAGCGCCCGATACAGTTGTGATGCCAGCGTTTGTGGCTCCAGAATATCCTGTTGCAAATAGCGTTTAAGCTCACGAGCCTGCTGCCCTGCATAGTTATAATCAGGCCGCGCCCCGGTTTTGACTTCCAACGGCAACAGATAGAGGCGGTTTTCTTTGAATCCAACAAAGAGCACATCATCAGAGATCGCGCCTTTACGATACCCCTGTAGATTCCTGGATAAATCGCTTTCCTTCATTTTCAGTCCGACGTTGCCGGACACACGGATCATTTCAGCCACCGATAGCGGAACCCAACAAATATCAGACTGATGCAGCATAGATTGCACAAATTTGTACGCGCCAATAATGCCGTGCTTCTCTTTGCGTTCCCGTTCACTGGAGCGCAGCATTTTCAACAGCCATTCGCCGTTAAAAGCATTAAATTCAGCAAGTAAATGCTGGCTGTCAACGGCGGGTTGCCCGGACTGACTTTCGGTCTGGAGAAGGCGCAGGAACAAATCAACCTGCTTCGTGACGGTCACTGCATCGTAGCCTGCACAACTGGTGTACTGATCTGAATAGTGGATGAGTACCACATCTTTCTGACTAGTGAAAAAGTCTAGGGTGACTTTAGGGTCAATAATAGTGGTCCAGAGTGCACTGTTGTAGGAGTAATTAAGTAGTTGTTTGAAACTGCCGCTCACTGCAAGGCCGATCCCCTGCCCGTGGTACTGGCTGTTGCTCTGACGCGCGGGTTGCCACAAGCAACCCACTAATCGGGCAAGACGTAGGGCACAGTAGGGGCCGGTATCAACATCGCGCAGGCCAAACGCGGTAAAGTAGGCATCCCCCTGTGTTTCCGCTCCTTCTCCGGCAATCAACCCATGACATAGCACCCCGCTGGACGCATCTTCAATGCGGATCTGGGGGCAATCCACCGGTGCTGTATTGGTGAAAAACGCCAGATGCGCATAGGCCAGTTTGTCGCTTTCTGACGGCAGGACAAATTTGCTGAACGTTAACCGACTGCGCAGCAGGTCAATCAGCATATCGGCTTCTGCCCGCCATGCACCGCTGTTCAGGTCAAGGTCGTTTTTAAGCTGTTCATAGCTGCCACTTTCAGCAAAGTGATCAAACATGTTGGGCAGCAGGCGTTCATCATAGCAGTTCACATGCACCGAAATGGCATGCTCTTTTTCCTGCTTAAAATACTCCACTAACCCCAGAAACAGCTCTTTAGCTTTTCCCTGATTAATGGCATTAATAATCAATGCGTTGTTTCCTGCACTTTGGAACAACCGGGCATAAGTGTCCGTGAATTCATTAAGTTTGTCTTTTACCAGGCGTTTAACGTAGTCATGACTCACCTTGCGCTGGGGAACAACGTCAATCCAGAAGCGGTTTTCATCCACGGGCTGTAATTGCGCGTATTCATGTTCACTGTGGTAAACAAACGGCATTAAGCCAGAGACCATCAGACGATCGAGGGTAATCGGCGGTAATGTGGCAAATGAAACCGAGGCGTGCTGCTCCGACTCAGCGACGATAGTTTCCGCCAGTTGTAAATGATAGGCCAGCACTAAGGGATGCAACGGCGTAAGGCGTTCATTGGTATCACCCCGACAAACCCCCAGATGCAGGAGTCGCTTTTCCTGCACCGTCAGTGCTCTGCTCAGACCAATTTGCTGGAGTGCCTGTTCAAACGTGGTAACAATGTAGCTGATTAGTGTGCGGTATTCCTCTGACCACGACACCAAGCTTGGCAGGGTGCTACGTTGCTGATAGTAAGTAAACAACTGGTCATAGGCGTTATGGAGATCGGGGTGGCTGGCAAGGAGTTCATCCAGCGCAAAAACATTGTCATCACTTCCTGTACCAAGCAGACGTTGTTCAATCAGAAAGGCTTCCCGCATCAACAACTGCTGACGCACGCCAACTACCTTGTGTTCAGTGTTATCCTGAATAATACGCCCTTTCAGCCGATTGTAGGTCGCATTCCCCTCTTCCTTGAACAGTTTATTGAAACGACTCTGGTCGAAAAGCAGCGGCAGCGTTAGCCCTTCCTCTGCCCCCGGCCCCTCAATATTAAATGACAGACGTGAATCACCTGAAACCAACGTAAATCGAATCAAGTCACTTTGATTCGCCAGCGTCTCAAAATTCACCTGAGCATAATGCTGGCAGTCGATGTCGTTGCTCTCTTCATCCAACATACAAGTTAGGTCGCCCAACTCGGCAATGCGCAACTCGTTGTCTTCCAGTTGTAGCGTCAGTTGCTCTTTACCCGGCTCGACACGGTAACAGTGCTGAATATCGTTCAGCCAGAATTGCCCTTGCTCGACTAGCAACAGGCGAAATTTGTATTCTTCGGCTGAATTATTGCGGTTGGTCAGTTCGAGGCTGAAGAAACAGGGATGCCCATCGAAAGGAACCGACGCAGTAATGCGGGAGATTTTCCCCCCGGCCCGACTAGTGCGCCAGAAGTGCTCTTTCTTTAATTGGCGATGATGGGCAATCTTTATCTGGTTATCCTGAAGATCGTTTCCCTGAAAGCTGAACTCTAGGTCAACCTGCAATTGTCCTGGTTGCACCTGCACCAGCAGGCTGATATCACGTTTACCTGCCTTACTGGCGCTTTTGGTCCGTTGCCAAATTTCACCGTTTTCGACAGAGATGTTATCCAGCACCAGTTTTTGTTCGCTGTTTTGTTCTTTCTCATTCCGGTAGTCGGAGAAATCAAGATCACGCCAATCGTCTTTATCGACGAAGTGCTCCTGGATGAATTTTGTACCGAATTCGGTCAGCACATTTTCCAGTTGTCCGCTGTAACGTTCAACGCTGTCTTCTATCTGGCGATATAACTTCCGGTTTTCATTCAGCCGGGTACGTAGCTGCTTCTGGCTAAAGTTCAACAGTTCATCATCTTTAAAAAGATGAAGTTCTGAGAAATCCAGATTGCCATCGTCCAGCAGACGGTAGAGCGACGAGAAACCAAATACGGTTGCGCCTTCGTCCAGTACCGTTGTCAGTTGATCTTCCAGCAAGCAGCGGGACAATTCTGAACGATTACTGTCAGTGGTAATTAGTTTTTCCAGTTGACGACAGAAGGTTTTGGGATACCAGATAGCATCTGGAGCAGCCACGTCTTTCGTGCTGTTAATCAGGGTATCAAGCATACTGTTATGAATAATCAACAGCGCCGTTTGGGCAAAAACTCCGCTGCGACCAGCCACTTTATCGCGCAGGTGGGAAATATAGTTCTCCGTAAATGCCGGAGCGGCGGTACCATGCAACACAGGTATAAGCTGGACGCCATTGCAGGAGAGGCAGGCAAGATAGTGCTCAGGCGCAATTTCCAGTTGATTCCCGTTCTCCAGGGAGACAAAAGTCTGCCAGAGTTTTAAGGCATTATCGGGATCGGGAGATTTGAACTGATAGCGCTCACCCGGCTGGATAATGCCGCTAACCCATTCAATAAAGGTTTCCGCCAGATAAGTTTCATACTGTTTTACGGACATACACGGCATCTCCACTGTCACTCATTCGCTCCACATTCCCCATGCGCTCATAAAACGCTACCAGCGTTTGCGCTGACTGGTTATCCAGATAAAATCCGCGCTGTTCAAAACCGCGCAGCAGCTCATGCAGACGGAGTTTATCATTTTTGCCCACGGTGAGATTGGTCAGCAACAGCAGACGATCCTGATTCAACACCAGCACTTTCCCCGCTCGACCACGTACTTGAATGAAATCAGCGCAAATCTGATTTTCCAGCTCATTGATGTATTTACGATTAACTGATGCTCGATCTTTTTTATCTTGAAATTGTTCAATAGCAACAGATAATAGCTGGTTAAAAGCACTTTCCAAGTTTACTGCTCGTTCTCGAGGCGGGAGTTTGCGATTCTCAATAAACTCCTGCAAATAATCATTAAGTGCATTTAGCATCTGAGAAGAAGGGTCTGGATCATTCAGAGTGTCCTGATAAACCTGCCATAACGGACGCTTTTTCTCTCCTTTCTCCCACTGTAAAACTTCCAACGCAGAGAGCATTGGAAAAAGCTTTTCACTTTGGCTGGAGAACAGCTTATAGCCATAACGTTTTATTTTTTCTCGTTCAGAACTGGCTTTTTCAGTATCGAGAATAAAAAATAACGATTTGCTTTGCGGCTCACCGTCCTGCCAGTTGTCCAGATTGAGCGCCAGTTGCGCGCACCAACTAAAGGCGTACAATCGTAGGGTATTAGTCAGTTCTTGTAAAAGATACTGTGGATGTTCCGCCAGAAATGCCAGATCCGACTGAAAGCACGTCACCATATAAGGCAGATAAGGTTGCTCTTCAGCAAATGGGCCTCTACCAAAAAACGGTATTACTTTTTCATCAAGTTTTTTCAATATTTGCTGTTCAATGAAGTTCAACTTATCCTGTATCGGATAACAAAGGCTGAAATCCCCCATCAAGTTGGAAAACAGTGTCCCAAGACGTTTATCCGCCATTGAACCAGCACTTATTTTTTCGCCGTCAAATTGGGCGTGAAACAGTAAAAAAAGTGGAGAAACACGGAAAATATCCTGGCTGGAAAAGTACATCCGCTCCAGTACTGACCAGAACGCAGGTTCATCAAGCAGCTCTTGCAGGTGTGTTTTACAATCATCACGGAACTGATTGAGATCGTAGGCTTCGATTTTATGTTTGAGTGCATAGCTGAGTACTAAACCAGTTACTATTTTCCAATCAATATTATTATTGCTATTACGTACCGGTAAATAACTATCAAGTGAGTTATTTCCAACTTTCAACTTTTTCAATGTGATGGGATACATTATGTTATCCCTCCATACCGCTAATGGTAATCATATCGTCATCTGCCTTTGCACGATAAACCCGCTGCCCGCCATCATAAAATTTAATTTCACTGCTGAGTTTTGCCTGGTCCGCAATAAACTCAACAATTTCATCCAGTAACACTATGGCGTTTTTATCGTATTTATTCGGGCGATAGCCACTATTCAGTTTGTTCAATAATTCAAACAGATTGAGCCCAATACGAACAGGCAACAGTGAGTTTTGCCCTACTTTTAAATGAACATCGAAACCGGTTGGAAAGGCTGTATGTTTATTGCGAATAGCGTCCCAGTCAGGTTTCAGCGATACTGATGCAATTATTTTAACCCCGCCAAACTCACCCAAAAAGAATTCTTCTTTTTGCATACTTAATTCAGGTGCTTTACGGTTCGCATAGCGCTGGATACCCGCGATAAGATCGGAGGCGTAAAAGCGATTCAGTGATTTTTTCTGTTCTGAGTCAGCGGTGTAGTTTTTATGCAGATGCCAGATTTCTGAGTAGCGTTCAAACAATGATTCATTAAAGAACGCCGAAAATTTCCGGTGATAATTATTCCCTAATGATTCATGTTGTAACAGCCAGAAGAGCCGAACCAACGAGGCAGAATCACCTGGCTTAACGCACTGGCGATCAAACTTAATATGTAACGGTTCAAGTGCGGCTAAAAAATCGTCCAGCTCGGGATCAACCAACCCAAGCTCGTAACGCAAAATGAATTGATCGAGTTCATAGGTGTGTAATCTGGCGGGATCAAAATCAGAAACCTTTTTAATAAGGTCATTTTCTGCACCGGTGAAGAGATTATCAAATATATAACCCGGCCCCATCAATAGGTGATGAAAAAAATCCAGCAGTGTTCTAGTCGTTACAAACTGATCTTTAATCAACCGGGCTTTAAAGAGTTGCGTGATTAACACATGCTGAACGCCCAGCATGCAAAGTAGTTTAAAATTGGCGACCTCTTTCAAGTCAGAGTTAACTGACTCATCATGCCTAAAAATAAACTGAAATAAGTTACTATCATCATCACGTGTTAAATTATCTAATAATGTTTTAATAAATAATGAATATTCTTTATTTTCATTAAACTGGAATTTAGGGTAATGTTCAAAGTCAAAAAAAGAACAATTTCCGTTGCGGTAAAGGCGGCTTCCTTCCTGCTGTTCTGATAAAAATGAGTCAATCGCAGATCGGATCGCTTGGTGGCATTCAGCGCCCTCTCTGGCAAAATTGGCAAGCATTCCGGTGTTGATGCCGATGAGCAGAGGATATGATTGTTGATGATGATCACTAAATAAATCATTCAACGCATCAATAGCAGATTGTCGGGGGGCAAAGCTATGCGTGGCATCCAGATGAAAGCTAAATCGCTGCTGATAACGCGGGTCTGACTTACAGCGGGTTAAAATTTCGGACTTTCCATCCCCACTACTACCGCACAAAAAAATGATTTCACCTGGCTTAGCAACATTCAGATAACGTTGCAATTCAGTTTCAATTTCTTGTTTAACAAAGAGTTGTTCCTTTAACTTATCGAACTCATCCCTTTGCCGATGACTCTCCGTAGTTACAGAAAATGAAGAGGATTTCGCAAGTACACCCAATGCTTGCCGTAATGTGATTGCGCTCATAACCGCATGGTCTCTGAGGAAAAATAATAGCTATTCTATATTAAATGAGTAAGTTAACTCTACCTAACTTTGTAATGTCTGAGTTGGTGCTGTATGGACCGTTTTGATGATAAGCCAGGAGCTCGCTCCTGGCTTATCATTAGAGATTAATTTTCGCGAAATTAAACGGACTCACCGCCTTCTCCCGATTCGCATCCAGAAAATCAGCCCGCCACTGCAGCATTAGCCTGCATTCATCCAGATGTTCTACCTTATGAATGTAAGCCGCACGCACAGAGTTACGCTCCATATGGCTCATCTGCCGCTTGACCGCATCTCTTGACCACAATCCTGACTCAATCAAAGAGCTACAAACCATAGTCCTGAAACCATGGCCGCAGACTTCAACCTGTGTATCATATCCCATTACTCGCAAAGATTTGTTCACCGTGTTTTCATTCATCGGTTTACGAGGGTTATGGTCACCAATAAAGATCAGCTCACGATCGCCGCTGAACGCCTTTATCTACTCCAGAATCTCCAGTGCCTGTCGGGAAAGCGGTACCAGATGAGGTGTACGCATTTTTGAACCACGCTGTGAATGCTTTACTCCTTCGATAGCTTCTCGTTCTACTGGTATCGTCCACATGAATGTTTCAAAATCAATCTCCGACCAACGAGCAAAACGCAGTTCACTGGAACGAATGAAGACAAGGAGAGTTAGCTCAACAACAAGACGAGTCAAAGGCCTGCCGGTATAGCTATCAATGCGCTGCAGAAGTTCGGGGATGCGCTTCAGCTCAAGGGTCGGTCGATGCTGTCTGTTACTTGAAGCTACAGCACCTGCCATCTCCTGCGCTGGGTTGTAATCAATCAAACCGCTCTGTACGGCATACCGCATGATTGCCGTAGCACGCTGTTGAAGTCGCGATGCCACTTCAAGACGCCCAGAGAGTTCAACAGCCTTAATAGGGGCCAAGAGGTCTCGAGTTTTGAGCTCGGCAATATTACGTTTGCCGATGGCAGGAAAGAGGTTGTCCTCCAGGCTTTTCAATATCCGCCGACTATGTTCTTCCGACCACTTTTTATTCGTGGCATGCCACTCAACAGCGATCTCTTCGAAAGTACGAGCTTCTTCCTGTTCAATCTTATCGTTTTTCTTTTTATCTCCCGGATCGATGCTGTTTGCCAAAAGCTTTCGAGCCTCATCACGACGGGTTCTGACATTAGCTAGGGATACATCAGGGTAAACGCCTAAAGCCAGCATCTTTTGTTTTCCGCCAAAGCGGTACTGCAGACGCCAGTATTTAGAGCCATTAAAGTGGACGAGAAGATGCATACCGTTGCCATCGGTTAGCTTGTATTGCTTATCCGTTGGCTTGTTTGTTCTGATTTTGATATCTGTTAGCGCCATGCTTATCCCCTCCCTGTTGGTACAAGCATTATCAAACCGGAAATACCATCATCTGTACCAACATCTGTTGGTAGATGTACGTTGAAGTCGGTTGACCTTGAGAGAGTTAATATAACGAGAAAAGTGAGTAAATGCTGGATTTTAGGCATAAAAAAAGACGTCTTTAGACGCCTATTTACATACTAATGGTGCGAAGGCCGGACTCGAATAATAAAATAAGATATTGTTTTTAACACAATTTATTAAAAAATATTATTTTGATGCCCCTTTTTATGCCCCCAAACAAAAAATTATTTACTACTACTTCATGTAACTAATTAAATTTAAATAAAAAATCAATACAACAGATATGGTGTGATTTTATTTCATTTGAGATACAAGATAACTCTGTGTTTTTTCAATTCTCTTAGTTGACTTGTTAAATTTTTTAACAAGTCAACTAAGAGAGGACAAGCGTAGCGCGTCAGCTAGAAAATGCCCTGTTATAGTCATCAGTCAGTTGATTTCGTCAGAGTATCTAATCAATAGTCTAACTAACTGATTAAATTATCTGTTCCCTATTGCTACGTGTTACATCCTGCGCTAACCTTGCTACACTTAATTGCTGTCATCGACAGCCGCCAATGTTTCCGAGGGATCTGTGAGGAAACGCTTTCGAGTGATCCGCTATTGCTGCCATTGACAGCACTCAATGCTTCTAAAAGGTCTGTGAAGAAGCGCTTTCGAGCGACCATATCTAAAATTCTCCCTGATCTGAAAAGAGAAAGCCGTCAGATAGCATGAGGCTGATAACCCCGCTTATCCTTTGAGAGTGGGGATCGCGAAATGAAAGCGATGAAGGTGCATTTATACATTTAACTCACTCACGGGTCTTCTATCCCAGAGGAAACGAGTTCTTCTTATATCCAAGCGTCAGACAGGACAGCTTTACCCGCCTTTCGCTCTAATGAGATTAAGCCACGAGTTTAGCCTCATTTCATTTACGTAAGCTAAAGCACCCGGTTTGCTTGGCTCACACCTTAACTAACTGCTGCCTGAGTTATCAGGCGGTCAGGTCGGCTATTTCTCAATATCAGCATATTGCGACAGTTCTACACTGCTACAGGCAACACTTTGCCATGCCATTAGGCACCAGCAAGCACCTGCCCTGCTTCGGTTTACTGACTCCGATGTTCAGGCGTCACTTTTCGCCGGTTTACTGCTGAAAGTGACGCCGCCGCATAAAGGTAACATCCACATTACAGGCGTATGCCTGCTCAACAAATCAGTGCTTCTGTCACTGCTAATTAAGATTAAAAAAACCATCAAAAAGGAGAACTTGACGATACCGAGGCTGGCTTTGGCCAGAGGGGATAACCTGCCTACGCAGGCGGTAGTACAGCGTACTCAAACCGATACCCCGCAATACCTCAACAGCGTTCACTCTGGCGCACAGGTATCGTTCAAGGGCAAAGCAGATAACCCCTGTTTTGTCAGAACTGTCGCGCGCCAGAGATTTAATGTTATCAGGTGAAAAATAAGGAGTGATATGAGTCGATTAGTCAGGGAAATGCAAACCTTTGCCCGGCAGGCTGGAGGCAGTCATAAAACCTGTCATGACCGCATTCGGATAGCGAGGCGGCTAGGTGAGTTTTTGTTGAAACTGAATATTCAGGTGAAAAGCCTCAACTATTTAAAGACCAAACATATTGAAGGTTATATCCATGCCCGACTGTCTCAGAGCATAGCCAAACGCACCCTGCAAAATGAAATGTCGGCGCTCCGCCATATCTTTCTTCTGGCAGGCCGGACGAAGTTAAGTACCTCTCCCCGATTGAGTAATCAGGCATTGGGACTGAGTGGTACCAGTCGTGCAGGGACAAAACAAGCCATTCCTGATGTACTTTTTCAGGCAGTTCATCAGAAAGCAGCAAAATACGATGCCGGACTGGCAATCACCCTCCAGCTTACCCGTTTAATGGGGCTACGTTCTCAGGAAGCCGTTCAGTGCTGTGCTTCGCTGAAAAGCTGGCAAAAACAGCTTAATCAGCCAGAGCCTAAGCTCCATATAGTTTTTGGTACTAAAGGCGGTCGTCCCAGACAGACTCGAGTTCTGAACGTGGACGCTGTGAAAAAAGCGGTTGATAAAGCCATTGAAATTGCAGAACAGCGCGGCGGCAGGCTGATTGATAAACCCGATCTCAAACGAGCGATGAACTACTGGCGTGCCCATACCGCTCATCTGGGATTAACCGGCTGTTATGCCCCACATAGTTTGCGCTACGCATGGGCACAGGATGCGCTGAGGTTTTACCAAGAAAGCGATTTTACTCGTCAGGAAGCGAGGGCTTTAGTCTCAATGGATTTAGGTCACGGTGATGGTCGCGGGCGTTATGTTGAACGAGTTTACAGTCAGAAGGAGGATTGAGAAATGGCAGAGACAACCTTAATACGTCTGGCGGATGTCATGAAAAAAGTCGGTTTAAAGAAATCATGGATTTACCATTTGATGCAGCAAGGGGAATTCCCTAAATCTGTCAGTCTGGGAGCACGCTCAGTAGCATGGGTAGAAAAAGAAATTGATGAATGGATTATCAATAAAATCAACAATCGCGAGGAAACACAAGGATGAGTCTGAATGAGGCTTTTAACCTTAATTATAAGTTGATAATCAGTAAATTACTGCGGTATAGTTCACGCGCTGCGGCAAAATCCGCAGCCGGAGTTAGCGTTCCGATTAACATGATGGCAGCATTACACGCCTGTTTTAGGCTATCCAATGCTGGTGCTTTTGTACACCTGTTGTCTATGGTGGCTCAGGCAGGGGCTTCGAAAGAAGCGCCGGTTTCCATTGTGTCCGGTAACGCTAACCCTGTCTGGGCTGCCACCCTCGAGGTTAGCGTCTCTGGTGGTAGCGATAGTTCGCACACAATGGAGGCTGCCTTATGGCTATACCCCCTCTTAACCTCTACTTATCATCCCAAAACTGGCTATCTTATCTACAATGTCAGCTATTCTCTCGTTTTAAGGCTTTTTCTCTGGCAGGGGTGTTTTATGCATGATTACCGCCCTGAAAACTCAGAAGAAGTACTCGACCATTGCCGGGCACTTATCAACAGTATTATTGAACAAAATAATCTCGCATTTAAGGAAATCCTGACTTTCGTTTTATGGGAACGTATTGAACTGCTCAGTAAAATGCTGATTGGAGAAACCACAGAGGAGGAAAGCCATGCCCTCCTTCATTTCTGATATTGTCCGGCAATCCCGCCACCGTTGGCCCGCGATCCTATCTCAGGCAGGCATTGTTGTGCCCGCCAATAACCGTCATGGGCCTTGTCCCATGTGCGGTGGGAAAGACCGGTTCCGATTTGATGATAAAAACGGTAATGGTACATGGATTTGTAATCGGGCTAAATGCGGTCATGGAGATGGACTGGATTTATTGGCAAAATTTAAAGGCTGTCAATTAATTGAGGCGGCAAGGTGGATATCTGAGTTGTCAGAACTCCCGTCAACGGCGCCAGCCAGAAAAAAAGCCTCTGTTATTCAAGTGCCGATTGCTGAACGGGTCAATTCGTTATTAAATCAGTGTATTAAGGGCACCAGCCCTTATTTAATTCGCAAGAGTTTAGCTGAACGTGTTTTTTTGTTCCCACCGGCTTACTGTCAAAAAACAGGCAATGTGATTTTTCCAGAAAATACACTGGTGTTACCACTGGTTAATATTGCAGGAGGATATTGCGGTGCCCAATTGATTCACCCTGACGGCAGCAAGCGATTATTACCCGGCAGTCAGTTAAAAGGAGCTTTTGCTATTGTCCATGAACCCGATTCTTATGATGACATTATCATCACAGAAGGTTATGCCACTGGCTTATCACTGGCCGTTATTAGCCGAAACAGTGCAATCTATGCCGCCATTTCCGCTAATAACCTGCTCAATGTAGCAAAAGCGCTTAAAGCGCAACATCCGCAAGGTGTTTTTATTATCGCAGGGGATAATGATGTTGATGCAGATGAAAAGAACACAGGAAAAATTAAGGCGGAACAGGCCGCGAATGCAATACAGGGAAAGGTTGCACTGCCACCAACAGACTATCAAGCTGATTGGGATGATTACCGTAAGCAATATGGTGATGAGGCAACCCGAACAGCCTTTTATCACCAGACCGGTAAAATCACCGGTTCCCTTTCTGTGACTCGTCTCCCCATGACCTACAGCACATCATTACCTTTACGCAGAGGTTCTGAGGGCTTTGATACTCATCAGGATTATCTGATCAAAGGTCATTTGCCCAGTAACGCCTTAGCCAGTATTTACGGCCCCAGTGGTTCTTATAAATCTTTTTTAGCGGTGTCATGGGCATGTCATATCGCCACGGGTAAAACATGGGCAGGTAAACGCGTCAATCGGGGAGCGGTGGTTTATGTGGTAGGTGAAGGTGGTCTGGGAGTTCCGCGTCGTATCCGGGCATGGGAAAGCAGCCTGAACGATAACAGCCCGATAGATGCCCTTTACCGTATAGACTGCCCGGTGTTTCCTGCTAGTCAGGAAAGTGCTGAGCAAGTGATTTGTGCAGCGAAAGATGTCGAACAAGAAACCGGATTGCCTGTCCGTCTGATTGTACTGGACACTCTCGCCCGCTGTTTTGGCGGCTCGGACGAAAACACCGCTAAAGATATGGGCGCGTTTATTCAGGGTTGTGACTATATCAAAGCCAAAACAAACGCCACCGTGCTTGTTGTGCACCATTCCGGCAAAGACCAAGATAAAGGCGCAAGAGGCTCCAGCGCTTTTCGAGCCGCACTGGATGCGGAGTTTAATATCCGCCGTGAAAATGATAAAGAAGCGCTGATATTAAGCTGTACCAAAATGAAAGATGCTGATGAACCTCCACAAGTCGCTTATGACTTGCATCCGGTCAGCATTTGTATTGATGAAGACGGCGAAGAGATTACCTCTCTGGTGTTGTCAGATCAGCCCAGACAACCACAGGATGCCGCAGCCGGTGATATGGCACTGGCCCATGTCCGGCGTCTGTCAGGCAATCATCTGGCACTATGGGAATCTATTCGTAACCGAACAGCCCAAAGCGATTCCTGCACAAAATCACAGGTGCGGGATGACTTACGGGCGAAAGGCATTGATGTATCAAAGAAATTCAGCCGCTGGCTGGATAAACTGGAAAATGATGGATTATTGACCGTGTTGGGTGAAGATATCCGCATTAATCAACGCCACTCTAATATGGGGGAATAAATGGTAAATGTGGGGGATATTGTCAAAAATCCAGCAATGCTCCCCACTTACCACTTATTAAGCTCACCTAAATGGGGGAAGCACATGAAACCCTTATTCTGTCTGGCTTTAAGCGATTTTAATAATATCAATGTGGGGGCAATAAAAATCCATATATCGTGGGGGACAAAATGGGGGAAGAGTAGGTATTTTCCTTCTGTCGGTATAGAGCTATTTAATTCATTCATAATGTATGTTTAACACTATCCTATTTATTAATATCCAATAGAGCATTCACATTATTCTGTAATTAGAAAATCATCTTCTCTTTATTTAAAGAAAAATAAAATGGGTAATCAATGGGGGAGTTTTATTTAAATGGGGGAAATAATAAAATAATGGTATTTTTTAACTTTAACTATTTACAGATAGAGTCCATGAAAGGATAATTATTTTATGTCACCACTCAGGAAAATATAAAATATGATTCAACAGGATTGGCATCCAGCCGATATTATTGCCGGACTGAAAAAGAAAGGAATAACATTAGCCGCTTTATCAAGGAGCGTTGGATTGGCTTCATCCACACTAGCAAATGCACTGACACGCCACTGGCCTAAAGGAGAAAGAATTATTTCTGATGCGTTAGGAGTTCCGCCTGAAATTATCTGGCCTTCCCGTTATGAAAAATAACGGCATTAAAATATCCATACCTGAGAGACTTTATAATTCTTAAAAAAACATTATTAACTCAAGACATCTATTGCCCACTATTCAAAGTGGGCTTTCTTACACAGTGAATTAATGTGTTTTTATATGACTATTTACTATTTTTATTTGAGAAAACGTAAGGAGCAATAAATTCTTTTTTACATTGATCCAAATAATCCGCCCACCATTGGATCATTAATCGCCTTTCCTCCAAATGTTCAGATGTATGGATATAAGCAGCTCGGACACCATTACGCTCTGTGTGGCTCATTTGTCTTTCAACTGCATCTTTTGACCATAGCCCTGATTCAACTAAAGCGCTACAAGCCATCGCTCTGAAACCATGCCCGCATACTTCCGTTTTTGTATCATATCCCATCACTCGTAATGCATTATTTACCGTATTTTCACTCATAACTTTATTAGGATCATGGTCGCCGGGAAAAAGCCGTTCATTGTCCCCACTAAGCTCTTTAAGTTGCTGTAAGATATCTATTGCCTGATTACTCAACGGCACAATATGGGCTGATTTCATTTTCATGCCGCGGTAAGAATAACGAACTCCTTCGATTGGATTTCGTTGACCAGGTATCTCCCACACTGAACTATTAAAGTCAACTTCATCCCATCGTGCAAAACGTAACTCACTAGAACGCACAAAAGTGAGTAGAGTCAGTACCACCGCTAAACGTGTAATTTTCCTGCCACGGTAATGACTTATACGTTCCAATAATTCAGGAAAGCAATTGGATGGCAATGCAGGATAATGTTTAGTTTTAGGCATAGTCAGCGCCCCGGCCATATCTATAGCCGGATTACTGTCGATAATGTCATTTTGTACGGCATAGCGCATGATAGCTGTTACCCGCTGCTGAAGCCGTTGAGCTACATCATGCTTTCCTGCATCATCCACCATTCGGATAGGTGCTAATAGATGACTAGTCTTTAACTGACGGATATCAACTTTACCAATATGAGGAAAGATGTATTGTTCAAGGCTGCGCAGTACACGCGCCCGGTTATAGTCACCCCACCGCTTATTACTGGAGTGCCATTTCCTGGCAATAGTTTCAAAATTGAATTCTCCTGATGCCTCAGCTTGTGTCTCTTTCTGTGTTGCTTTGGGATCTATACCATTAGCTATCAGTTTTTTAGCCTCATCACGTTCAGCTCTGGCATCAGCAAGAGAAATTACCGGGTAAACCCCAAATGCTAACCTGTCTTCTTTTTTATCAGTAGGTCGGCGGTATTTCATACGCCAGTATTTTGAACCTCGCGGAGTAATTTCCAGATACAACCCGCCACCATCAGCGAGTTTATAGGCTTTATCTTTTGGCTTTGCTGTCTCTATTTGCCTGGCATTGAGTTTCATGTTGGGGGCACATTATTAATCGAATCGGAAGATGCCCCCAATTATGCCCCCACAGATATGTGGATTGCAACGGACGATGATAGACCTTGATAGACTACTTTATTTGATTTATAAGGAGTTTTCTTGGATAAGTGGACTTTGGTGAACTGCTATGAACATAGTCATGGTGCCGAAGGCCGGACTCGAACCGGCACACCCGAAGGCGGTTGATTTTGAATCAACTGCGTCTACCGATTTCGCCACTTCGGCACTGAAGTAGTATGCGGATAACGGGGGCCATTATACCTGTCAGTGATCTGTTAGCAATAGTTATCCTACTGATTTAGTTTAACCGTCGAAAAAAAGATCATTTTCATCTATTCAATACAAATTCATGCTCAATTCTTAAACACAAAAAACCCAAGCGAGTATAAAGCATACTCAGCAACATCTTTTCAGTCTGAAATTAATCTTCCTACTCAGCACCAGCTCACAACCGAAAAAAAACTAAAACAGTTTTATATCACCATAGTTTGCTGAAACACCTGACGCCGATAGACAACTTATAATCACCTTATATAATCTGGATGATAATTCACTATGAGGTAAATGGTTATGACGATTATTAGCTGGATTGGTGCTGGTATCTTTTTGGGCATTGTCATTGGCGCGTTGATGATGCTGTTTAAAAAGAATAAGTAACCGTATTTTGATATCTCTATCCTGTCCGTGAGTTTACTGGAAGTATGCCTAATTGGTTAATTCAAAATGAATAAACAGTTTTTTAAGATCTTCCCTGTTTCTGCCATGGTTTTGGCTCTCGCAGCCTGTTCTCCTTCCGATAAAACCTATTCTCCAAAGTTTCTGCAACCAAAGAAACAACCATTGAAATGGGAGGTGTTTGAGGGAAACGCGAGAACTAAAAAGCTAGCTTCGCAATTGGTTGATCAGTACGCGCAGGATATTTTCAATGGCAGCAATGCCCAAGGTATGGCAATGGTGGTGATTGATAATAATCAGGCGGTTTACCGCAGCTTCGGTGAAACTCGTCCGGGAAACGGCATCCGTCCTAAGCCTGATTCAGTTATCCGCATCGCTTCGCTGACTAAGCTGATGACCAGTGAGATTATGATCAAGCTGGAAGAGGATAAGGTTCTGCGTTCCACCGATCCATTGCAAGATTACAGCTATTATGGCGTGAGAGTGCCTCAATACAGCCCTCTTCAGCCTATCCGGTTGTTCCACCTGGCAAGCCATACCAGTGGTTTACCTCGTGAACAGCCGGGAGGTCAATGGGGACGCCCTGTTTTTGTCTGGCCTACACAAGCCAATCGCTGGACTTGGTTGAAAACAGCTCAATTAGATGTATCTCCAGGCACAACTGTATCTTATTCCAATCTAGCTTACGATTTATTAGCGGATGCACTCGCTAAGGCCGCAGGTAAGCCATACACCCGCTTGTTGCACGATAAGATCACCGGCCCTTACTATATGAAAGACACGACACTGACACCCAGCCGCTCTCAATGTGCCCGTCTGATGGAGAGTGATAAACCCAGTCCGTGTCTTAATACTGTTGCGGCAGCAGGTAGTGGTGGAATCTATTCCACGCCAAGAGATATGCAGCGCTGGATGCAGCAGTTTTTGTCATCAGACAATCAGTTACGTAAGCAAACTGCCAGCCGCGAGCAGGGAGTTTATTTTAAGCGTTCCGCTCTGGCTTCAATTAAAGGGATGGATATTGCCGGTCAGGCAGATGGCATTGGTCTTGGCTGGGTTTACATGAACGCTCGTGGTGATGTACTGGGCATTTATCAGAAAACCGGTGGTGGCGGTGGGTTCAATACGTATATGGCAATGATCCCCGAGCAAAATATCGGAGTATTTGTGGTGATTACCCGGAAGCAACGCAGTAAGTTCAGCAGTGTAACGACCGGGGTTAATCAACTGGTAACTGCATTGTCGAGGAATCACAAACAAGTTTGAATCTGAGTTTTATAAATCGAGATACCTGGGATGGAGTTTCTCGCTTATTCTCCATCCCCGCAGCTTCTCTAATATCTTGTTCCTATCACCCGCACCACGATTGCTAAAAATTACTGTCTCTTAAGCAATAAATAAACACTCACAGTAAGGAACAGCAAACTTGGTAGCAGCGCTGCCAAAACTGCCGGCATACTGTAAACCAAACTCAGTGGGCCAAAGATCTCGTTGAGGACATAAAATAAGAAGCCAAAGCTGATCCCCGTTACTATCTTAACGCCCATCGGTACAGTACGCAGCGGTCCGAAGATGAAAGAGAGCGCCATCAACATCATTACCGCAACTGAAAGTGGGGCAAATATCTTTTTCCACATATTCAGTTGATAACGCCCTGATTCCTGCTCACTCTGTTTGAGATACTTGATGTATTGATACAAGCCACTGATGGAAAGTGCTTCAGGGTCGAGCGCGACAACACCCAATTTTTGTGGTGTCAGCCGAGTTTTCCAATCAGCAGAGATACTCTGTGATCCCGTGATTTTTTTGTTGTCTGTCAGGTTAGATTCTTCCACCTGAGAAAGCTTCCATAAGTCACTATCTTCATCATAAACAGCACTGGCTGCATATCTTACAGAGAGTAGTTTTTTATCATCATCAAAATGATAGATATTGACGCCTTTAAGCTCTGTATCACTCATTAACTGCTGGATGTAGATAAAATCGGTCCCGTCTTTCGCCCACATGCCTTTAGTTGTTGAAACCAAAGAACCACCAAATATCTTCTGAGCCCGGTAGTTACGTGCCATCTGTTCACCTTGTGGCGCAACCCATTCACCAATAACCATGGTCAGGATCACCAGCGGAATTGCCGTTTTCATGACTGAGCCAGCAACCTGCATACGGGTAAAACCAGAAGCCTGCATAACCACCAGCTCACTGCGGGTTGCCAGCGTGCCAAGCCCCAATAAGGCCCCAAGTAAAGCTGCCATCGGGAAGAATATCTGAATATCTTTCGGCACACTCAGCAAAGCATAAAGACCAGCGGAAAGAGTGGTATATTCCCCCCGCCCCACTCTTCTCAACTCGTCAACAAACTTAATAATGCCGGAGAGTGATACCAGCATAAATAGTGTCATCAGAATGGTTTGTAGAATAGTCCGACCAATATAACGATCCAATACACCAAACATCAGGCTACTCCTCTACCTTTAAAACAGGCCCGAATCCTGCGCATCAGTACGGTATCCCAGATATTGAGAATCAACGCCAACATCAGATAAGCCCCGTTAACCGCCCACATCCAGATCATCGGATCCAATTTGCCCTTGCTACCGTTAGAGCGTAGGGAGCTTTGCAGTAAGAAGAAGATCAGGTAAAGCAGCATTGCAGGCAACATGCTGAGTACCCGGCCCTGACGTGGATTCACCGCACTTAACGGTACAACCATCATGGTCATAATCAATACCGAGAGCACCAAAGTTAAGCGCCAATGGAACTCAGCACGGGAATCTTTATCATCATTTTGCCATAACTGAGTCATGGATTTTTGTTCAATTTTGTTACCATCTACAGTCGAAGCCTGATGCCCAACAATCGCTTGATAATCATTGAACTCGGTAATTCTGAAATCTCGCAGCATTGCGGTACCTTCGTAACGAGTACCGTGGTTAAGGACAACCATCTGTTTGCCATCAGGCCGTTCCACCATATGACCACCATCCGAGATCACAACCGAAGGACGCTGGTTATCAACCGGACGAAGCTGGGCAAGAAATACATTTTCGAATTTGTCGCCGTACACGTTACCAATATAGAGCACCAAATTGCCGTTATTAGAAGGTTTGAATCTTCCTTCCATTATCGCCGCCAAGCTTGGATTAGCCTTGGCGTCAGCCACCACATGCTCCTGATATTTTGAGGACCACGGCATTGCCCAAATAACATTCACCGCCGCCAGCGCAGAAGTCAACAACGCCAGGATAAGTGCCGAAACCACCAACACGCGTTTGCCCAAGCCACACGCATGCATAACAGTAATTTCACTTTCAGTATAGAGTTTGCTGAAAGTCATCAACACCCCAAGAAAAAGACTCAGGGGTAAAATAAGCTGCGCCATTTCAGGCACACCCAACCCTAACAAGGATAAAACCAAATTTGCTGGGACGTTTCCTTCCACTGCGGCACCCAGAATTTCTACTAATTTTTGACAGAAAAAGATCAGTAAAAGGATAAAGAGTATCGCAACTTGGCTTTTCAGGGTTTCCCGTACCAGATATCTAATGATGATCACGCTTATTACGCCTGTGAAAACTTGTCTTTTTGCAGGAAAATGGCTAACTTCATTGTATATCTACTATTTATTATATGCATCAGTTTGGCTTCCCTATTGCTAAAATGTTCTCGAAGCATTTCATATTTATTTAGGTTCCCAATCAGAACATACTGAAATAGTTAGCTAAACAATTATTAAGTAGTGCGTTTAGCTTAACATAAAGAGTGAACTTTCTATGGGGTAGATTAATGCGGAACGCCATATTTTAACGATAGCGTCCGTCTTTGTCTTTAAGATTCAGGAGAACGCATGGAATTTAGTGTAAAAAGCGGTAGTCCGGAGAAACAACGTAGTGCGTGTATCATTGTCGGCGTTTTCGAACCTCGCCGCCTTTCCCCTATCGCCGAACAACTCGATAAAATAAGTGATGGTTATATCAGCGCCTTGCTGCGCCGTGGTGAGCTGGAAGGCAAAGTTGGTCAATCGCTGCTGCTACATCATGTTCCCAATGTGTTATCTGAACGTATTTTGCTCATCGGCTGCGGTAAAGAGCGCGAACTGGATGAGCGTCAGTATAAACAGATTGTCCAGAAAACGATCAGCACCCTTAATGAAACAGGTTCAATGGAAGCGGTCTGTTTCTTAACAGAGTTGCACGTTAAAGGCCGTAATAATTACTGGAAAGTGCGCCAAGCGGTAGAAACAGCAAAAGAGTCTCTCTATGTTTTCGACCAGCTTAAAAGTAATAAAAATGAGTTACGCCGCCCACTGCGTAAAATGGTCTTCAATGTTCCAACCCGTCGGGAGTTAACCAACGGTGAACGTGCAATCCAGCACGGCCTCGCCATTGCTGCCGGTATCAAAGCGGCCAAAGATCTTGGCAATATGCCGCCAAATATCTGTAATGCCGCTTATCTCGCCTCTCAAGCACGCCAACTCGCAGATTCTGCCAATAGCCACATTACAACCAAAGTCATTGGCGAAGAACAGATGAAAGAACTGGGAATGAACGCCTATCTGGCTGTTGGTCAGGGTTCTCAGAATGAATCGCTAATGTCAGTCATGGAATATAAAGGCAGTCCGGATAAAAATGCCAAACCCATTATCCTGGTTGGCAAGGGCCTGACTTTTGACTCTGGTGGTATTTCAATCAAACCTGCGGGTGGCATGGATGAGATGAAATACGATATGTGTGGGGCCGCAACAGTTTATGGCGTCATGCGTGTGGTTGCTGAGTTGCAATTACCACTCAATGTTATCGGTGTAATGGCAGGCTGTGAAAATATGCCTGGTGGTCGCGCTTACCGCCCCGGTGATGTTTTAACCACGCTATCTGGTCAAACTGTCGAAGTGCTTAATACTGATGCAGAGGGCCGCCTGGTTCTGTGTGATACGTTAACTTACGTTGAGCGTTTTGATCCAGAATTGGTCATTGATATCGCCACGCTGACAGGTGCTTGCATCACTGCTCTTAGTCATCATTACAGTGGATTGCTATCCAACCATAATCCATTGGCCCATGAGCTACTAAATGCTTCTGAACAGGCGGGTGATCGCGCATGGCGTCTGCCAATGACTGACGAGTTTTTCGAACAAATCGATTCTAATTTCGCTGATCTGGCAAATACCGGTGGCAGTGGGGGTGGCGCGATTACCGCAGCCTGCTTCCTGTCCCGCTTCGCTACAAAATATCACTGGGCACATCTGGATATCGCTGGTACTGCATGGCGTTCAGGTAAAACAAAAGGCGCAACAGGCCGCCCAGTTGCATTACTGTCACAATTCCTGTTAAATCGTGCAGGCAATGCTGGTATCAATAACGACGATTGATTTGATCCCTCCCTCGCTTATTAAAGGGCATTTACAATGCCCTTTTTTCGTAACAGAGACATTAATGAAAAGTGCCACGTTTTATTTACTGGAACAGCCATCACCTCAAGAGGATTTACAGGCTCACGAATGGCTGGCATGTCAACTTGCGGCTGACCAATGGCGAGCAGGAAAGCGGGTACTGATTGCCTGTGAAGATCAACAACAGGCAGAAAAGTTAGATGAAGCTTTATGGCAACGGGAGCCTCATCAGTTCGTCCCGCATAACCTCGCGGGTGAAGGGCCAAGATATGGTGCCCCGGTTGAGTTATGTTGGCCACAAAAACGGGGAAATGCACCTCGTGATATCCTGATAAATCTGCTGCCGCATTTTGCAGACTTTGCCACCGCTTTCCATGAAGTGATAGACTTCGTTCCTATAGATGAAAATTTGAAACAGTTGGCGCGTGAACGATATAAAACATATCGCAGCGTCGGCTTTAATTTGACCATGGCAACGCCGCCAACAGACTAAGTACCAAGATAAAATGGAAAAAACACCCGCTAACCAAACGCAATCAGAGCCATCTCTCGATAAAACTTATAATCCTAAAGAAATTGAGCAGCCTCTTTATACCCATTGGGAGAAAAGTGGTTATTTCAAACCAAACGGCGATACCCGCCGTGAGAGTTTCTGTATTGTTATCCCGCCACCAAATGTGACCGGTAGCCTACATATGGGCCATGCGTTCCAGCAAACCATTATGGATACCATGATCCGTTATCAGCGAATGCAAGGTAAAAACACCTTATGGCAATCCGGTACTGACCATGCCGGTATCGCGACTCAAATGGTGGTTGAGCGAAAAATCGCAGCAGAAGAAGGCAAAACCCGTCACGATTATGGCCGCGACGCTTTTATCGATAAAATCTGGCAATGGAAAGCAGAATCCGGTGGCACAATTACCAATCAGATGCGCCGTCTGGGTAACTCTGTTGACTGGGAACGTGAACGTTTCACTATGGATGTAGGTCTGTCCAACGCGGTAAAAGAAGCCTTTGTCCGTTTGTACAAAGAAAACCTGATTTACCGGGGCAAACGTCTGGTTAACTGGGATCCAAAACTGCACACGGCAATTTCTGATCTGGAAGTTGAGAACCGGGAAGTTAAAGGTTCTATGTGGCACCTGCGTTATCCACTGGCTGACGGCGTAACAACCGCAGAAGGTAAAGATTATCTAGTGGTTGCAACTACCCGGCCTGAAACTATGTTGGGCGATACCGGCGTAGCCGTTAACCCGGAAGATCCGCGTTATAAGGATTTAATCGGCAAAGAGATCATTCTGCCATTGGTTAACCGCCGCATTCCTATTGTCGGTGATGAACACGCGGATATGGAAAAAGGCACCGGTTGCGTGAAAATCACGCCTGCCCATGACTTCAATGACTATGAAGTGGGTAAACGTCATGCTCTGCCAATGATCAATATCATGACACTTGATGGCAATATCCGTAATGAAGCAGAAGTTTTCGATACCAATGGCGAGATTTCTGATGTTTACGGTTCTGATATTCCGGTTGAATACCGGGGCATGGAGCGTTTTGCCGCCCGTAAAACGATGGTTGCTGAGTTTGAAAAACTGGGCCTGTTGGTCGAAATCAAAGCTCATGATTTGACCGTTCCTTATGGCGATCGTGGCGGTGTGGTTATTGAGCCAATGCTGACTGATCAGTGGTATGTCCGTACAGCGCCTCTGGCGAAAGTGGCTATCGAAGCCGTTGAAAATGGCGATATCCAGTTCGTACCTAAGCAGTATGAAAATATGTATTACTCTTGGATGCGTGATATTCAAGACTGGTGCATCTCTCGTCAATTGTGGTGGGGCCACCGTATCCCGGCGTGGTATGACGCTGAAGGTAATGTCTATGTCGGTCGCAACGAAGAAGAAGTCCGTCGTGAAAATAATCTGGGTGCAGATGTCGCCCTAAACCAGGATGAAGATGTACTGGATACTTGGTTCTCTTCCGGTTTGTGGACTTTTTCTACCCTTGGCTGGCCAGAACAAACTAACGCGCTGAAAACTTTCCATCCAACGGACGTGTTGGTAAGTGGCTTTGACATCATCTTCTTCTGGATTGCCCGTATGATCATGATGACCATGCATTTCATTAAAGATGAAAATGGCAAACCTCAGGTTCCATTTAAGACCGTCTACATGACCGGCCTTATCCGGGATGACGAAGGCCAGAAGATGTCCAAATCCAAAGGAAATGTCATTGACCCGCTGGATATGGTTGACGGTATTTCCCTAGAAGACCTGCTGGAAAAACGTACCGGTAATATGATGCAGCCACAACTGGCTGAAAAAATCCGCAAGCGTACAGAAAAGCAATTCCCGGCGGGTATTGAATCTCATGGTACCGATGCCCTGCGCTTTACACTGGCGGCATTGGCTTCTACGGGCCGTGATATCAACTGGGATATGAAACGTCTGCAAGGTTACCGTAATTTCTGTAACAAATTGTGGAACGCCAGCCGTTTTGTGCTGATGAATACAGAAGGTCAGGATTGCGGCCAAAATGGCGGTGAAATGGTGTTGTCACTGGCTGATCGCTGGATCCTGGCTGAATTTAACCAGACAGTAAAAGCCTATCGTGAAGCACTGGATACCTATCGTTTTGATATGGCTGCCAATATTCTTTATGAGTTCACTTGGAACCAGTTCTGTGACTGGTATCTGGAACTGTCTAAACCAGCGATTAACAAAGGTTCAGAAGCAGAAGTTCGTGGTGCCCGTCATACTTTGATTGAAGTTCTGGAAGGATTATTGCGCCTGGCTCATCCTATTATTCCATTTATCACCGAAACCATTTGGCAGCGGGTGAAAATAGTTAAGGGGATTGAAGCAGATACCATTATGCTGCAACCGTTCCCAGAATTTGATCAGGCGAAAGCGGATGAATTGGCACTGACCGATCTGGAATGGATTAAAGAAGCGATCATTGCAGTACGTAATATCCGTGCTGAAATGAACATCGCGCCAGGCAAGCCATTGGAAGTTCTGCTGCGTA
The DNA here is from genome assembly GCF_011189505.1 of Photorhabdus tasmaniensis. Lineage (GTDB taxonomy): Bacteria > Pseudomonadota > Gammaproteobacteria > Enterobacterales > Enterobacteriaceae > Photorhabdus > Photorhabdus tasmaniensis. Next base: position 72,952 of record NZ_PUJU01000017.1, read on the forward strand.
ATGCCGATGCTGACGCACAACGTCGTGTAGCAGAAAATCTGAATTTTATTCAGGCAATGGGCCGCCTCTCTTCTGTCACTATTCTGTCTGTTGGTGAAGAAGCTCCGGTTTCTGTGACCAAGCTGATTAATGGCGCAGAGGTGTTAATCCCAATGGCGGGCTTAGTCGATAAACAAGCCGAGTTGAGCCGTTTGGATAAAGAGATTGAGAAGCTGGATAAAGAGATTGGCAGCATTGAAGGTAAACTGTCGAATGAAGGCTTTGTCAGCCGCGCGCCCGAAGCCGTTGTGACTAAAGAGCGTGAACGCCTGGCAACCTGTAATGCATCAAAAGAGAAGCTGTTAGCTCAGAAAGAAACCATTGCTGCGCTGTAACATTCTCAACAAGTAAATTTTCATCAAAGCCACTGAAATGCATTGTCAGTGGCTTTTTAATTCAAAACGTAAACGATAAAATTTATAAGAAAGTGTAAATTCATCCCATTCTATATAAACATCATCAAATATATTGAAAATAATAACGTCTATTTCATTAATAAGGACGCGTATAATAAATATTTATTTTATTAATTTTCCACATTTATATATCTAAAATTACAATATGATATAATTTTATTTTATATATAAATCATTAAATTTATCATATTGTATCTGGAATAAAATCACACAAATAAATATATTATTACCAGTAAAACATCAAATTATAATTTAATAACGCTAATAACCCGGAGAAATAAAATGAAAATACTTCTTACTCTCTTACTGGCAAGTACCGTCCAGTTTGGTCTCGTACATTCTGCTAATGCAGAATCAACGTTTGATAAGATTAAATCTACAGGCATATTCAGAATTGCGACGGAAGGGGCTTATCCCCCCTTTACCTATCACGACGCTTCCGGTACTTTGACTGGCTTCGATGTCGATATCGGTCGTGAAATTGCCCATCGGCTGAATGTCAAACCGACATTTATCGAAGGAAAATGGGATGGTCTTATTGCTGGGCTGGATGCCAGACGTTCCGACGCTGTTATTAATCAAATTGCAATTACCCCTGAACGCCAGAAAAAATATGATTTTTCTATTCCCTATATCACATCTCAAGCCGTACTTATCACCAATAAAAATAATAACAGCATAAAAACATTCAGTGACTTGAAAGGTAAAACCTCAGCACATACTCTGACCAACAACTTCGCTCAGATAGCCAGAAATAATGGCGCGGAAATCATCGGCACGAATGGATTTAGCCAAGAAATCGAACTAGTCAGTACCGGCAGAGCCGATGCCACGATCAACGATAGCCTCTCTTATCTGGACTATAAGAAGCACAAGCCAAATGCACCCGTGAAAATTGTTGCGTCTGATCCAAACGCAGGGCAAACAGCAATTTTACTCCGCCAAGGCGAGTCAGAGCTAAAAACAGCTATTGATAAAACAATTGTTGATATCAAAGCTGATGGCACCTATCAGCGTATCTGGGCTCAATACTTTGGCAACCATACTCCCGAATAAGTGAAACATATCTTACTCAAATGCACCCGTTCCCTCGACATTGGATACAAATTCTGACCAGGGAACTTTATCGTTAGTCCAGTTGAATTGAAGAATCAGGAAATATTCTCATCAAACATGAAGTATATTGATTTATACAAATTCTTTGATATATCTAAAATGACAATATGATATAACTTTATTTTATATATATAAACTCCCAGCTTGCCATATGATATTTAAAACAATCTCATAAAAATAAATATATTTTTATATTACACAATAGGGAAAGTATATGGAGCCCTCCTGGTTTAATTTAGTACTCGATTCTTTTTGGCCTATGCTTTATGCGGGCTTTACTTTCACTATTCCACTGACGCTTATTACCTTTACTCTTGGTATTATACTTGGGTTTATCGTTGCACTCATCCGGCTTTACGGGCCAAAACCTCTTATTGCTGTCGCTAAATTCTACGTATGGCTGATCCGTGGTACACCGTTACTTGTACAATTGTTTCTTATTTTTTATGCCTTACCCAGCGTCGGTATTACGCTGGGCGCATTTACCTCAGCCATTATTGGTTTCACTCTGAATGTTGGCGCCTATACATCTGAGGTGATTCGCGCCACTTTATTGTCTGTACCAAAAGGGCAGTGGGAAGCGGCTTATTCTATTGGTATGAGCTGGACACAATCATTACGCCGGATCATTCTGCCTCAAGCCGCGAGAATCGCTATTCCGCCACTCTCAAATACATTTATTTCACTGGTGAAAGATACTTCATTGGCCTCAGTCATTACCGTACCGGAACTTTTCCTTGCTGCGCAACGTATTGCTGCGGTGACTTATCAACCCCTCATACTTTATACCGAGGCAGCAATACTTTATCTGATAATCAGTTCAGTATTGTCATCACTACAAGCCCGTCTGGAAAAGAAGTTTTCGCAACAGAGTGATATAAAGGAATTAAAAGATGATTCAGCTCTCCGGCATTGAAAAAAGTTTTGACGGGCAAAAGGTCCTGAAAAATATCGATCTGACCATTGAGGAAGGCAGTCTTACCGCCCTGATTGGCCCATCAGGAAGTGGTAAAAGTACGCTGTTACGCTGCATCAACTTATTAGAAATTCCCCAAGCAGGTAAGCTCCAAATCGGCAATGAGAACATGACTTTCATCGGTAAAGAGCGCATTGCTCATAAGGATATACAACGGATCCGTCAGCAAACCGGCATGGTATTTCAAAATTTTCAGCTTTTCCCTCATCTCACAGTGATTGAAAACATTATGGAAGGGCTTATTTGGGTACAGAAATGGTCGCCTGAAAAGGCTAAAAAGCGAGCACTTGAGCTACTGGAAAAGGTTGGTATGTCACACAAAGCCGATGTCTTGCCTGCCACGCTATCCGGTGGTCAGCAACAGCGTGTAGCAATTGCCAGGGCGCTGGCACCTTCCCCCAAAGTGTTATTATGTGATGAGCCAACTTCCGCACTTGATCCGGAATTATCGCTGGAAGTGGTTGCTGTATTGAAACAGTTGGCTAAAGAAGGAACGACGATGTTGATGGCGACACACGATTTACGTCTGGCAGCTAATCTTGCCTACAACGTCATATTTTTAGAATCTGGTGAAATTGTCGAATCGGGGACGTCAAAAACGATTTTTACCCGTGCTCTCAAGCCGCGGACAGTTGAATTTGTTTCCACTTTAACGAATACCTTACCGGATTGGGAGATATAACCCACCGTTAAAAACACCTTGCCGTAATTGCGCTTTGAATCCATCAAGTCAATTACGATTAAATAAATTTTCTGACAGTTTGGAGAAATAAAATGAAAGCATTCCTTACCGTATTATTGGCTGGCGTCATTCAATTTGGCATTGCCTATTCTGCTAGTGCAGAGTCTGGTCTTGATAATATAAAATCAGCCGGCGTGTTTAGAATCGCTACCGAAGGAACCTATCCGCCCTTTACCTATCACAATGCTTCAGGAACCTTAACCGGCTTTGATGTTGATATTGGTCGTGAAATCGCACGCCGTCTGAATGTTAAAGCGGAATTCGCCGAAGGAAAATGGGATGGGCTGATTGCCGGACTTGATGCCAAACGCTATGACGCGGTAATTAATCAAGTCGCAATTACGCCAGAGCGTAAAAAGAAATATGACTTTTCCGCTCCGTATATTATCTCTAAAGCCGTACTTATCACCCGCAAAAATAATGATAGTATTAAAACGTTCAACGACCTGAAAGGTAAAACATCAAGCCACAGCTTGACCAGCAATTACGCTCAGTTAGCAAAACGTCACGGCGCAGAAATCGTCCCCACAGAAGGATTTAATCAGTCAATTGATTTGGTTGCTACAGGCAGAGCCGATGCTACTATCAACGATAATCTATCCTATCTGGATTTTAAGAAACACAAACCCAATGCACCGGTAAAAGTTGTCGCAACTGAACCCAATGGTGATCAAGTCGGTATTCTAATCCGGAAAGGCGAACCAGAACTACAAGCTGCTATCGATAAAGCGTTAGCCGATATCAAAGCGGATGGCACTTATCTACGCATTTCTACTCAATATTTCGGCACCGACGTTTCCAAGTAAGAAAATAACTGCCTCTTCTTTCAAGAGGTGGTTTTCTCTTAATTAAATTATGTTAAATTTCACCACTTGTTTACCCTCTTTATCCTTACCCTTATGAGACTTAACTTGATCCTTATTAGGTGGATTTAAATAATCTTGGAAAACCCAAATATCACCTACCCACTCAGAATTACTGTTAATAGTATGAGTCTTATTATTATCCTCACCGACTATAACAAAAATTTCCCTAGAGGCATTATTAATAACGTCCTTAATGTTAGTTACTTTAGCCATTTGAAACACCTTGTTAAATCAATATTATTTCCCTAGGATAATTAATTAAAACCCTCTATCTCACATTATCAATTCAATATCTGGCTACAAATCTGCAATATCATAGATATAATTGAAGACATTTAACAAGTAATAAACTCAATATATATCTTAGAATAATTTTAAATTTAATTTCGTTCAATAAGAATTAAAAAGGGAAATTACCGAAGCAAATCAAATCAGGAAAGGAACTTTTCTTTCAACAGTCAGAGAACACGGGTCTGATAAAATAATCCACTAAAATACAATAGTCCTTATTCGCAAAAACCTATAAGGACTATTTTGTTTTGAATCACATGCATCAGCCACGACCAAGGCTAATACAAGATTTATAACGAACTGATTTTATTAATGAAGTCTAGTCTCACCCTGCTCTGGCAAATCATCTTCACCCTCTTCATCTTGCTCATCAGGATCTTCGAAATAAGTGCCCCAACCGTCATAATTGACACCCATCTTCTGGGCCAAATTTACCAGTTGTTCAACCTGAGCATCGATCAATTCAGCATTCAACCCACATTCGCTGATGACATCACAACACATCAGAATAGAACCATCTTCGATTTCCAACTCTTCCGCGTCAGTCACTTCATAACCCAGCTTAAAAGCTTCAACTGCCGCCTTTTCCAACAGATTAAAATCTTCCGCAGAAAAGTGGTGTTCAATGGCATAAAGCGCATCTGGATCACTACCATCTTCCAGTAATTCTTCAATAATAAGGCGCGTTTCTTCGCGTTGTTCTTCTAAGTCTTTTTGATTTGCCATACCCAATACCCTCAATCAGTTGGCCGTCCCAACATTCATTCTCCCACACCACAAGCAGGCTAACCACTGTTTACATCAAAGAAATCTAATTCGGAGTTGAAATTGAATTTTTATAGATATAAATTGAATTTAAATGCAAGAAATAACTGTGGAGATATCCAACAATGAATCCATTCTATCAACGTAATTTCTTAAGGTTACTTGATTTTTCCTCAGCAGAAATCCATATCTTCCTAAAACTGGCGGCTGAATTAAAATCGACTAAAAAATCCGGCACAGAAAGAGCCTGGCTAACAGGTAAAAATATTGTGCTAATTTTTGAAAAAGACTCCACTCGCACCCGCTGTTCATTTGAAGTAGCCGCTTACGATCAGGGGGCAAATATCACCTACCTTGGCTCCAGTGGCAGCCAGATTGGTCATAAAGAATCAATTAAGGATACCGCCCGTATACTTGGCCGCATGTATGATGGCATTCAATATCGCGGCCATGCTCAGAAAGTGGTTGAAGCCCTGGCAGAATATGCAGATGTTCCTGTATGGAATGGGCTGACGGATGAGTTTCACCCTACTCAGTTACTGGCAGATTTGCTGACTATTCAGGAGTATCAACCAGAGAAACCGCTGTCAGAAATCAAATTCGCCTACTTGGGGGATGCCCGTAACAATATGGGTAATACCATGTTGGAAGCCGCAGCATTGACAGGCATGGATGTTCGGCTAATTGCGCCTGAACAGTACTGGCCAGATGCAGTACTGGTTGCTGAATGTCAGAAACTGGCCGAAAAAACAGGCGGGAAAATTACGCTAACTGAAAATGTCGCAGAGGGAGTTAAAGACGCTGATTTTCTTTATACCGATGTCTGGGTTTCTATGGGAGAGCCAAAAGAAGTTTGGCAACAACGGGTTAACCTGTTGAAACCTTATCAAGTGAATATGGCTGTGGTGAAAATGACAGGCAACCCACAGGTAAAATTCCTGCACTGCCTGCCCGCATTCCATGATGAAGAAACGACGTTAGGCAAGCAACTCGCCGCTGAATTTAATATGTATGGGGGGCTGGAAGTCACTAATGAAGTTTTTGAGTCAAAACATAGTATTGTGTTCGATCAGGCAGAAAATCGCCTGCATACCATTAAAGCGGTAATGGTAGCAACACTGGCAAGTGATCTTAAAATCTAATGACTTATGATATCCGCAGGGCTGTACCTGTAAAGAGGTAATCCTGTCTATATCATTTTTCTTCGGCAAACGCTTGCTGTGAGATTTTTCACGAGTATAATTCGCCACAATTTGCCGGGAGAAATTATGAAAAACAGCGCCTCTTTTCATCAAGCTAAAGTGCGGGTGCAACTGCCTAAAGGCAGCCAACAATCATTATTTTTGCCGTTGCTAAACCGATCATTTACTGCCCCTCAGTGAGGGGCTTTTTTTTGCCTGGTGATCATCAAGTGATCACCGCACCCGGATGTCAGCATTAGAGGAGAGTGAAAAATGGCTAATCCGTTATATCGCAAACATATCATCTCAATAAATGATCTGAGCCGCGAAGATCTGGAATGGGTGTTGCGGACCGCTGCCACACTGAAAGCCAGACCACAACCTGAATTGCTGAAACACAAGGTTATCGCCAGCTGTTTCTTTGAAGCCTCTACCCGTACCCGCCTCTCTTTTGAAACCGCAATCCACCGCCTTGGCGCTTCCGTGGTTGGTTTCTCAGACAGCAGCAACACCTCCCTGGGTAAGAAAGGTGAAACGCTGGCAGATACTATCTCCGTTATTAGCCAATATGTTGACGCTATCGTGATGCGCCACCCGCAGGAAGGTGCTCCACGCCTGGCTTCCGAATTTTCCGGTCATACTCCGATTATCAATGCCGGTGACGGCGCTAACCAACATCCAACTCAAACCTTGCTGGATCTGTTCACTATTCAAGAAACTCAACAACGGCTGGATAGTCTGAATATCGCTATGGTTGGTGACCTGAAATATGGACGCACGGTTCATTCACTGTCACAAGCGTTAGCAAAATTTAATGGCAACCATTTTTATTTTATCGCGCCGGAAGCATTGGCAATGCCAAATCATATTCTTCATATGCTGAATGAAAAAGGGGCAACTTACAGCCTGCATACCAATATAGAAGAAGTCTTGCCGGAACTCGACATTCTTTATATGACTCGCGTGCAAAAAGAGCGCCTTGATCCATCCGAATACGCCAATGTAAAAGCGCAATTTGTTCTGCGGGCCGCTGATCTGATGGGCGCGAAAGAGAACCTCAAAATTTTGCATCCATTGCCACGTATTGATGAAATTTCTGCTGATGTGGATAAAACCCCCCATGCCTATTATTTCCAACAGGCAGAAAATGGTATTTATGCCCGTCAGGCACTACTGTCTCTCGTTCTAAATGAGTGATTAAAGAAAATTGTTATTATTTACTTTTGACATGACGCCATACTTATGTATATGATTGAATATTAGGTCTATTTATTCACCTTCGAAAGTGAACTCAGATAATAAACCAGTAAATTTAGAAGTTCAGTTAACACATATTTTACACCTCACTGGATACTGCCTCATGATAGAGGCGTATCGTCAGCGGTCAAAAATCAACCAATGGCATTAAAACGAATAATGATTTTTCCGGGATAATTGGGATTTATTTTATTAGCTATTACGTAGTTAGATTCTTAAAACATTGTTTAGAAAAAATAGGAGTTCAATGGAATAATTCCAAGATCAATATCCCTTAGAAGGGAATGTACCAAGATATTAGGATTTCTCAGAGAACAAACCAACTCATGAATAAGGGACTGCCTTCATACTTTTATCAACGGCAGGATCAGTAATCTCTCGTTAAAGGTACACTAACAATTGCCCATAAGTTTAATTTATATGATATTTGTGGCCTTTAAAGCCACAAATCGTGGAATATACAAACTAATTCAGCCAATTACTGGGCAATGTTACTTTGAGTTTTTCCACAGAGGCGGCCCATTTCTCTGGGTTCTTTTCCTTCAATTGTCGGAGGTTAGCTTGTTTCCAACGTATAGCTGGCAGTGGATACGAATATCTTCTTCTCCCAGGTCCCACAACTTTTCGGCATAATAGTCGTAGAATGACACTCAATTACCTGCGTCTTATCTGGATAAACAGGATGGCACCACCTAAAATGGAAGATGTGCCGATTCTTAACAATATATCTGGAGGATGAATACAGAAATAGTTGTCAATAAAATGTATTCATACAGAACACTATGACCCAAGATCATCAACTACAAGTCGAAGCCATTAAATGCGGTACGGTGATTGACCATATCCCAGCTCAGGTAGGTTTCAAGTTACTCTCTCTATTTAAGCTGACTAAAACCGATCAGCGCATTACCATCGGCCTGAACCTGCCTTCCAACCAGTTAGGTAAAAAAGATCTCATCAAAATCGAAAACACATTTCTAACAGAACAACAGGCTAATCAGCTTGCTATGTATGCGCCACATGCAACAGTGAACTGTATTGAAGACTATGAAGTTGTGAAGAAACTGCCAATTAACCTGCCTGAGCGTATTGATAGCGTGTTAGTCTGTCCTAATAGCAATTGCATCAGCCACAATGAGCCGGTAGAAAGCAGTTTTCGGGTCAAAGTCACATTTGAAGATGTGGTATTGACCTGCAAATACTGCGAGAAAGAGTTTGATCGCAATGTGGTGATACTCAGCAAGTAAATATCTATGCCAGTTGCTGAGGCAGGTACGGGCACTATAATAGTCACCTTTGGTGAAATATTTATTCAGTTATTACATTAACAGGAGAACCTATGTCATACGAGATTAATACCGAGAAAGCCCCTGCTGCAATTGGCCCATATGTTCAGGGTGTTGATCTGGGCAGTATGGTAATCACTTCCGGTCAGATTCCAGTCAATCCAGCAACAGGTGATGTCGCAGAAGATATCGCTGCCCAAGCTCGTCAATCACTGGAAAACGTTAAAGCTATCGTTGAGAAAGCAGGTCTGACTGTCGGCGATATCGTTAAAACAACTGTTTTCGTTAAAGATCTGAATGATTTCGGCACTGTTAACGCGACTTATGAAGCATTCTTCAAAGAACACAATGCCGCTTTCCCAGCACGTTCCTGTGTTGAAGTAGCCCGTCTGCCAAAAGACGTTAAAATCGAAATCGAAGCTATCGCAGTGCGTAAATAATCCCTATTCCATTTCCTATCAACCCTTGGTCAGTTCACCCACTGACCAAGGTTTTTTTATTTTTTCCCATCTCCCAGATATAGCTTCCTGTTCTTTGTGTTAGATCAAATCAGGTCGTTATTATTTCACTTTAACTTACTACATATTGTGCTTAAATATAAAAATACAAACCATATATAGCATCACCTCTATTTAAGCTGAATATCAAAACGAGAATGGATTATATCTTTGGATAACATTCTCAAGGAGTTATAGTGTGAAAACTGTTGTGATAAAACGAGATGGTCGTCAGGTACCATTTGATGAAATCCGTATCAGAAATGCGGTAAAACAGGCTGCTTCTGCCGCTGGAGTCATAGATGATGAGTACTGTGCCCAAGTGGCATCCACAGTAACGCAATTAATGGCTGACGATAGACAAGTTGATATACGAAATATTCAGCACGCAGTAGAAAACCAATTGATGGCAGGCAACTATAAGCACCTTGCCCGCCTCTATATTGAATATCGTCATGACAGGGATCTTGCCCGGGGATCACGCAGTCGCCTTAATCAGGAAATCCGTGGTTTAGTTGAACAGAGCAACATCTCCCTGCTCAATGAGAACGCGAATAAAAACAGTAAAGTTATTCCAACCCAACGCGATCTGCTGGCAGGAATTGCTGCCAAGCATTATGCCAAACAGCACATGCTGCCGCGTGACGTGGTTCTGGCTCATGAAAGAGGTGAAATCCACTATCACGATTTGGATTATTCACCCTTTTTCCCGATGTTCAACTGTATGCTGATCGACCTGAAAGGCATGTTGACCAACGGGTTCAAGATGGGTAATGCTGAAATAGAGCCACCCAAATCCATTGCAACCGCAACAGCGGTAACTGCTCAAATTATTGCCCAGGTTGCCAGCCATATTTATGGTGGTACTACGATTAACGGTATAGATGAAGTCTTGGCACCATTCGTTAAAGCCAGCTATGACAAACATTTGGCCGTTGCTAAAGAATGGGATATTGCCGATAAAGAATCTTACGCGAAAGCACGAACAGAAAAAGAGTGTTACGACGCTTTCCAGTCACTGGAATATGAAGTTAATACACTGCACACCGCCAACGGACAGACACCTTTTGTCACTTTTGGCTTTGGTCTGGGCACTTCAAAAGAGTGCCGCCTAATCCAACAATCTATTCTGCGTAACCGTATCGCCGGGTTGGGCAAGAACCACAAAACAGCGGTATTCCCCAAACTGGTATTTGCTATCCGTGATGGCCTGAATCATAAATTTGGTGACCCCAACTACGATATCAAACAACTGGCGCTAAAATGTGCCAGCAAGCGAATGTATCCTGATATTCTTAACTACGATCAGGTTGTTAAAGTCACGGGTTCCTTTAAAACCCCAATGGGTTGCCGCAGTTTCCTCGGTGTTTATGAAGAAAATGGTGAGCAAATTCATGAAGGTCGCAATAACTTGGGGGTTATCAGTTTAAACCTGCCTCGGATTGCTATCGAGGCCAAACGAGATGAAAAACATTTTTGGCGATTGCTGGATAAGCGTCTGGCACTGGCAAAACAAGCATTGCTGACCCGTATTGCCCGTCTGGAAGGTGTCAAAGCACAGGTTGCACCAATCCTTTATATGGAAGGTGCTTGCGGGATTCGCCTGCAAGCCAATGATAATATTGCTGAAATCTTTAAACATGGCCGGGCTTCTATCTCTCTGGGCTATATTGGCATTCATGAAACCATTAACGCATTATATGGCAATCGGGCTCATCTATTTGATGACCAACAATTACGCATCAAAGCGCTCTCAATTGTTAACCATCTGCGAAAAGCCACTGATCAATGGAAAAAAGAGACAGGTTATGGTTTCAGCCTGTATAGCACACCCAGTGAAAACCTGTGTGATCGTTTCTGCCGCCTTGATGCCGCTGAATTTGGTGTTATCGACGGGGTAACAGACAAAGGCTATTACACCAACAGTTTCCATCTTGACGTTGAAAAGAAGGTCAATCCTTACGACAAACTGGATTTTGAAGCCTCTTATCCACCACTGGCAAACGGCGGTTTTATCTGTTACGGCGAATATCCCAATCTGCAACATAATTTAAAAGCACTGGAAGATGTCTGGGATTACAGCTACTTACACACCCCCTATTATGGGACCAATACCCCCATTGACGAATGCTATGACTGCGGATTTACCGGTGAATTTTCCTGCGCCAGTAAAGGATTTACCTGCCCCCGTTGCGGCAATCATGCTTCCTCCAGGGTATCTGTAACCCGCCGCGTCTGCGGTTATCTGGGAAGCCCTGACTCCCGCCCATTCAATGCAGGCAAGCAAGAAGAGGTGAAACGCAGAGTAAAACATCTGACAAATGGACAATTAGATGCATTCAGGCAGGCTAAAAAATGAATTACCACCAATATTACCCGGTTGATGTGGTTAACGGTCCCGGAACTCGCTGTACACTGTTTGTCGCAGGATGTGAGCACCAATGCCCCGGTTGCTATAACAAAAGCACCTGGCGAACAAATTCCGGCCAACTATTTACACAGGAAATGGCAGACCATATTGTCGCCGATTTACAGGATAACCGCATTAAACGGCAAGGGTTGTCCCTGTCTGGCGGCGATCCGCTTCATCCACACAACATATCTGTGATCCTGAAACTGGTAAAACGCGTCAAGGCAGAGTGCCCTGAAAAGGATATCTGGCTGTGGACTGGCTATTTGCTAAGTGAGCTCAGCAAAGCCCAACAGGAAGTTGTCCGCTATATTAATGTGCTGATAGATGGCAAGTTTATCCAGAATCTTTATGATCCCGGCTTATTATGGCGCGGCAGCCGCAACCAGATTATTCATCAACTGAGATAATTTTATCGCTGCCAGCAGATTTTCTTACCAAATCCCAGCGTGTTATCAGTCATTTTTATTTCACTGAGATCCAGCTGCCAAACCGGTGTTTTAGCCGCCATCGCCACAGGAAAACGGCGGCAATAACGTGCTCTGGCCGCTTTATCTTCTTCTCCTGCCAAACAAATGACACTCCCTTTGAACTGAATACCTTTTATCTGCGCGATATTACGTATCTGCCCGGCAACAGTCCCTGCCACCTGTGAGTTTATTTGCATCATTTCACCATGACGGGTATGGGATTCAGTCATAAACCAAAAGGCTATTTTCTCGGCATCGAAAACATAGAAACAACTTGCACACCAGATATCATTTTCTGTTGTTGTGCAAAGCGTGAAGACGTGCTGTCTTGCGAGGTATTGACGGATAATCTGAAAGTTTTCAGTAGTATTCACACTCCCTCCAATGGGGGGATTTTATTAGTCTGGAAACCCAGAACCACGCCGGGATAAACATCATCCTGCGGCGTGTTCTGACATCTCCCGACAAAGTCAGGGTTCAGTGTGTTCTACTATAAATTAGCTATAGATTTCAGCAACACCTGACAATTGATTCTTACCGCTAGTAGATATAATGCGGAAAGAAGATGCACCAGCTTTGTCAGCTTTTTTGGACAATTCAGCACTCAAACTTTCCAAGGTATCAGCACCGGTTACAGAAACCACGCCAACCTTGGCAGATGAAGTAGTTTGAACTTCTGTTGCGGCCATACTGCCAAAAGAGATAGCACTTAAAGTCAAAACAGCAGCGATATATTTTACGTTTTTCATAACATGATCCTTGATCAATTTTTAATGGAATGAGTTACTCTCTGTGATGTGGATCATAGTATGCTCTAACGACCAGAATAAAAATTAGCAATTATTGCTATTTTATTTCAATTTTTTTGAACAAAAAATACGATATATAGGAATTTGATATGTAACAAATTTTAATAAAACTGTTATATTATAATGACTTAAACTAAGTTATTTGGAAAAATAATATAGAAAAAACGTCTTAATAAAAGATAAATATCAAAAATAAAAAATTAAGAAAAAGTTATATGGCTAAAAATCAATGGGTTCTTTACTTGCTGAAAACGAAAGCAGGGATGCTGTACACCGGGATAACGACAGATATCAACCGCCGTTTTGCGCAACATGCAAATGGTAAAGGAGCAAAAGCACTGAGAGGGAAAGGACCATTACAGTTGGTTTTCAGCAGTTATGCCGGAGACAGATCCCGTGCCTCACAACTGGAATATCAGGTAAAGCAATTGAGTAAACAACAAAAAGAGAGGCTGGTTATTTGCCAGCCCATCTGTATAGCAAAATATTTGACATCAATCAGAAACGGTCAAAATGGGGAGAATAAGTAACCAGCCCAGTATAATCAGCCAAGGAACTGTCAGCTAATTCATATACCTGAAAATAGGGTTCACATGTTGGCCACTTACACTGTAACTGGTGCTCACTGGCAAGCGTAAAACCAAACCGGCGATAATAGAGTGGATCACCTAAAACAACGACTACGCCGTAACCAAATTCATTCAGGCTATCCAAACCTTCATAAATGAGTCTTTCACCAATCCCTTGCCGACGATATTCTTCAGCAACCGCTAACGGCGCTAAACCAACCCATTGGCGATCCTCTCCATTAATATCTACCGGACTGAATGCCACATAACCAATGACCTGACCTTCTTCATCCGTAGCAACCATACCCAACGTGAGTAATCCATCTTCCCGCAATTGCTGTACCAATTCCGCTTCTGCCGGAGTATCAAAAGATCCCCGCAGCAACTGATCTATTCCTGCTGCATCTACTGGAATTTCTACCCTGATCAACATGATAATCGCGCATGTTCTGCGCCCTCCGGCAAACTGACTTTAATAAACGCAACCAATCGCAATAAACCGGTACGAAAAACAGCAGGCATAAATTTCAGTGCTATCGCATCCACCCAATTTCTAACATACAACCCTGATTCTGTATCCTCTGCAATACACAAACGACACAGGAAAGACAAAATATCCCGCTTTTCTTTGTGGGCAACGATTAAAATCAGACTATTGGCTTCGCCGATGAAATTAACCTCTTTCTGCTTATGCTGGCTGACAACTAAATGATTATCACGGACAGTAGTAAACCAGCGCAGATTAAGATCGCGGATTTTTCCTAACACAGCTCAAACTCCTTACTTGATAAAGTAGCATAGCTATTCAACCAGAATATATCGGTATTTCTCCGATCCTACATCAAGAATCTAATACAGAACCAGTTGTAAATTTTATCTTGCAGCTATTTGGGTAATATCCGCCTATAAACTGCTCTAAATCAAAACATCTCACCATTCGGTTAATTACAATTGTTAACTATTATTACTTTATTCCAGTATTTCATATAGAACAGACTTTCCCCATAAAAAGCTTATTTATGTGGAGCATAGTTGTTGTAGATAACGGGATGGATGTCATTTATATCGGACCGACATATGACATCAAGGCTCATTACCTTTCAATCCAAAAAACCAAAAACATCAGACAAACATACATTTATGAAAGAAAATGTAAACATAAGTTGCATACTGATATTTAAATTTACACATCCTGATTATAGCGGATTGCAAATTTTTGGCTTAACGTATGACGCTGGTCGATACGTATTTCATACGGCTACCTGCCAAAAAGCACGTATAGACTTTATTAAGATTTATTTTTGGATTTATTATCCTTGGATTGGATTGTTACAAACGTATATTAGTTTAATCTTTATACAATAAATAGGAATGACGTATGGAAGGCCAAGAGATCTACTCAAAATTCATTGGTAAGAGGATAAAACTATGGATGGATGAACGTTTCCCGCTACAAAATGCACCGCTTTTCTTTATTTTTTATATCATCAGCTATTCCGTCGCTTTTTATTCGATAGGGGAAAAACCCGTTTTGTCATGGGAAATCCTACTCGGTTGCCTGATGGCCTTCTCCTATTTTTTACTATTACGGATATTCGATGAGCATAAGGATTATCAACTAGATTGTGAACACCACCCACAGCGGATCTTACAGCGGGGTATTATTACGCTAAAAAATCTACGGGTACTTGGTATCTGCTGTATCGCATTGCAATTGGGTGGCAGCTTATTTTTAGATCGCGGCGTCGGCTCAGTCACTTTTACCTGGCTATTAGTTTTTATCTGGACTTGCCTTATGGGGAAAGAGTTCTTTATCAGTGAATGGTTAAACCAGCACCTCACTTGGTACGCCATTTCCCATATGCTGGTAATGCCACTTATTATCTGGTGGTTAGGCAATATCGCCAGCCCTAACGTTACACTCACTTTCCCAATATGGGTTTTAATGGGATTGTGCTTTTTCTCTGGATTCAGTTTTGAAATTACACGCAAATGTAAAGGCCCAGATGAAGAGCGTCTGGAAATACCAACCTATTCATCTATTTTCGGTATAAAAGGGGCTGTCGCTATTATCGCGTCATTACTCACTGTAATGCTGGTGTTACAGATTTGGCTAATCAATATCACTACTGGTGGTATAGCGTTATGGGCGTTAATTATCCTGGTCGTTTGTTATGTATTGTGTCTATGGCAATTAGGCAAATTCCTTCATCGCCCCATCATCCAGAATCGCAAACGCGATGAAGCAATAGTGGGAATATTTATGGTGCTGGGTTACTCCGTGTGCATTGCCAGCATCTTAATAAAGCTTGGGTTTGCTTAGGTATTAAAGGAAATAGAGTTATGTTGCAAAAAAATATCCAATCATGTGTGCTTGATGTTTCAGATAATACCACTGCTCACACAGAAAACTGTGCGCGAGGTTCTATTCTAGAATTATCACATGACATATTCAGCATTAAACATCAAGAAGCATCTGGCGTTCGCACAGAAGCAGCCCAAGAACTATTGCCCCGCCGCCACCTCTATACATATACCGAGGAAGCCCGGCAAAAGCGCCTGGATTATCTGGCAAAACATACAGGTCATCCACTGGAACACGTAGCCGCTACCCATCTGGATGCAACGAAACTAACAAAAACCATTGAAGGATTTATTGGTTCAATAGAAATCCCTGTAGGGATCGCCGGCCCTCTCTTGATCAAGGGACAATACGCGCAAGGGGTATATTATGCCCCACTCGCCACCACAGAAGGCGCTTTAATTGCGTCGATATCCCGTGGCTCCTCTGCCATTATGCAATCAGGGGGGACGACTGCCCGGGTACTCAGCCAACGCATGATACGAGCACCTCGTTTTGAATTTTATAGCGTAGCACACAGCATCATGTTCAGTGATTGGGTTAACGAACATCTCAGCGAAATACGGCATGAAATTGGCCGCCACTCCAAACATGCGCGATTGCTGGAAATAAAGCCGCAAATCATTGGGCGCAGCGTCCATTTGCAGTTCATCTACAATACAGCGGCGGCAGCAGGCCAAAATATGACTACCGTCTGCACCTGGTATGCATGCCAATGGATCCAACAACAACTCGCCAAAATAGCGTTTATACCACTGCGCCACTTTATGATAGATGGTAATACTTCCGGCGATAAAAAAGTCTCTTATAAAACGTTTATTGAAGGACGAGGGACACGTGTCGTCGCCGAGGTTTATCTCAGTGCTGAATCCTGTCAGCAAATCCTGAAAGTCACGCCGCAACAACTTGTCACGGCTTATCATCATATCTGCGAGGGGGCTATCGCCTCAGGGATGGTCGGCGTAAATATTAATGCAGCAAACGTTATCGCCGGTATGTTTACTGCCCTCGGTCAAGATATCGCTTGTGTACATGAATCATCAGTCGCGCATTTACACATGACATTAACTGCCGATAACCGAGTCTATTGCAGTGTCACACTGCCCTCGCTAATCGTAGGAACAGTCGGTGGCGGAACCTATTTACCACACCAACGTGAATGTCTGAACATGCTGGGCTGCACCGATGAAAACGGCACTGCCCGTCTGGCTGAAATCATCGCCAGTTACTGCCTGGCGCTTGATATTTCAACACTATCAGCTGTTGCGGCGGATGAATTCGCTCAATCACATGAAAGACTTGGCCGCAACCGCCCACCCCACACTAGCAGTATTATTCCGCACACCCTACAGGAGCTTGATCTGTCATTTTTCCAGCAAGCAAACCTCAATCCTGTGTTACAGGGAACTCATCTGACCACGATCAAACCAGAATTTTCTGGCAATGATGAGCACAGCCTGCTGACACATCTGAGTTCGAATTATGCGGAACGTTTAATTGGTTTATTTCCCTTTGCGATGACGACATCCGCACAACGTACTCTGCCAGTGATGCTGAAACTGAAACCTTTGGGGAGTGAGATCGTTAAAATGGTCCTGGATATTGCCAGGCACTGTTCCCCTGAATTATTTACTGTTTTCCAAGATTTTGCCCACCAGCTTGAATTTCACCAAAGTCATAGCCGTGAGCTGGCTATTATGAATCAACAAAATCCACAGTTGATGCGCTATATACCCATTATCTATGGTGTGATTGAAAATGAGGCAACCGGAACTTATGGCCTGATTGAAGAATTACTCCAGGATATGGTGCTAATGAACAATATTAACCTGGAAACACCGTGGGAACAGCACCATCTTGAAACGGCTATCAGAGGGGTAGCCGATATTCACTCCATCTGGTTAGGGCGGGAAGGAGAGCTTATGTGGAAATTCCCACAACTGCAAATTCCTGATGCCGATACAGTTTCACAGATGAAGCCCCTGTGGCAAAAACTAGGTCATTTTATTCACCAGGCATTTCCAGAGTTGTTCACCGCCGAAGAACAACAAGACTTTCAGCACTGGGTAGATAACGCCGCCATCTGGTGGCAAGAAATCGAACAAATGCCCAGAACGTTGATCCACGGTGATTTCAACCCACGGAATATTGCCTTCCGGCAGCAGGAAGAAGGATTACGTTTATGCGCCTGGGATTGGGAGTTGTCTACTTTACATCTGCCACAGCGCGACCTTGCCGAATTACTGGCCTTTAGTTTAGACCAGCATAGCGATGCGAACAGTGTGGCCTATTATATTGAACTGCACCGGGTTGAACTTGAACAAAAATCGGGAATTTCTCTCGATCCAATAAGTTGGCGACGTGGCTATGAACTCGCATTACGTGATTTATGGATGAGAAGAATACCGCTTTATATGATGGCGCATAATGTCGTTGGCTATCCATTTATGGAGCGCACAATGAAAACTATCCGCTGGCTTATTTCATTAACGCGGAACTAACTAGTAACCCAAATAAATTATTTAATTTACTCTTCCTCTAAAATAAGGGTGCAGCAATAGTTTGTAATACATTCGTGTCTTATCGATTGACCTACGCCAATATTATTACGCGCAGATAGGGCCATGATATAGGCAAGGTGTACTATTGCTGCATTGGTGGAACAACATGAAATATCTCTATACTCAAGATAGCGCTATTGAATTAGCAGAACATTCCTTAGGCGGTAAAGCGGCTAATTTATTATGGCTTACGCAAAACGGTTTCCCTGTACCTGATTATTGGGTCATCAGCAGCGAAGTGCTGAACAGTTTATTAATCAACGATACGTTTGCGATTAACATTGTGGAACAATTAGCCGCCGTACCACATGATATTAGCCAGGAAAAACTCGACGCCATCGCCGCCCCTCTGCGCCAATGGCTACAGTCGATTCCGTTGCCTGCTGAGTTAGAAGAAGAATTAACTCACTTGTCAGAAAATTACCCGGATGCGTTTTTTGCTGTTCGCTCATCAGCTATTGGTGAAGATGCAGCCAACGCCTCCTTCGCCGGACAGATGGACAGCTATCTGTTTCAGCGTGGCAAATCCGCCCTTGCCGACAGCTTACGCGCCGTGATGGCCTCAGCCTTTAATACCCGCGCGTTACAATATCGTTTACACAAACAGCTACCGATGGGCAATATCCGTAGCGCGGTTATCATTCAGAATATGGTTGCCGGTAAAGTTTCTGGTGTCATGTTTACGGCACATCCAGTGACCGGCAGCAGACAACATTGCCTCATCTCATCCGCCTGGGGCACAGGTGAAGGTGTGGTTTCCGGCGAATGTGATACCGATGAATTTTCCGTTCATCTCACCACGTTCGAGATCGAACGCCATATCACGCAAAAAGGGACAGCCAGTGTTTTCGATACCACCAGCGGCAGTGGTACAGTAACGATGCCCGTCGTGGAAGAAAAGCAGTGGGAACCGACCTTACCCGATAGCGAAATCTATGCATTACGGGATATGGGCAAAAAAATCGCTGCGGCACGGGGATGTCCACAAGATATTGAATGGACGATTCAAAACCACCAAATCTTTATTCTACAGACCCGGCCAATCACCCGGTTGCCCCGTCAGGATGATAAAAGCGAACGCCATATTATTTTCGATAATTCCAATATTCAGGAATCTTATTGTGGAATAACAACGCCGCTGACTTTCTCTTTTGCCCGCGCAGGTTATGCCACCGTTTATGAACAGACAATACGTGCCTTAGGTTGTTCGGATAAACAAGTTAATCAGCATCGTTCCATGTTGGAAAACATGCTTGGTTTAATTAAAGGCAGGATCTATTACAACATCAACAATTGGTACAAAGGACTATTATTACTGCCCTCTTTCCAAACCAATAAAAAAGATATGGAAAGAATGATGGGACTGGAAGACCCGGTTGATTTTATTGAAGATAAAACCCCCTCACTGGGCGATAAAATAAAGAAACTGCCAAAGATGGGGTGGGCACTCCTGCGCCTGCTATATGCTTTCAGAACAATGGATCAGCGGGTAGAACTCTTCTTAGAACAGTTTAAACAGCATACCGCCGCGATAAAACGAACTGAATTGCACACCTGCAATAGCAGCCAACTGATCGAGAAATTGAAATATCTGGATGAACATCTACTACAACGCTGGACGACACCTATCCTGAATGACTTCTACGTGATGATGTTTAATGGCCGGGTACACCGGGGGCTGACCGCTGCGGGTATTGAAAACTCGTCCGCATTATTAGGCGATCTTCTCTCCGGGGATGAAGATATAGAAAGCACCCAGCCGACCAAAGTGTTGTTGAAAATGTGCCAGTACGCACGCCAGAATTCAGCATTATGCACCCTGTTAACACACGGCGATGCAGGTACCCTGTTAACTCAGGTACGCAAACTCGATACATCCTTCCACCAGCAGTGCATTGATTATATTGAAAAATATGGCGATCGTACTATGGGTGAGCTAAAGCTGGAGACCATTACGCTAAAACAAGATCCCAGTTTTCTATTCCTGATAATAAAAAACTACCTTGCGATCGATACCCTCACACCAGAAACCTTGTCCAGCCGGGAAAGAAAGTTGCGTACTCAGGCTGAAAACACGGCATTTCAGCAAATACGCGAGCAACTTGGCTCCAGGCGTATGGAAGCCTTCAAAAAAAATCTGCATAAATTACGTCAGGCGATACGTCACCGGGAGAATATGCGCTTCACCCGAACCCGGATGTTTGGGCTATACCGGGATATTTTCATACAGCTTGGCCAGGCATATGCATTAGAAGGACTGCTCGCAGAACCCCGCGATATTTTCTACCTGACGTTAGAGGAGATTTACAGCGGTTACGAAGGAACAGCAGTACAGACCCAGCTTAAGCCTTTAGTCGCTATACGCAAACAAGAATACACCCGCTACGAAACAGAAGACGAGCCTGCTCACCACTTCTTTATCAGAGGCTCACTGTATCAACAGCAAGATTACAACTATCCCTATCAGAAACAGCAGGCACCCACCGATAGCGGGATGCTACAGGGCATAGGCTGTTATCCAGGGGTGGTTGAAACGACCATCCGCTTAATTAAAAACCCACAGGATGAGATGTCATTGGCAGGGCAAATTCTGTGTACCGTTCGAACCGATCCCGGTTGGGCACCACTATTCCCTACCGCAGGCGGGTTATTGATCGAACGCGGTTCCACCCTCTCGCATTCTGCCGTTGTCGCTCGTGAACTGGGGATCCCCGCCATTGTCGGCATTCCCGCGATCACCCAAATTTTAAAAGATGGCGATCGGGTACGTATGGATGGTGCAACCGGGAGTGTTATCCGCTTGCACGACACCACGACAGAAGAATTACCTGCAAGGAGCGAACATGTCTAACATCTTCATGGGCGAATGGTCCCCGGCCAACCCACTGCCTGAAAGTTTTCTCGATCTTCCGGCAACAATCTACCGTGACTGGCCGCTCTGGCCTGGCGAAGATCGGGAGAAGGTGCAACAACAGTTCAGTCTGGAAAATCCCTGGTTTAATCACAGCAAAGCCTGGATTGGCTGTATTCCGGGGAAAACCCGTCTTGCCGGTTTTTTAGTGCCCCATGCCGTTGATGGTCAATCCGCCGCATTTTTCGGTTTTTGGGAAACCGATAATGATATGGCAAGCAACACCATGCTGTTTAGCGCTCTGGAACAGTGGGCTAAGAAAAATGGCGCACACAATCTCTACGGGCCGATTAACTTCTCGACCTTCGGGCATTACCGCGTCCGGCTTGATCATTTTGATGTCCCCCCTTTTGAGCATGAACCTTACAACCCGCCTTATTACTCCCTATTGTTAGAAGGATTAAGGTTTAGTACTCGTTACCGCTACACCTCGATATTCGACGATACTCAGGCAGTAGCAAACAATTTTCGGCTGGACTATCAGCGCGGACAAAAGCTCCCTGATACTCAGGCGACATTACTGCCGCTAACGCCGGAATTATGGATGCAGGAACAGGTTAGATTATATTCCTTCATTGATTCGGTCTTCGGCGAGAATTTCGCTTACACCACACCGTCATGGACAACATTTCAACAATATTGCGGTGAGGAGTTTATTAAACCTTTTTGCCATTACCCTGCATCATTCCTGGCTAAAACTGATAGTGGTGAAATTGCCGGGTTAATTCTTAGCTTATCCGTGAGCCAAAACGGTCAGCCCGCTATAGGCTTATTGAAAACCGTCGCAGTCGCGCCGCAATACCGGGGAAGTCGGCTATATCACACGCTATATCACTCATATCAGCAAAGTGCCAGCCGCATTCATCCCTACCTTGGGGGTGCCCTGATGCGTGAAGATAATAAATCGTTAAAGACCGCAGAACGGATTTTCAATACCCCCGCTGCCGCCAGACACCAATATGCGCTTTATTACAGGAGGCTCGCATGACAAATATTTGTCAGCCAATTGTCGATGCGGCCCAAAAACACCCTGAGCATTTAGCCCTGCAAGCACCACACAGCAGTAGTTTAAGTTTTCGGGAATTTTTTTCTCACGCATCCCACTTCCAGCATCTATTAACCCAAGCCGGGTTCGTGGCCGGCGATCGCTTGTTAGTGATTGTTCAGCCAGGCTTAGTACTTTACCCATTGCTTATCGCCATTCTGGGATTGGGGCTGGTTCCGGTTATGCTTGAGCGGGGACTTTCCAGAAAACAACTCCGGGAGACGCTACGGCACAGTAAATTATCGGCGGTTATCAGCCAACCTGCGTTAGGAAAATTCTGGTTTCTGATCCCCGAACTGTGGCGACTGCGCCGTTTTGTTATTGGACAGCCTATCTGGGGCATGAAAGTACTGAAAGCGCCCAGCCAACATTTACCAATGGATAACTTTATCTGCCGGGACTTACCACCGGATACGACGGGATTAATTACTTTCACCTCGGGTTCTACCGGTATGCCTAAAGGTGCAAATCGCACTCACGACAGCCTGTTAGCACAACTTTATGCGATAAAAGCGCTTTTTCCTGAGGAAAAAAGCGAGATCGACCTGCACAGTTTCCCCGTCATGGTGCTGCATTCATTGTGCTGCGGCAACAGCAGTATTCTGCCTGATTTTGACTTTGCCCATCCTGCAACTGTTGATGCGCAGAAAATCATTGGGCAGTTGCAAAATGGGGACATCACCTGCCTCAGCGGTGCACCGGCTTATATGAACAAAGTCACTGGTTATGCCAGAAACAAGAGCTTGTCATTCCCCAATGTACGCACTGTCATCGTGGGCGGCGCGCCTGCCAATAAGGAGCTGCTTGAAAACTGCCAGGCAGTCTTCCCACATGCTCTGCGTCTGGTGGTCTATGGCTCCACCGAGGTTGAACCGATCAGTACGGTCGAAATGACAACACAATTAAATCACTGGGCAACACATGATGGTTATCTGGTCGGGAAACCCGTCGCACAAGCGGAAATATGTATCAGGAAGATAACCGCTGATCCCCAGCAAATTACCCCGCTGGCTACCGGTAATATAGGTGAAATTCTGGTTGCCGGGCCTCATGTGCTCAAAGACTATATTGATAATCCTCAAGCAACAAAAGAAAACAAACTCCCACGTAAACAGGGAGGGATCTGGCACTGTACCGGTGATGTTGGCTACCTAGATACCGCAGGACAGCTCTGGTTGCTTGGACGGGTAAAAGACAAGGTGCGGTTAGATGATGGGCGCATCATTCATCCCTATGGGGTGGAAAAAAGGATCAACGAACTGCCAAACGTCGCACGGAGCGCATTCGTATTGCATCCTTTAGGTGGAGCCGCTCTGATATTGGAAAGCACCACCCTGCCGACTGGTTTATCCGCCATCTTAGACGAACTGGATCTCACTCTGGTCACCCGGATTTATTATGCCAATCCGCTTCCCGTCGACATTCGCCATAACAGCAAAATCAACCGCATAGCACTGATAAATATGCTCAGAAAAGGCCAATTACCCTCCTTTCCATACAAGGAAAAATTATGAACAGTAACCATTTCATCATCCAGCTAAACAGAGCGGACTATATCACTATTGGTGGAGCGGTATTTAGCGCGCTCTCCGTGGCAGCCGCATTACAGCATTGGTATTATCTGGCCATTGCGTTCTTATATCTTGCCATGCTTGGCGACGCACTCGATGGTATTCTGGCCAGGAACTTAGATATTGTCCGCCCTTTTGGCCGTTATCTTGATGGATTTATGGATCAACTTATTTACCTGATCTCACCATCCATCATCCTATACCTTTCCGGTTATCAATCCTGGTATTCGCTGTTTATTATCTTAATGATAATCAGCGGTTGTCTGCGATTATCCGTATTTAACGAAGTCGGAAATATTCAGGATGAAGATCGACTCTCCTACCTTGGAATGCCCGTATTCTGGAGCTTATTTATTGTCAGTGGTTACGCTTTGGTAAGTTTGGTAGCAACGCCGGGGCTGACCCATCTTTTACTGACATTAGCGCTCCTTGCATTCAGTATTGCCATGCTATGGGATCGCCCGTTTTATAAATTCAAACATCTCAGTACTATCGTCAGTACAACACTTGCAGGGTTTGTTTTATTTACCGGTCTTCATTTCTGGAGTCTCTATGCTCAATAGTTTTTATCACGGAGGGATTTTACTTATCCCGGTTATCCTTGGTGGTTGTTTACACATGGTGATTGTTACAAAAAACTATTTTTCCTGCTGGGCTATCCCGGTACACCAACGTTATTTCGGCTACAACAAAACCTGGCGTGGTTTTATTGCTGTACCCATTATTACCGCGCTATTTTCACCGCTGTGGTTAATACTCTGTACCGAAACACAGGACACCATTATTCCACGGACTCTTGCCTCCTGCTTATTTACCGGGTTCATAGCGGGTTTCGGCTATGTTCTTTTCGAATTGCCAAACTCCTGGTTGAAAAGGAGACTCGGCGCACCACCGGGACAACATCCGAAGCAAAATAAGCAGCTGTTTATTTTATTCGATCAGCTCGATTCTGCTATTGGCATCACAATCGCGTATTCCATTTGTCTTAATCTGACTTATATTGATGCACTTTTCGTTTTCCTCTGGTTTTTAATCAGCGCTTTTATCGTTAAAAATATGCTGTTTTTACTTTCGCTGAAAAAAACGAGATTCTAGGCGGGAATACCGCAGCAAAATGGCTTCCTTTTGGAAGCCATTTTAGGGCAATACCAAATAAGTATGCCTCTGCGTGTTATCACCAACGGAACACACATTTTACAACATCTACTTTTTTTAGACCTGCCTTTTCCCGCCATTCAGTGAGTTGCTCTAGCAACTCATATTCTTCTGTAGCCTCAGCATAGGCTTGCAGAGCTTCCGGTGTATTAAGAAGACGTTTTCTCATTTTCGCATGTGAGATAGGAGTTACTTTAACCATGAGTCATATCTTCCAGTCGTTTCAGTGCTAACAATACCTTGACGACATCAAATCCCCGACCAAAACAACAGAACATCACATCTTTTACCTTATTAACAATTCATTAACTATTAATTCCAGCTTATGACATCGAGCTATCATGGTGCCATAACTTGATTAAAGCAATCTCCCCTAAATCAAACTTTTTGAAATAAATTAAATCATTATGTTACTTAAACGCCGATAAAATTCACACCAGTGACTGTTTTGAAGTGAGATTTACATATCTTTAAAATATCAATCTTGATATTTATTAAATCAACATATAAATTCGAATTAACCTTTGATCATAAAAGAGGCGATCATGCTTTGCCTCATTTATCCCTAAACCGGGTGATCCAAATATTCTTCGGGGGTTGGAAGGCCATGAATGCTGGACATCTTTCAATCATGCCCGGACACCAAAAGATGATGTCATTGAGGAAAAACCATGAAAACCGGACTCCGCTTCTCTTGCACTATCGGCAATCTGGCACCCAAGACTTTTGCGGTCGTCAATTTTACATTAGATGAAGCGCTTTCATCGTTATTTACCCTGTCGCTGACCCTGGCGGCACCGCGCTCCGATATTGATACGGATACCCTTCTGCTTCAAACCGCACTGTTCACCGTCACCCGTGACGATGTTTTACAACGTGAAGTGAACGGATTGATTGAAAGTGCGGTTGTCGGGACCACAAACCGGCATCAAACGCTGTATCACCTGACCGTCAGGCCAGAAATGTGGCTGCTGACTCTGGATCAGGACAGCCGT